>DASRRU010000230.1:0-38560 GCA_035656795.1 Phenylobacterium sp. | reverse complement strand
TTCCGGTTCCGCCTCGAGGTCGGCGGTCTTGGCGAGACGGGCGTAGAGGCCGTGCTTGCGGAGCAGGCCCGCATGGTCGCCGGTCTCCACGATGCGGCCCCGGTCGATCACGTAGATTCGGTCGGCGACGCGGACCGTGGACAGCCGGTGGGCGATCAGGATCGTCGCGCGGCCGGCCATCAGACGCTTCAGCGCCGCCTGCACCTGAGCCTCGCTCTCGGTGTCGAGCGCACTCGTCGCTTCATCAAGCAGTAAGATCGGCGCGTCCTTGAGGAACGCGCGAGCGATGGCGATCCGCTGCCTTTGGCCCCCGGATAGGCGCGCGCCCGCCTCGCCGACCCCGGTCTCATAGCCCAGGGGGAGGTTCAGGATGAATTCGTGCGCCGCGGCCTCACGGGCCGCCTGCTCGATCTCCGCCTGGGAGGCGTCGGGTCGCGCATAGGCGATGTTCGCGCGGATCGTGTCGTCGAACAGGAAGGGCTCCTGGGTGACCAGCGCGATCTGGCCGCGCAGCGATGGGAGCGTCACATCTCGCAGGTCGTGGCCGTCCACGCTCACCCGGCCGCCACTCGGGTCGTAGAACCGCGGAATCAGGTTAAGGATCGTCGACTTGCCGCCGCCCGAAGGACCGACCAACGCCACGGTCTCACCGCGGTGAACCTCAAAGGAGATGTCGCTGAGCGTCGGCGCAATCTGCGGCCCGTAGGCGAAGTCGACGTGTTCGAAGCGGATGGTGGCCTGTCCGCGGGGGAGCGGGTGGGCGCCCGGCTGCTCGCGTACTTCCGGCGCGACATCCAGCGCCGCGAACAGCCGCCTCGCGGCCGACATGCCCTCGGCGAAGACAGTCTGCAGATTGGCCAGCTGGCGCAGCGACTGCGACGCCAGGCCCAGCGCGCCCACGAAAGCAATGAAAGCGCCGGGACTCATGTGGCCGTGCGCTGAACGCCAGCCTACATAGGCGATGATCGCCGCGGTGATCAGCGTCATCAGAAGTTCGGTGGCCGGCGCGGCGTAGGCCCGGGCGTTCGCCCCCTTGACCAGATGCACCTGGCGGCGGTCCACGACCTCAGAGACCCGGGACTCTTCATAGGCCTCCCGGTTCTCGATCTTCACGACCCGCACGCCGTCGAGGCTTTCCATGATCGCGCTGGAGAGCGCGGAGGTCTCAGTCATCGCGCCGCGCGCGGCCTTGCTCGTCAGTCGGGAAAACCGGCGCATGATCCAGCTGGCGGGCGGCGCTGCGGCCAGCACGACCAGAGCCAGGGTGTAGTCGGTGGAGATCATCACCACCGCAGCCCCGATCACCTGCAGCAGGTTCTGGGTGTAGTTGACCACGCCGGATGTCGCCGCCTCGCGGATCAGGCCCGCGTCATAGAGCACCGACGAAACATAGGTCCCGGAGTGCTCGCGTCGCAGGCGCGCCAGGTCCGCGCGCACCAGCTTGCCGAACAGCTGCACCTGGACGTCGCCCACCACGGCGTTGCCGATTCGGTTGATCAGCGAAGCCTGGATGACCTGCGCGGCAGCCCTGCCGATGGCGTAGGCCGCGAGCGTCAACGGCAGGACGATCAGATCGCGGAGCTTGTGCGCCACCATCAGTTCGTCGGTGGCCGGCTTCAGCAGATGGATCAGCTGAGTGCTGCAGTAGGCCACGACGATGGCGGCCATCAGGGCCGTCAGCCAGCCTTTCCAGCGCGGCGCCATATAGATCCGCGCCACCCGGCCTATCAGGGCGCGGGCGCTCAGCTCCGGCGGTTCAGTCGCGCTCATGAGCTGAGGCGTCGTCCGATGCGGGATTGAAGTCAAGACGGCGCCCCGCCGCGGCGCCAATGCGACCCTTGGTCCAGGTGGCTTCCGTCGAGGCCGCGGAACCCTTAGGTAGGGCGCCATGACGCTCGCGCCAGCCAAGCCCGTATTCGACCTCGCCACCCCGGGCGGGCGCTTCAGGACCGTCGCCGATTACCTGTGGAACGACCACGCCTACCTGCGCCTGGGCTTCCAGAACGCCCACTGGATCTCCGACGAGCTGGTGCGCACCAATCAGCCCTGGCCGCATCAGCTGGCCGCCTGGAAGGAACGGGGAATCAAGACCATCGTCAACCTGCGCGGCGGGTTCGACGCGAGCTTCCACGCCCTGGAGAAGGACGCCTGCGCCGCCCTGGGCCTGGAAATGATCAATTTCACGGTCACCTCGCGGGAGGTCGCCAGCCGCGAGCAGATGCTGGGCGCCAAGCGGCTCTACGAGACCATCGCCTATCCGGCCCTGATCCACTGCAAGTCCGGTGCGGACCGGGCGGGCATCATGAGCGTGCTCTACATGCATTTCCGCAAAGGCCTGCCGATTCGCGAGGCCCTGAGCCAGCTGCACATCCGCTATCTGCACGTGAAACAAGGCAAGACCGGGGTGCTGGATTACGTCTTCGAACGCTACCTGGCCGAGGGTGAACCGGCCGGGATGTCGTTCCTGCAATGGGTCGAGAGCCCCACCTATGACCCGGCCGGCATGAAGGCTGATTTCCGCGCCGGCCTGGTAGGATCGGCGCTGACCGAGAAGCTGCTCCGGCGCGAGTAGCGGCCCATTCTGCACATCCCAGGTGTCATCCCGGTTTCCGTGCAGCGGAAGACCGGGACCCATAGACTTCGAACTTCAGAACTGGACGCTCGCGGCGCCGCCCGAAGACCCGGCTTCCTTGGCGCCTATGGGGCCCGGTTTTCGCCTGCGGCGAAACCGGGATGACAAGGAGGATGTGTTAGGATCTCAATGATCGTGCCCGTGCTCGTGGTCCGACTCGGGATCGAGCAGCTTGTGGGCGTGGATGATGAAGTAGCGCATCAGCGCATTGTCCACTGTCGATTGGGCCTTCGCGCGCCAGGCGGCCAGCGCCAGATTGTAGTTCGGATAGGCGCCCACCAGGTCGACTTTACTGAGGTCGCGGAACTCGGCGGGCCCGTTGAGGACCTTCAGTTCGCCGCCGATCACCAGGTGAAGGAGCTGTTTGTCGGGCATGGGTCTCAGGGTCTTTTCGTATAGTGGAGGTGCGCAGAGGCGCTTGGCGCAGCCGATAGGCTTACGCAGCGTCGGGATCAATGGCCTGAGCGCTAAAGCCCGGCGATCGCCAGGCCGTCCACTAGGATCGAAGGCGCGTTCGACGCGCCTCTGATTTCCAGATCCGCGCCCGGAACCAGGCGAGCGTAGATGTCGATCAGATTGCCGGCCACGGTAATCTCGTTGACCGGATAGGCGATCTCGCCGCCCTCGAACCAGAAGCCCGAACATCCAACGGACCAGTCGCCGGTGTTGCCGTTGAGCGACGGACCGAACATCGAGGTGACCAGCAGGCCCGCGCCGGCGTCGGCCATCAGTTGCGCCTGGGTGCGCGTCCCAGGCTCCAGGGTCAGGTTTGAAGGGCTCACGCCGGGCGGGCCGGCGAGGCCGCGCGAGGCGTGGCCGGTGGTGGCCAGGCCCAGCTGCCGCGCCGAGGAAGTGTTCAGCAGCCAGGTGGTCAGCACCCCATCGTCGATCAGGCTGATCCGACCATTCGCCACGCCCTCGTCGTCGAAGGGCGATGAGCCCAGGCCGCGCAGGCGGTGCGGATCGTCGGTGACCGAGATCCCCTTGGCGAAGATGGATTGGCCGAGCTTGTCCTTCAGGAACGAGGTGCCGCGAGCGATCGAGGGACCGGACACCGCGCCCACCAGCGGACTCAGCAGCGAGGCGGCCAAGCGGTTTTCGAAAATCACAGGGGCGGTGGTCGAGGCGATCTTGCGCGCCCCCAGGCGGCCTGCGGCTCGGGTCCCGGCTTCGGCGCCAATCGCCGCAGGGTCGGGCAGGTCGCTCTGCCAGCGCACGGCGCGGCCGTCATAGCCGGTCTCCATGCCGTCCGCGTCGCCGGCGATGGCCGAGGCGCCGAGCGAGAAGGAGGAGGCCCGATGCAGGCCGGAGAACCCGCCGCTGGTGACGATTCGCCACTGCCCGGCCGACCAACTGGCCGAGCCGCCATCGGAATTGGTCACCCTGGGCACGGCGCGGGCCGCGGCCTCGGCGATGCGCGCCGTGGCCTCGAGGGCCTCGGGCTGCGGCTCCGCCGGATCGTAGAGGTCGAGCTCGGCCAACGGTCCCCTCGCCAGCCGGTCCGGATCGGCCAGGCTCGCATAGGGATCTTCCGGCGCCAGCCGGGCCATAGCCACGACGCGAGCCACCAGCTTGGCGCGGGCCTCGGCGCTGATATCGGAGCCGGAGACGGAGGCCTGACGCTTGCCGATGAACACGCGCAGGCCCAGGTCGCGGCTTTCCTCGCGCTCGACTTCCTCGAGCTCGCCGTTGCGTACGGTGATCGAAAGGGCGCGTCGCTCGGCGCCCACGGCCTCGGCGGCGTCCGCCCCGGCGGCCAGGGCGGCGGCCACCACGTCGTTCAGCAGGTTTTCGTCCATGTCGGCCATATGGCCGAGCCGGCGGTCAGGAACAAGCTACGGTATCGCATAGAAGATCAGCGACACCCCGCCCACGATGTAGGCCAGCCAGGTCAGGATCACCCCGGCCGATCGCAGCGCCGAGGCCGCGCCGCTGCGGCTCAAGCCCACCGCGTGGGCCAGACGTCCGACGAACAAGGTCAGGCCCACGGCGTGGACCACCATCGGCGGCGCGCCCGCCATGGCCAGCACCGCAATGGCGATCAGGCCGCCGGGCACATATTCCGTGGCGTTTCCAAAGGCTCGCACCGCCTGGGCAAGTTGCGGGATGTCGGCGTCGCCCAGCACCACCTGATGTTTGCGCCGCTGGCGCACAACAAGCACCGACAGCACCAGCAGCAGGATCAGGTGCAACCCGACCCAGAAGGCAGCCGCATGGGCGGAAGGCATTGCATCCATGGCGCTTTTCCCCCTGCCACTCGCCGGCCGCGCAGTTGGTCGCGCTTTGCCGCGCGACGCAAGGTCAACCGATCGGCTTGCCCGAGCCTGGCAGGCCCAGTCGCGACCACATCTGCGTGACTTCCGCCACGGTGACCTCGTCCATGGCCAGCTTGCGGCCCCATTCGCGATGGGTCTCCGGCGGCCACTTGTCCGTGGCGTCCATCCCGATTTTCGAGCCCAGCCCGCTCTCCGGCGAGGCGAAGTCCAGGTAGTCGATCGGGGTGTTCTCCACGACCGTAATGTCGCGGGCCGGATCCATGCGGGTGGAGATCGCCCACATGACGTCCTTCCAGTCGCGCGCGTCGATGTCGTCGTCCACGACGATCACCCACTTGGTGTACATGAACTGGCGAAGGTAGCTCCAGACGCCCATCATCACGCGCTTGGCGTGGCCGGCGTAGGCCTTCTTCATCGACACCACGGCGATCCGGTAGGAGCAGCCCTCCGGCGGCAGCCAGAAGTCGACGATCTCCGGGAACTGCTGGCGCAACAGCGGGATGAAAACCTCGTTCAGCGCCTCGCCCAGCACACTGGGCTCGTCCGGCGGGCGGCCGGTGAAGGTGGTCAGATAGATCGGGTCCTTGCGCATGGTGATGGCGCTGACCTGAAAGACCGGAAATTTTTCAACACTATTGTAAAATCCCGTGTGGTCGCCGTACGGCCCCTCATCCTCGTAATCGTCCAAGAGGACGTGGCCCTCGATGACGATCTCCGCCTGGGCCGGGACCATCAGGGGCACGGTCTTGGCGGGGACCAGGTCGACCTTGGCGCCGCGCAGGAGGCCGGCGAACTGGTACTCCGAGAGCGTGTCGGGCACGGGCGTCACGGCGGCCAGGATGGTGCCCGGGTCGGCGCCGATCACTGCGCAGGCGGGCAGGGGCTCGCGGCGGCCTTCGGCCTTCCAGCGGCGGTGGTGCTGGGCGCCGCCGCGGTGGGCGAGCCAGCGCATGATGGTGCGGTCCTTGCCGGTCACCTGCATGCGGTAAATTCCGAGGTTGTAGTCGTCCTCGCGCTCTTGCGAGGGGCCGCGGGTCACCACCAGCGGCCAGGTGATCAGCGGCGCGGGCTCGCCCGGCCAGCAGGTCTGGATCGGAAGCTTGCCCAAGTCGATCCTGTCACCGGTCCAGACCACCTGCTGCACCGGCGCGGACTTCACGGTCGCCGGGCGCATGGACATCACCGTCTTGGCGAGCGGCAGCATCTCCATGGCGTCCTTGAAGCCGCGCGGCGGCGCAGGGGCCCGCAGAAAGGCCAGCAGTTCGCCCACCTCGCGCAGGTCGGCCGCGGTGGTGCGGGCCCGGCCCTCCAGGGTCACGCCCATGGCGACCCGCTTGACGGTCCCGAACAGGTTGACCAGGCAGGGCATCGGCGAGCGCTCGCCGTCGGCGCGGATGACGTTCTCGAACAGCACCGCCGGCCCGCCTTCGGCCAACAGCCGCCGGTGGATCTCGGTCATCTGCAGGACCGTGGAGACCGGCTCGGTGACGCGGACGAGCTCGCCCGCCGCTTCGAGCGTCTTCAGGAACTCGCGCAAGGACTTGTAGGCCATGGCTTCTCCCTAGGGTCCCGGGGCTCCCCTGTCACGCTTGCGGGCGCTAGGATGGCGCTCATGAAGCGCATCGATCTCGATGATCTGCCGCCGAGACTTGCCGCCCTGCTCACGGCTGCGGAGCCCGGCGAGGAGGTGCTGCTGGTGCGGAACGGCGCGGTGGTCGGTCGCTTGACCGGAGCCGCCGCGGGGCCTGCGCCCGAGACCCAGGCCGATTCCGGCCAAACCCCCGACGAACGCGCCAAGGAGATCTTCGAGCAATTCCGCGCCAGCATCGAGGACGAGTTCTAGCCGAGCGGCGGCGCCTGAGATTGAGGGGCTTCCTCGCCGCAGACCTCCTGGGCGGTGTTGAGCAACAGCAGCAGTCGCCCCTCGGCGTCGAGCACGGGGGAGTTCACGATCCGCCAATAGCGCGGGACGAAGCCGCCGCCCTCGACGGACACGTCGTAGCGCTGCAGGGACATGGCGTGGGTCTCGCAGGTCTCCGCCACGTGGCGCAGCGACATGTAGACCTTGTACACGCCATCCGCCGCCGGATCGTCGGGGTTGTCGGGGAATTGCTCGAACAGCTGCGTGCCGACCAGGTCGCCGCGGGCGACGCCAAGCATCTGCTCGTAGGCTGGATTTATGTCGACGTAGACCAGGCCCGGCGCCGGGTCGATCAGGGCGGCGATCTCGACGGAGGAGCTGAAGTCCTCGCGGAACCGGGCGATCGCCTCGGTGCGTGCGGCGGCGGCCTCGTCAGGCGCCCCGCACCCATCCGCTCCCCGGCGCAGGACGCCGGACTCGGAGGCGTCCAGCAGCGCCAGTTCCCGCTCCATCGCCGCCATGAGCAGCACCACGCGATGGAGGTCTTCCGCATCGCTCAGACGCCCAAGCTGGGCCTGAAAGCGCCGGATGTTCTCTTGCAAGACGAAACGCTGCACGTTCTGCATCGCCCCCTGAGAGCGAAGCGTTATCATAGAGGGGCGTTTCCGCAACTGCGACGCGAAGTCCGTATACCGCACCCGTGCGGGGGCGTCAGATCTGCGCCGCGTCGTATTCCTTGATGAGCTTCTTCGGCGCGACCTTGCGCCAGCGGCGTTCGAGGAAAGCCTTCAGCGAGCCCGGATGCAGGGTGGCGATCCGCGCGAGCACGCAGGGGTAGTCCTTGTAGTGCGCCGTGAAGTGGAAGGTGCCGGGCTCGGCCTCCATCAGCATTTCACGCTCGTCGAAGTTGACCTCCATGATCACCATGGACTCGTCCTCGCGGCGCAGGCGGGTGAAGAACTTGCCGTTCACCTTGTAGGACGGCCGGCCGTAGCTCACGCCCTTCTCGGTCATCGGGAAGGCCATGACGATGGCGTCCATCTCGTCGGGGGTCATCTGTTGAGCCGCGTGTCTATCTGGGTTGCGCTCATCAGCTTGAGCCGCTGGGCCGAGGCGTCAATCAGGATTGCGAGCCGCCGCTGCCGGGTTTGCGGCGTCTTGACGGTGACCACCCGATGGATCGCCACCTTGCGGTAGCCGGGCGGGAAGGTCTGCCAGGCGGCCCAGGCCGCGGCGTCGGCCCGGAAAGCGGCGATCTCGGCAGGCGTGAAATCCTGCAGCGGTCGCTCGTGGCTGTAGACGCGGGTCCGGTCTTTCCCGATTTCCCACGCGGCGCGGCCGGCCGGCGAGATCGGGCCCTCCGCCTCCAGCTCAGCGAAGCGGCTCAGGTTCACCTGGCTCCAGATGCCGCCGGCTTTGCGCGGCGTGAAGCGGATACGGTAGGCGACGTCGTCGATCCGGTGGCGCACCCCGTCGATCCAGCCGTAGGAGAGCGCCTCGTCCACGCTCTCAGGCCAGGTGATCGACGGCTTGCCGCAACCCACCTTCCAGAAGCCCACGGACAGTTCCAGGAAGATCGAATGGTTGGTGTCCAGCCAGGCCCGCCATTTCCGCCGGGGTCGTGAAGAAGGGGGGTCCGTCGGCCATGGCCATCCTGTCTTTCGTGGCGAGGCTTGCCAGCTAGCGTGGATCGGCGTGGCCTCCTGCGATGCCTGCTCCACCGCCGTATCGACCGTTCGCGTCCACCGCCGCCTACTACCATTTCCGCGCGCCCTATGCCCCGGCGGCGATCGCCTTCCTGGTCGAGACCTTCGCTCTGGACGCCGCGGTGCGGGTGCTGGACCTGGGCTGCGGGCCGGGCACGCTCACCGTGCCGCTGGCCGCAGCGGCGGGCGAGGTCGTCGCGGTCGATCCGGAGCCGCACATGCTGGACGAGGCCCGGCGCGTCGCCCGCGCCGCGGCTTGCGGGAACATCCGCTGGCTGTGCGCCCGGGCGGAGGACCTGGACGCCGACATCGGCCCGGTCCGGCTGGCGACGCTCGGCCAGTCCTTCCACTGGATGGACCGCGATGCGGTGCTGGCCAGGCTGAGCCGGATCATCGAGCCGCGCGGCGGCCTCGCGCTCGTCAACCCCGGCTGCCGCCGGCCGCAGGAGTCCTGGGAGGAGATCGCCTACGCGGTCGTGGCCCGCTTCCTGGGGCCTCGACAACCTGCCGCCGGGCGTCACGCCGAGCCGGAGCATGAACCCGCACTACGCCGCTCTTCGCACTTCAGCCGCTTTGAGCCGCACGTCTTTGAGATGGAGTTCGTTCGCGACGTCGCCTCGGTGATCGGGGCGGTCTATTCGCTCTCCTACGCCGCGCGGCCCAGGTTCGGCGACGAGGCTGTCGTGTTCGAGACCGCGTTGACCGAGGCGTTGCTGACGCAGAACCCCTCAGGCCGGTTCCAGGAGCGGGTCCAAACAGAGGTGATCGTCGCCCGACGAGCCGACGATTAGTACGCCAGCGCCGTGCCGTCCTTGCGCATCTCGGTGGCGGCGGCGTAGCGGCCGGGGTGACGCTGAATCGCTTCGTAACCTCCGTAGACGCCGGGGTTGGGCGCCAGCGGCCAACCCAGGTCGGCGAGCGCCTTCTTGGTGGCGTCCGGCACGCCGGTCTCCAGGTTCAGCTTGCCGATCGGTCCCAGGTTCTCACCGGTCGGCTCGTTGCCGCCCTCGTGGTGCCAGCGCGGGCTGTCGCCGGCCTCCTGCAGGCCGAGCTCGAAGTCGATCAGGTTGGAGATCACCTGCGCCTGGCCCTGCGGCTGCATGTCCCCGCCCATCACCCCGAAGGCGAGCAGCGGCTCGCCGCCGCGGGTGGCGAAGCCCGGGATGATGGTCTGGAATGGCCGTTTGCCCGGCGCATAGATGTTCGGGTGGCCCTCGGCGAGCGCGAACAGCTCGCCGCGGTTCTGGAACATGAAGCCGAGGCCATCGGGCATCAGGCCCGAGCCCATCCCGCGGTAGTTGGACTGGATCTGGCTGACCATCAGCCCGTCCTTGTCGGCGACGGAGAAGTAGGTGGTGTCCCCATGGCTGGGCGCCTGGCCCGCGTAGGCGGGGTTCAGGATCTTGTCCGGCCGGATCAAGGCGGCGCGCTGTTTGGCGTAGTCCTTCGAGAGCAGCCACTCGGTGGGCTGTTTGTAGAAGTTGGGATCGGCATAGAATTTCGCCCGGTCCTCGAAGGCCAGCCGCTTGGCCTCCACCTCGTGGTGCAGGGCCTGGGCCGACTGGAAGCCCATGCCTCGCAGGTCGAACTCAGCCATGATGTTGAGCATCTGCAGCGTGACCAGGCCCTGGCTGTTGGGCGGCAGGCCCCAGACGTCGGTCCCGCGGTAGTTGATCGAATGCGGCTCGACCCATTCGGTGTGGTGGGCGGCGAGGTCCGCCTTGGTCATCCAGCCGCCGATGCGCTTGAAATAGGCCTCGATCCTGTCGGCGATCTCGCCTTCGTAGAAGGCCCGCCCGCCGCCCTCGGCGATCAGCCGGTAGGTGTGGGCCAGCATCGGATTCCTGAACACCTCGCCCTCGCGGGGCGTCTTGCCACCGGGCGCCCAGAGCGCGTTGAAGTTGGCGACCTCGTCGACATGGTTCTCGGGCTTGTTGAAGATCCGCTCGTAGGAGCCGACATAGAAGGCCACGTTCTGGACGATCGGCGCGCCTTCCTCGGCGTGGCGGATGGCCGGCTGGAAGAGGGCCTTCCACGGAAGCTTCCCGAACTTCTGGTGCAGGGTCCACCAGGCGTCCACCGCGCCGGGCACGCTGACCGAGACCGCGCCGTAGGAATTGATCAGACCCCTGGCGTTGGCGCGCTTGCGTTGTTCGGCGAGCGTCAGGCCCCTGGGGCTGCGGCCGGAGCCGTTAAGGCCCAGCACCTTGCGGCTCTTGGGGTCCCACAGCAGCGCGAAGCAGTCGCCGCCGATCCCAGCGGAGATCGGTTCGCCAAAGCCTAGCACCGCGTTGGCGCAGACCGCAGCGTCCACCGCCGAGCCGCCGGCCTTGAGGATCTCGATGGCCGCCAGGGTCGCCAAGGGATGAGCCGTCGCCGCCGCCCCATGCAGCCCCCAGGCCGGACTGCGGGACGCCCAGGTCGCCCCGTCGATCCGGTCGCCGCCATGCACGTCGGGCCGGTCGCGTACCGGGTTCTCCTGGCGGCTGGTGGCGAAGGCGCGCCCGGCAAAAGCGGCGGCCGGAACGGCGGCGATGAAGTTGCGGCGGTTCATGTGACGGAAGCTCCCCCCAAGCTGGAGCGCATAGTGTTAGCAGAGGCGCGGGACGTGGCGAGGGGGCGACCTCCGGAATTCGGCGGTCAGGCGTCGTTTGGATCAACTCCAATAAGGGGACGTTCCAGCCTGCAGCAGATTCAATAAGCGATCCAAGTGAAGACGCGCAGTGTGTTGTTGTCCGAAGCCTTGGCGCCCGCGCCGTCGAAGTTCTTGCCGGCCCCGTTGAAGCGATCATAGATCGTGTATTGGACGCCCACTCGCATGTTGAACCGCGGCCCCAGGGGGCTCTTCCCCTCGCCCCAGGGTGTCCCGTCGAGTTGCAGGGTGAGCCCGCTGCTGTCGGGCTTGAACGTGCGATTGTCGGCGTAGATCGAGGGATCTTCCGGGCCGAAGGTGTCAAATACGCCCACCGTCGCCCCGAGCTTGTCGCGCCAATAGTAGGAGGCGTCGGCCCGCAGGTCGCTCAGGCGCGTACTGGCGCAGTCTGACCCAGGTGTCCCCGCCAGCAGGCAGGTGGCGTTGAGCATCTGCTTCTCGTTGAGATAGCGCGCCTGGACGCTGAGCACGTCGCCGCTGTCGAGGGCGTTTTGGTAGGACGCGTCGAGGCCCAGGTCGGTGTAGCGGTCGGTGAGGCCGGTCGTGCGGTCGCGGCCGGGATGGATATCCGTTCGCATCCCGAAGGCGCCGACTTCAAGCGAGCCGCCGGCGACCTTGGCCTGGTAGGCGATGCGGCCGTAGGGCGCGAGACCCTTGATATCGCCCGGCGAGAAGGGATCGGCGCCCAGCCGCGCCAGGGTGGTGCGGTTCGGAGACCCATAGGCCCCGCCTTCCACATAGACCGCCGAGTTGACCCAGGCGTAGCCGGTCAGGCCGAGCGTGTTCTGCGCCAGAGCCCCCACGTAGAGCGGCGAAGCGGAGGGTGACGGCGCCAGGGCCGAGCCGGTGTAGGGGAAGCCCCAGGCCGGAAGGGTATTCCAGACGTCCTGCACGGTCGGGGAATTGTTGAGGCTGAGGCCCAGGACGACGTCCACGTCCTTGATCTTGGTGGCCGTGGTCGTCCGAAGGTCCAGATTGTCCCAGGTCCAGCTCTTGGCGATACCGTCATATGTAGTCTGAACGAAGCCGCCCAGATGGGAGCCGAGGCCGCCGGCGAGGAACAGGCTGACCTGATCGAGTGCGGTGTTGTTGTTGGTCCGGAAGCCATCGGCGGGCGGCGCCGCCTGATCCTTCTGCGTCCGCAGATAGGACGCCACCGCCATGATCGAGAGGGGTACGGTGAACTTCGGCGTATCGTCGCCCGCTCGCTCGGTATAGCCGCGAAGCTTGAACTCCCGGCCGTAAGGCGTGAGTTGCGGTCCGAAGCCTCCGACGTGGCAAGACTGGCAGGGCTTGTCCGTCTGCATGGCGAAGGCCGGGACCGCCCGGGCCGCGCCGGCGCTCAGGATGAGCGAGGCGCAGGTCAGGCCGACGATGGCTGTGAACCGGCGCGAAAGGTTCGTGAGCGCGCCGAAAGGATCTGACATCAGGAGTGGGTGTACTTGTTGCACCAGCCCGAGGGTTGAATCGGACCCTCCACCGTCCTGCAGGACTGCGGGCCTTGGAAGTCCTTGCAGTTATTGCAGCTGTGCCCCGCCTTGGCATGGTCCTGATAATCGACGGATTTCTGCGGCATCTTGGTCGTCGCGGCGAAAGCCGATCCGGCGACTCCAAGGGCGCCTAAGAAGACGCAGCCGAGGGTTAATCCCGCCGTGCCCCGCAGCATGCGCCGCCGTGAGGTATTCAGGTCGAGGGTGACATAAGCCATTTGCGACACTCCAGTGATCGCCGCCGCGCGAGGCGATCCCCGGCTTTGACGCCACCTTCATTGTGCGTTGCGGCGCAGCACGCCTTGATCTGGGTCAACAGAGGTGGCGTTGCCGCCAGAGTGTGGCGATACGGGCATCTCCTCAGACGATTGGATTAGGGCCGCACCAGCCGGGCAGGTAGCTGGAGGTCTCGTCCTTGGCCAGCTTCAGCGAGCGGGTCAGGGCCGCCGAGAAGTTGTCGGCCAGCAGCTTGGGCTTCACGCGGCGACGCAGGAAGTCCGCCCAGATGAACTCGCTGAACGGCGTGATGTCCTTGGCGAAGCCGCCGGCGCGCCGCAGCTCGCCCGCCAGGCTGCGATAGGGGTCGTCGGTCATCCCGGCGATCGAGGTTGGGATGTCGGCGAAGCCCCTGCGCCGACCCTCGCCGTCGTAGGCGTGGCACCAGGCGCGATTGTCGAGGTAGGTCCAGAATTCGCGCTGGCCCAGCCGCCTCAGGTCGGCGACGACATTGACCAGGATGTCGGCGACGCCTTCCTCGTAGAGCGCGCGGCACAGGTGGTGGTGGTCGACAACGTAGTGACGTTCCTTTGGGCCCAGGACCACCGGCACCATGTGCTTGCCGAGAAACTCCGACCCCTTGGCGCCCGCCCGGTCGCGCCATTGTCGCCGTTTCTCACTCACTTCGCGAAAGCCGACCGTGATCTGGGTGGGGCGCAGAGCCTTGATCGCGATCGGGTTGAGCTGCGGTTCGTGTGCGGACATGGCCAATTCCCTCCAAGTTCGACGACGGCGATCATAGGGCAATTCCCGACCCTGTTGGCGGCGGGGCTGTGGATTGGCTATGGGTCGCGCCTCGTGTCCATAAGTCCCAGGAGCCCCTCCCAGTGCCCGCGTTCGACTTCATCATCATCGGCTCCGGCATGGCCGGGGCCGGAGCGGCCTATGAGCTGGCGGACGGCGCCAGGGTACTGCTGCTGGAGCGGGAGGCGGCGCACGGCCACCATACGACCGGCCGTTCGGCGGCGCTGTTCATGGAGAGCTACGGCAACGCGGTGATCCGCGGCCTGACGCGGGCCAGCCGGGCCTTTTTCGAGGCGCCGCCTCCCGGCTTCGCCGACTACCCGCTGCTGACGTCCCGCGGCTGCCTGCACCTGGCGCGACCGGACCAGATCGAGGCCCTGGCGGGCGTGCCCGGCGTGGTCGAGCCGCTGGACAAGGCCGCGGTGCTGGCCATGGTTCCGGCGCTGCGGGCCGACTATGTGGGCGCGGGGCTGTACGAGGCCGACGCCATGGACGCCGACGTGGCGGGCCTGCACCAGGGCTTCCTGCGCGGCGCCAAGGCCCGCGGCGCCGAGATCCGGCTGAACGCCGAGGTCACCGCCATCGCCCGGCGCGATGCAGGGTTCGTCGTCACCCTCGGGTCCGGCGAAAGCTTCGAAGCGACGACGGTGGTCAACGCCGCCGGCGCCTGGGCCGACGTGGTCGCCGTCATGGCGGGCGTCGCGCCGATCGGCCTGCAGCCCATGCGCCGCACTGCGGTGATCGTCGACGCGCCGGAAGGCCTCGACATCCGCGCCTGGCCGGCGGTGATCGATGTGGACGAGCAGTTCTACTTCAAGCCCGACGCCGGCCGCATCCTGGCCTCGCCCGCCGACGAGACCCCAGCCGAGCCGCACGACGCCTGGGCCGACGAGATGGACGTGGCGATCTGCATCGAGCGTGTTCAGGAAGCCGCCGACATCCCCGTGCGCCGCGTCACGCGCTCGTGGGCGGGCCTGCGCAGCTTCGTGGCCGATCGTTCGCCGGTGATCGGCTACGACAGTTCGACGCCGGGCTTCTTCTGGCTGGCCGGGCAGGGCGGCTATGGCGTCCAGACCGCGCCCGCCGCCGCGCGCACCGCCGCGGCCCTGGCGCGCGGCGGCGACCTGCCGGCCGATGTCGTCGGCGAAGGGGTGAGCGCCGAGGCCCTGTCGCCCGCGCGGCTGCGGTAGGCGGCAGGCCACGGAAAAAGTTCGTGAGATGCTCAGGCCTTGTTCCGGTCGCCGTTGAGCGGCAGGCTCTCTAACCATGCGTCTTGCTGTCCCGATCCTCGCCGCCACACTGATCAGCAGCGCCGCCCTGGCCGCTCCGCCGGCCGTGGCGCCCGGGCCACCGCCGCCGCCGGCCACGGTCTCGCCGCTGACCGTCTTCCCCAGGACCGATGCGCCGAAGCTGGTGAAGTCCTACCCGGCGGCCGGCCAGGCCATCGCGCCGGGCATCCTGGTGCTGAGCGTGACCTTCGATCAGCCGATGCTGACCAGCGGCTTCGACGTGACATCCGCCGCAGGCGCCGAGCCGCTGCCGTGCCTCAAGACCCCGCGCCTGCTGAACGACAACAAGACCTTCGTCCTGCTGTGCACTGCGGAGCCGGGCAAGACCTACAGGCTGGCGCTCAACGGCGCGGCGCAGGGCGGCTTCCAGAACCAGGCAGAGCACCGCGCCGAGCCCGCCGCCTTGAGCTTCACCACCACCACCGACGTCAACGGGCCGGCTGATATCCATGCGGCCATGAAGGCGAGCGGCCTGCGCGACATAGACATGCCGATCCAGGACACGCCCGAACACCAGGCCGCCAAACCCAGTTCGTGACGTGGACGCCGCTCAGTCCGGCCGGGCCGCGCGCATCAGCGCCAGCGGGTTTGGCGTCGGCTCGGCCACCTTCGTGAGGGTGTTGACGTCGCGGTGCCGGAACGGCTCGGCCTGGCCTCGGACCAGCAGCGTGGTGTCGGAGACGTAGGACCACCCCCCGTCGGGGTTGAAGGTCACGTTCAACTCATAGGCCTCGGTGCGGAAGGCGTATTCGAGGAAGGCGGTCGAGACGATGCCGTGCTCGGTCGAGCCGCGCCGGGCGCTGACCGAAAGGCTGCCGTCGGGCCGCGCGGCGCCCCCCGCCAGCAGCGCCTGGCCGCGCGGAATCGTCAGGCTCTGCAGGATCAGCCCGCTCGCCCGGTCCCAGAGCCAGTAGCCCACCTGGTCGTGGAAGGTGATGTCCTCTTCCGGGGTGTTGATGTGGATGTGGTAACGCAGACCGTAGAACAGCTGCGGGCCGTTGGCCTGGGGGTCGATCGGCTGCATCTCGATGCGCTCGAGGTATTGCCGGCGCTCCGGGCCGTCCGCCTTGGGGTTGAGGTCGACGCCCTTCCGACCCTCCCAGATGCCGGCCAGGCGGGTGATCGGGCCGAGATTTGCGAGGGTGTCGGGATCGACGTCCTGCGGCTCGGTGAAGATATCGTCGGGAAAGGGGTTCACGCTGGGCTCGCTCCGGGTCCTGGTCCCGGAACCTCGTGACGGTCGCGCCTGCGGTCAAGCCCGGACCCGCCGCGGCGAGGCAACGGGTCATGGATCGCGGCTATTTGATCCGCCGGCCGCATCTGGCGAGGCGCTCGGCGGCGACTTAAATGAAGCATGCTAGTGGAGATTCTCTCAATGACTCGTCTTCGGACAAAGATTTCCGCCGCGCTCGGCATGGCGCTGGCGGTGTCCATGCTGGTCGCCGCGCCGGCCGATGCGCGCCGGGGCGGCAGCTTCGGCAGCCGCGGCTCGCGCACCTATTCGGCGCCGGCCCCTACAGCCACCGCGCCCGGCTATGTGGCGCCGGTGCAGCGGTCGATGTCCTCGCCGACGGCCACGCCGGGCGGGGCCTTTGCGCCGCGTCCCGGCATGGCGGGCTACAGCGGCTATCAGCCGGGCTTCGGCGCCAATCCGTTCGGCGGCTTCCGGGGCGGTGGTTTCCTGGGCGGCCTGGTGGCCGGCGGCCTGATCGGCGGCCTGTTGGGCCACGGCTGGGGCGGCGGCTGGGGCGGTGGCGGCTGGGGCGGCGGCGGCGGCGGGCTGCTGACCATCCTCGTCCAGCTGCTTTTGCTGGGTCTGGTGGTCGCCTTTGCCATGCGCCTGTTCCGCCGGCGCAGCGGCTATTCGCCCTTCGAGGCGTCGGCCTTCGGTGGTGGCCCACAGCCCTTCGCAGGGCCCGGCGCCGGCTTCGGGGGCGGCCCCTTCGGCGGGACCGGTTTCGGCGGCGGCCCGGCCGCGCAGCCCTACGTGCCCACCACCGGCCCCGGCTGGGAAATCCCGATCACGGCCCAGGACCAGGCGACCTTCGAGAGCCTCTTGCAGGAAATCCAGGAGGCCTTCGGGCGGGAGGACTACGCGGCGCTGCGGGAACGCTGCACGCCGGAGATCGTGTCCTATCTGTCCGAGGAGCTCAGCGAGAACGCCACCCACGGGCGCAGGAACGAGGTCACCGGCACGCGCCTGCTGAAAGCCGACGTCGGCGAGGCCTGGCGCGAGAACGACGTGGAGTACGCCACCGCGGCGATGAACTACGAGAGCATCGACCTGATGCGCGACCGCACCTCCGGCGCGGTCTTGTCGGGCGATCCCAACACGCCCAGCGAGACCACCGAGCTCTGGACCTTCGCGCGCCAAGTCGGCGGCCCCTGGAAGCTCTCGGCGATCCAGGACGCGAAGCCGAACTAGATCCCGGACTCAATTGGTGGCCAATAAATTCAAAAGCTTATAGATACATAGCGATCATCCCGGCGAAGGCCGGGATGAGCGGTGTTGAGTACGGACTTAGATCGGGTCGTCGATCGACCGGGCGAAGGGCGTGAACAGTTTCGGCCCGGTCTCGGTCATCCGCCAGCAGTCCTCCAGGCGAATGCCGAACTCGCCAGGGATGTAGATGCCCGGTTCGTCGGAGAAGCACATGCCGGGCTCCAGCGGCGTCGGGTCGCCGTGCACCAGGTATGGCGGCTCGTGGCCGTCGAGCCCGATGCCGTGGCCGGTGCGGTGCGACAGGCCCGGCAGCTTGTAGCCGGGGCCCCAGCCTTCCTTCTCGTAGTAGGCGCGCACCGCGTCGTCGATGGTCCCGACCGCGACGCCGGGCCTGGCGGTCGCCAGGGCGATCTCCTGCCCGCGCTTGACGGTGTCCCAGACCTTGCGCTGTTTCGGCGTGGGTTGGCCCATCACCCAGGTGCGCGAGATGTCGGACTGGTAGCCGTGCACCGTACAGCCCACGTCCATCAGAATCACCGAACCCTCGCGCAGAGTCTGCGGCTGCTTCGATCCGTGCGGATAGGCGCTGGCCTCGTTGATCAGCACCAGGGCGAACTCCGGCGCGCCGCCCAGCGCCACGGTGGCGGCGTTCATCATCGTCCCGATTTCGCCGGGGCTCATGCCGCGGCGGACGTTGGCGTGCACAAAGCGCAGGGCGGCGAGGGTCACGTCGTTGGCGGTCTGCATCAGGCTGAGTTCGGCGGGCGACTTGATCAGCCGGCAGGCGCGCACCAGGGCCGTGCCCGACACGACGCCCAAGGCCGGGGCGGCGGCGCGTACGCCGTCGACGATGTAGAGGCGCGTGGTGTCCTCGAAGGCGATCTTGCCGGTCCCTGCGCCACGGTCGCGCAGCGCGCCGGCGAGCACCGCGAACGGACTCTCATGCTCGTTCCAGGGCCGCAAGTCGCCAGGGACGGCCAGGGTTTCGCGCACCGAGGGCTCCTCGAACGCGGGCGTCACGAGCACCGTCTCGCCCTTCGCCGGGATCACTGCGGCGGTGGTCCGCTCCGAGCGGCGCCACTGGACGCCGGTGAAGTATTCCAGACTGGACCCCGGTTCCATGATCATGGCGCCCACACCCTGCTCGGACATCAGCCGCTGCAGCTTGCCGATCCGCGCCAGGCGCTCCGCCCGGTCGATCGGCTTGGCGGCGCCGGTCAGGGAACTGAGGCCGGCCGGCGCGGCGGCGCGGGCCAGGCGAGGCGCCAGGCTGGAGGCCGCCACGGCGGCGGCTGCGGCGGTGAGGAACGCGCGGCGGCGCATGGGCTTGTGTCCTTGGGTCAGGGTTTGGCCTGCTGGACCGGCGCCTCGGCCGGGGCGGTCAGGTTGAGGGTCTTCAGCGCGTCGTCGATGGGGATGAAGAAGTTGAGGCCGATCGGCGCCCCGTTGAGCGTCTGGCCCGAGGCGGTGAGCCCGATGACCCGCCCGGTCTCGTCGAGCAGCGGCCCGCCGGAGGAGCCGTGGTTCACCATCACGTCGCTCTGGATGAAGGCCATCCCGCGCTCGTTGCGCAGGGCCGAGACGATGCCCTTGCTCATGGTGTTCTGGAACTGGGCGCCGAGCGGCGAGCCGATGGCGAACACTGTCTCGCCCTGCTGGGCCGCGGTGTGACGCAGGGCGAGCGCGACACGGCTCGCTGAGCCGGTGCGGACCAGAGCCACGTCGCGGCGCGGGTCGCTGCGCAGCACCTCGCCGACGCTTTCGCTGCCGTCGGACCACTTCAGCCGCACGATCTTTGCCGCGCCCACGACGTGTTGGTTGGTGATCAACAGGCCGTCGTCCGAGATCAGGAAGCCGCTGCCGGAGCCCTCGTTGGAGAACACCACGGCGACGGAGGCCGAGGCCTGGGCGATGCCGGGCTTGGGCTTGGCCGCCACCAGGGTCAGGGGGGCGGCGGACGCCGCCGCCAGTGCGGCGGGAGGCGTCGCGGCCGGGGCTGTGACCACGCGTTTGAAGTCGCCCGATGCAATCAGCCGGCGGACATCGTCGCGGAACGCCTCGTTGATCAGCTGTTCCGGGTCGCCCTCGATGCCCTTGGAGGGGGCGGTGTAGCCGCCGGTGATGTCGAGGGCGACGACCACCTTCTGCTGGACGACGGAATAGACCTCCCAGTGGGCGGTGATGGCGACGGCGCCTTCCCACCGGCCGCTGGAAAGGATCAGGCCGCAGCTTTTGCAGAACCGCCCCTGCATGTCGGTGATCTTCACCGCCGCCAGCAGTTCGGGCAGCGGCGGGGCGTCGGTGGCGAACAGGCCGTTGGCGGTGGACTTGCCGCTGGCCCGCTTCAGCTCCTCATCGAAGATCTGCGCGAAGAGCAAAGGATTGATCGCCTTCTGGCCGTCCTGCCAGCTGATCAGCCGGTCATCCGCCAGCGAGTCCTTGTTGCGCAGGAAGGCCCAGGGCTCGGGCTTCAACTGCACCAGCATGCGGGTCAACTTCACGGTCCGCGCGTCGCTGGGGAGCGACACCGGCGCAATCGACGGCGCCGGCTGCAGGTTCTTCAGCCTGCCCTCGTCCACCGCGTGCGCGGCGCCGGCCGAAACGGCCAGCGCAAGCGCCGCGGCGACTGTCAGCGATATCCACTGCCGCATGCGCCATCCCCAAGGCCCCACAGACTATCAGACCCCGGGAGCGAGGAAAGCGTGAGCGGCGGTCAGCCGGTCGATCTTGCCGCCCTCGCGCATGGCCTCGCCGTTCCTGAATGTTCACAAGTTGTTCCAAAATAAATCGAGGTTGGGCGCGAGTCGAGTCGGTTTGGACTGGCGACGCGGACGGGGGCTCCCCAGCTTGGCCTCCAGGCAAACCCAAGGAGGCGACGATGATCCGCAAGGCGAACGCGGTGTGGCGCGGCACGGGGCGCGACGGGGCCGGGGACCTGACAACGGCGTCCGGCGTGTTGAACGGCACGGCCTACAGCTACAAGACCCGCTTCGAAGACCAGCCGGGGACCAATCCGGAGGAGCTCCTGGCCGCCGCCCACGCGGGCTGTTTCACCATGGCGCTGGCCTTCGCCCTGCAGCAGGCGGGCCTCACGCCGCTGGAGCTTGCGACCGAGGCGGCGGTGTCGCTCGACCCGGCCGACGGCGGCGGGTTCAGGATCAGCAAGTCGGCGCTCACCCTGCGCGCCAAGGTCCCCGGCCTGGACGAGGCGAAGTTCCAGGAACTGGCCAAGGGGGCGGAGAAGACCTGTCCGATCTCCAAGGCGCTGAACGCCGAGATCACCCTGGATGCGAAGCTGGAGAGCTAACCCGCCAGCAGGATCGCGCCGAGGGAGATCAGGCCGGCGCAGGCCCCGCGCCTCAGGGTGAAGCGTTCCTTCAGGAACAGCGCCGCCAGGATCGCGGCGAACAGGATCGAGGTTTCCCGCAGGCCCGAGATCTTGGCCATCTGGGCGCCGGCCATGGCCCAGACGACGACGCCGTAGGCGACGATGGAGATCAGCCCGCCGCCCATCGCCTTGGCCGCCTCGCGGTTCAGGCCGACGGCCGGCCAGCGCCGGCGCAGGGCGAAGTAGGCGAACGGCATGGGGATCGCCTGGGCCAGGGACATCCAGGCGAAATAGGCCACCGGATGCCCCGACAGCCGCACGCCCATGCCGTCGCAGACCATGTAAGCGGCAATGAACCCGCCGCTGGCCAGCGCCAGGAGCGTGGCGTGCAGGTGCAGCCGCTGGCGGCCCATGCTGAGGCCCACGATGCCCGCCGACACCAGGGCCAGGCCCGCCATGGCGGTGATCGAAAGCCTTTCGCCGGCGAACACCGCCGCGCCGGTCGCCACCAGCAACGGCGCCGCGCCGCGGGCGATCGGAAAGACCTGGCCGAGCTCACCCTTCTCGTAGGCCGAGACCAGGAAGACGCAGTAGCCCACCTGCAGCAGCCCCGAACCCAATGCGAAGGGCCAGCTCGCCATCGCCGGCGTCGCCAGGAAGCCCACGGCGATCGCCGCGATCAGGCCCGAGACCAGGCTCATCACCGTGATCGACCACAGCCGGTCGGCGCCTGAGCGCAACAGGACATTCCAGGTGGCGTGCAGCAGGGCCGAGCCCAGCACCAGGACCACGACCAGCGGCGCAACCCCGGTCACGCGCCATAGCCCGGCGGCATGGCCCAGACGGACGTCTTCTTGACCGCCATGTCCTCCAGTTCGCGGGTGGTCGGGACCTGGTATTCCGCCAGCTTCTCAAGGCCCGATCGCGGGAAATAGCTGCGCCCCGGATCGCCGATCAGCACCACCGCACCGTCCGCGCGGGCCGCGGCCAGCCAGGCCAGCACCCGCTCGGCCAGGGGCTTCTCGTAGCAAATGTCGCCCGCCAGGATCACCTGCGCCCAGACGGGCGCCGGGACTTCGAGCAGGTCGCTGTCGGTGAAGGCGCAGGTGACGCCGTTGACCCGGGCGTTGAGCGCCACGGCGGCTTCGCAATAGGCGTCGATGTCCGCGCAGAGCACCTCAGCCGCGCCGGCCTTCATCGCCGCGATCCCGACCATGCCGGAGCCGGCGGCGAAGTCGATGACCCGCTTGCCGGCGACGATCTTTGGGTTGTCGATCAGGTATCGCGCCAGCGCTTGGCCGCCGGCCCAGGCAAATGCCCAGAAGGGCGGCGGCAGGCCGATCTCCTCCAGGGCCTCTTCAGTGAGTTTCCAGATCGGAGTGATCTCATCGGCGAGATGCAGCTCGATCTCAGGGACGTGCGGGGGCCGCTGCAGGCGCGTGTTGGCGATGATGAAGTCGCGGCGGCCTTGCGGGGTGGCGGGGATCATGCCGCTTCGTCGGCGGCCCCGGCCCGCGGGTCAAGGCCGCGAGCCACGAAGGCGGACCATCCGCCGCCGCCGCGAGGCGCCATTGCGCGGCCCGCGGCGGGGGACGGTCGGCTCAGTTAGCAGGGAACCCAGTCATACCGGTTGAGGCTGGCGTTCCAGGACCAGTTTCCGCAGGCGGCGGCCGGCGCGGCAGCCACGGGCGGGCCAGAGTCGTAGGCGTAGTCGGGATAGTAGCCGTAGGGCCCATAGTCGTCGTACCAGCCATCGAGGCCGCCGAGCGCAAGGCCGAGGCCTAAGCCGCCGACGAACGGATAGCCGCCGTAGTGGCCGCCGTAGTGGCCGTCATGGAAGCCTCCGCCGTGGAAGCCTCCGCCGTGGAAGCCTCCGCCATGGAAGCCTCCGCCGCCGAAATGGCCCCCTCCGCCTCCGAAGTGCGCGCCTCCGCCGCCGTGGAAACCACCACCGCCGCCGCCGTGCTGGGCCGCGGCCGCGAGCGGAACCGCCAGCAGGGAGGCGCCCGCCAAGGCGCCGAGAATGGGTTTCAGGATCGCTTTCAAAATGACCTCCAATTTCCAGAGGCCGAGGGTCACTATGGCCAACGGTCAAACAGGCCCGGATTTCAACGGGCATTCAATCAGATAGGCAGTCGCCGTGCGGCCGCCATATGAAGAAAGTGATATTGTTGAGGTGATTAGGTGGCGACTTCTGGGCGGGCCGGCGGACGGTCCGCCAGCCAGGGAAAAGGTCCAAATGAGAACGTCGAAAGCCGGCGCCAAGCCGGCCAAAGCCTCGGCCGTGCAAGCGCGCGGCGCCTGCGTCTGCGGGGCCGTGAGGATCGAGATCGACGTGCCGGCGGTCTGGGCGTGGCACGACCATTCCGCCCACAGTCGCCACGCTCAGGGCTGTGCCTACGCCACCTACGTCGGCAGCTGGAAGAGCCGCTTCAGGATCCTCCAGGGCGAAGACCAGCTCACCCGGTTCGAGGACGCCGAGGCCGGGACGGCGCGCAGCTTCTGCGCCCGCTGCGGAGCGCCCATGCTGTACGAGCGCGCCCGCTCGCCCAAGATGGTCAATATCCCCCGCGCGGTCTTCACCGAACGCACCGGCCGTGAGCCACGCTACCACATGAACCTCGCCGAACAGGCCGACTGGACCTGGGCCGGCGAGCCGCTCGGTCCCCTGAAAGGTTTTCCGGGCGTCATGCGCGAGCGGCCCCGGAAAAAGGCGCGCCCCGCGCCCGTGGATGCGATGTTCGAATCATAGCCGGCTTGCCAAATGCCGCCCGGGACAGAGTCTAGCTCGACCCCGCCGGCCGGAGCCGGCGGGGCGCTGGCGAGCCGCGCCCGGGGCTAGCGGCGGTCCCCGTCGCGGCGATCGCGCCGGTCGTGTTCGCGATCGCCGCGGTCGCGCCCCGCCGGGGCGGCGTATTGGTAGGCGTCGTAGCCGTATGCCGGGTAGCTGTAGCCATAGTCATAGACCGGCGCGTAGCCGTAGGCGCGATAGCCGCGGTCCTCGTCATGCCAGCGGCGCGCGTCATAGCGCGGGGCGGCGTCGCGGTGGCGGCTGTAGTCCTGGGCGCCGGCGACGGCCGGGACCAGCAGGGTGGCGGCGGTCGCGACCGCCAAGAGCATCGTCCTCATCGACATGGTCTGTCTCCCGATGGCGGCGCGTCCCGGGGCGGAACGTCGTCGGATCAAGGCTGACCCTATTGGCGTCCGCCTGAACGGTGCGGGGACGGACGGTTGTCCGCGGTTCAGGCAAGGGAGAGGTTTGTTCGCTCCGGGAACGCGCCCGCTGTTGTCAAAGCCTGCCCTCGCGGCCTAGCTTGCCGGCTCATTTTTCCGGGGGATGACCATAGTGTTGAGGAAAGTCTTGTTGGCGGGCGCGGCCCTTTCGCTGAGCGCGGGCTTCGCCATGGCCCAACCGCCATCGCCCGGCCAACCGGCTGCGGCTCAAGCTGCGGGGGCCAAGAAGCCGGACTCGGCCGCCGCCGAGCCCAACGTCGGGGTGCTGTTCAAGGCTGAACGCGCCGACAGCGAGGGTGTCGTCACCGTCGAGGGGCAGACCATTCCCTATCATGCCGTGGCCGGGACGATCGTCGTCCACCCGCGCGGCTGGGACGACGCGGCCCGCCGCGAGGCCGGACCGACGCCGGGCTCGGACCTGGGCGCGGGCGCCAATCCGCAGGCCGAAGCCTCGATGTTCTACACGGCCTATTTCAAGAAGGGCGCACCCAGCGCCGACCGGCCGATCACCTTCATCTACAACGGCGGCCCCGGATCCTCGACCATGTGGCTGCACATGGGCGCCTGGGGTCCCAAACGGATCGTCACCGTCGACAACGGGCAGCACACCCCGGCCGCCCCCTATTCGGTGATCAACAACGCCTATTCGCTGATGGACGTCAGCGACATGGTGTTCATCGACGCGCCCGGCGCGGGCTTCAGCCGCATCGCCGGCAAGGACAAGGAAAAGGCCTTCTGGGGCGTCGACCAGGACGGCTACGCTTTCGACCAGTTCATCATGGCCTTCCTGTCGCAATACGGCCGCTGGAACAGCCCGAAGTATCTGTTCGGCGAAAGCTACGGCACGCCGCGCTCGGCGGTGCTGATCAACGACCTCGAGACCGGCGAGAGCGTGGACTTCAACGGCGTGATCCTGCTGTCGCAGATCCTGAACTTCTCGCTCAGCGTCGACGGCGCGGAGAACAATCCCGGCAGCGATGAGGCCTACATCGCCGTGCTGCCGACCTATGCGGCGTCCGCCTGGGCCCGCAAGATGGTCCCGGGCGCGCCGGCCGACATCGAGAGCTACCTGAAGGAGGTCGAGGCCTTCGCCATCGGCGACTATGCGCTCGCCCTGCAGCAGGGTTCGGAACTGCCGCCCGCCAAGAAGCGCGAGATCGCCGAGCGCTACGCCCGCTACACCGGCCTGCCGGCGGCCTACGTCCTGCACGCCGACCTGCGGATCACCGGGGGCGAGTTCGAGAAGGAGCTGCAGGTCGACCAGGGCCTGACCACCGGCCGCCTCGACACCCGCTTCTCGGGGCCGGACATGGACCCGCTGAGCAAGGAGGCCAGCTACGACCCGCAGTCGGCGGCGCTCAGCTCCGCCTACGTCAGCGCCTTCAATGACTATGCGCGCAAGACGCTGGGCTATGGCGAGGGCAAGATCTTCAAGCCGTCGATCAACACCTTCCGCTTCTGGGACAACAATCACGTGCCGCCGGGCCGGGGCGGCGGTTCGCCCCGCGCCATGCTGAACGTCATGCCCGACTTGGCTTCGGCCATGAAGTACAACCCCGGCCTGAAGGTTCTGCTGCTGGGCGGCTACTACGACCTGGCGACGCCCTTCTACGAGGGCTGGTACGAGATGCACCACCTGCCGATGCCGGACGCGCTGCAGTCCAACATCAGCTACCACTACTACCAGTCCGGCCACATGGTTTACGCCAACGAGGCGTCGCTGAAGGCCATGCACGACGACGTGGCGTCCTTCATCACCAAGACCGACAACGTCCGCGCCGCGCCGGCGGCGAAGTAGAGCCCCACACGCCCGTCATCCTCGGGTCGCGTGAAGACGCGATCCGGGGGATCCATGCGGTCTCGCCGCATTCTGAAATTCAGCTTGGGTCCCCCGGATCCGCCTGTGGCTGACCGGGGGATGACGATGTTTGTTGAAGCGCCTGCTTGGCGAGGGCCTTGGCTTCGCCGCGCTTCAGACGCCGCCGCTTCGGCATGGAGCGGCGGCGCTCCAGGTGCTGGTGGAATTGGCCCGCCTGGTTGACCAGCAAGGCCACGTCCATCGCCGCGATCAAGAGGGTGCTGACGCCGCCGCCCCGGGTGAGGTCCTTGGGCAGGTCCTGGAACTGGTGGATCAATCCGAGCACCAGGCCGATGCCCAGCAGGGCGTTGTAGGGACGCCCGAACTTGGTCTGTAGCCACTCGTCGAGGCGGTATGCGAGCTGTGCGAGGTTGCGGATCATGCGCTTGTCCCCCGGAGGCCTATGCCTTCAGGGGAGAGTAGCGCGTTACGGCCGTTTTGGGGGAGTCGGGTCTAGCTGCGGGCGGCGGGGGAGTCTTCCACCGGCGCGCGCCACGGTTCCGGGGTCGCGAGCGCCTCGTAGAAATAGGCCACCGGCACCTCCAGCGCCAGGGAGATGCCCCAGAGCTGGGCGGCCGAGACGCTGCACAGGCCGCTCTCGTACTTGTGCACCTGCTGGAAGGTGACGCCGCAGGCGGCGGCCAGGTCCTGCAGGGTCAGGTCGAGTATTCTGCGTCGCACGCGGATGGCGCGGCCAAGGCGTTCCTGGATGTAGCGGGTGAGCGGGGGGGTGATCGGCGCCGCTCGCAGGCGGCGCGCTGGGGCATCGTTCGCGGCCTGCACATTCAGGGCCGGTTCCGAGAGGTTGTGCTGTGCTTCCATGCCCCAACTGTCGGGCGCCGGGGCCGCGACGTGGAGTTGCAGCGCCGTGCGGCGCAATGCACGAAGTTGCAACCCTAGGCGTCAAGCTTTCGATTCCACGGTTCGCCAAAACTGCTATGGCTACATCTGAGCAGTGTAAACATAGGGATGCTGAGATGAGCGGCGGCGAGACGGTGCTGGTGACGGGCGGATCCGGCTACATCGGCGGGTGGTGCGTAGCGAGCCTGCTGCAGCGCGGATATGTGGTGCGCACGACGGTGCGCGATCTTTCCAAGGAAGGCGCGGTGCGCGCCGCCCTGGGCAAGATTGTCGATCCGGGAAATCGCCTCAGTTTCAATGTCGCGAACCTGACGTCCGACGATGGCTGGGACGCCGCCGTCGACGGCTGCGACTACGTTCTCCATGTCGCCTCGCCGCTGGGCGTCTCCGACCCGAAGGATCCCAACGACCTGATCGTCCCGGCCCGCGAGGGCGCCAAGCGCGCCATCGCCGCGGCCATCAAGGCCAAGGTCAAGCGCGTGGTGATGACCTCGTCGGTGGCGGCCACGAACCGAGGCGAACTGGGCTCGGACTGGACGGCCGACGAAACCGTCTGGACCGATCCCGCCCTGCCGAAGCTCAGCGTCTACGCCCAATCCAAGACCCTGGCGGAGCGGGCGGCGTGGGAGCTGATCCATGCCTCCAGCGGCCATACCACGTTGGCGACGGTCAACCCGGCCCTGGTGCTGGGGCCGGTGACCAGCGGCGACTTCTCGGACTCCGTCCAG
This sequence comes from Phenylobacterium sp., assembly GCA_035656795.1. Lineage (GTDB taxonomy): Bacteria > Pseudomonadota > Alphaproteobacteria > Caulobacterales > Caulobacteraceae > Phenylobacterium. Next base: position 11,181 of record DASRRU010000230.1, on the reverse strand, counting down.
GTGGTGGAGCGCTTGCTCTCCGGCCGAGTGCCCGGCCTGCCGCGCCTGGGCTTCAACGTGGTCGACGTCCGCGACGTGGCCGACCTGCATATCCGCGCCATGACCGACGAAAAGGCCGCCGGCGAGCGCTTCATCGCTGCAGGGACCTTCGCCTGGATGGCGGACATCGCCGACATCCTGCGGGCCGACCTGGGCGCGGCGGCCGGCAAGGTCCCGACCCGCAAGATGCCCGATTTCGTTATCCGCCTGGCCGGCCTGTTCGACAAGGACCTGGGCTCGGTGACGCCGGGCCTCGGGCACAGGCACGACTTCTCGCACGAAAAGGCCGGGCGCATCCTGGGCTGGAAGCCGCGGCCCCTGCAGGAGACGATCCTGGATTGCGCCAACAGCCTGATCGCGGCCGGAGCCGTGTAGGCGCATGCTGGCGGCCGATCCGGACGCGGTCCTGGGCCGCCTGCGGAGCGCCTGCCTGGCCCTGCCGGAGACCGGCGAGCGGATCAGCCACGGCTCGCCGGCCTTCGACGTGGCGGGCAGGATGTTCTGCTACTTCTGGCACAACCATCATGGCGACGGCCTGACCGCGGCCTGCGTAAGGACCACCGGCCGCGACGAGCAGGACCTGTTGATCGAGGCCGCTCCTGAGCTCTATTCCTGGCTGCCCTATCTCGGCCCGGCGGGCTGGATCGGGCTCAGCCTCGCCGATCCGGACCTCGACTGGGTCCACGTGGAGGCCCGCCTGCTCTCCAGCTGGCGCCTGGCCGCCCCGAAGCGGCTCCTGGCTCTGTAGGCGCAAGGCCGACATTGGGCGGCAAGGGCCGGCGTCCATGGGCGCCGGCGGCGCAAGTGCCGTCACCTGGCGCTGTATTGACGGTCTGGGCAGTGGCTGAGCGTTTTCCGGGATGACAGCGCCGAAGGCAGGGCCATAGTCACGGCTTCAGTATCGAGGGGGATCGAGACATGCGGAGACTGGGCGCGCTGATCATGGCGGCGGCATTGGCGGTGGGGTGGAGCGCGCAGGCGCAACCCCCGCAACGACGCCAGCCGCAGGAGGCCAACGGCTACACCCGTTACGAACTGCTGGCGCCTGGGTCTGGCAAGTTCCGGATCATCTATGACATCACCGCCGTGCGTCCGGGGGTGACAGCCTTCTTCAACCCGATCCGCAAGGGCTCCATCGCCACGGACGAGAGCGTCACCGACCTGGCCACCGGCCAGCCGCTGAAGTTCGCCCAGGTCTCGGGCGAGTCCGCCAAGACCACCGGCCTGCCGGAGGCCGATCCCAAGTCGGACTACATCCGCGTGGAGCTGGCCCATCCGGTGCCGGCCGACGGCGGCGAGGCCCGGATCCTGATCGAGAAGACCTATGAAGACGCCAAGAGCTACTATGTGGACGGCGCCGACCTGGTGTTCGACCGCGGCCTGGGCATCAAGAAGGACGCCGTGGTCCTGCCCAAGGGCTATGTGCTGACCAGCTGCAACTATCCGTCCCAGGTGACCCAGGAGGCCGACGGGCGCCTGCGCGTCAGCTTCTACAACATTACCCCCGGCGAGGCGCCGCTGAAGCTGCGCGCCTCGCCCGGCGTCCTTTCGACGACGCCCACCAGCGCGAAGGGCAAGTTCGGCGAGCGGGCCAAGCAGACCCGCGACGTGGTCTATTTCCTGCAGCCGCCGGAGACCCACGCCTTCGACCTCTACCACGACTACACCGAGGAAAAGGCCGGCGTGAGCCGCTACATCAACGTGGTCCGCACCGGTTCGGTCGCCACCAACCCCAGCGCCAAGAACCTCGACACCGGCGAGGCTATCGCCGCCGTCCACCTGAAGGGCGATGAGATCACCAAGGCCGGGATCGACGACCCGCAGATCGGCAAGGTCACGCCGCAGAGCGAGGTCGTGGTGTTCAACTTCAAGCCGCTCAAGGCCGGCCAGTCGATCCGCCTGCGCATGAGCGAGACCTACACCGATCCCGGCCGTTACAAGCTGGTGGGCGACGAGCTGTTCTTCGACCGCACCTTCGGGCGCGCCGAGAACGCCGTGGTCCTGCCCAAGGGCTGGATGCTGACCAATTCCTCGGCGCCGGTCACGGTAAGCCGCACCGAGGACGGCCGCGTCCGGCTGGACTTCAACAATGCTCGCCCCGACGAGATCGAGGCCCTGTTCACGGCGAAGAAGGTTGCGGGCGGCTAGTTCCGGTACCGCCGGTCCCGGCGAACGCCGGGACCGGAGCGGACTCTCAGGACGAGGCGTCTGGCGGCTGGGTCCTGGATCCCTGCCGAACTCAGCTTGGATCCCGGCTTTCGCCGGGATGCGCGGTGAATGGATGGATTTCTAGTCCACCCACAACCCGCGGCTCTTGTGCCAGTCCTCCAGCGACTCCTTCGGATAGAGGTCAAACAGCGCGTCATCGGGTCCCTGGTTCACGACCACCCAGTTGGGCTTGTACTTCAGCATCAGGTGGACCTTTGACGGCGGGACTGGCAGCTCGGAGTCGATCGCCGAGGCGAAGGGGTGAACCAGGTCCGGCCACTCCGGCGAGAACAGCCACAGCGCCGAGGCGCAGCGTGAGCAGAAGTTCCGCTCGCCCGTGGAGATCTCACAGCGGGCTTCGTCCTCCTCACGGATCTCGGCGCGGTACACCCGGATCGCCCTGTCGGGATCCTCGATCGTCAGTGTCGTCGCATCGGCGCCCAGGTTGATCGCGTAGCCGCCGCCACCCGCAGTCTTGCGGCAGATCGAGCAGTAGCAGCGCTGATAGGGCTGGGGCGTGTGGCTCTGGGCGACGAAGCGCACGGCGCCGCAGCGGCAGGAACCTTCCAGGGTCATGGGCATGGTCTGAGATTCCTCCGGGTCCGGAGCGGGCGGATGCTCCGGACCCTGTAACGGGTCTCGCGGCCGAAGGCTTCCGTCGGCTATATCTGGAGCCCTTCTCCTCCACTCAGGTTGATCCGACCTGAGTGGCAAAGGCTCTAGGCGGTGGCGCGGGCGTGGTGCGCTGGGGACGCCTCTGGGGCGGCCGGTGCGGCGACGGCGGCGCTCTGCGTGCGGCCGGTCAGGTGGCGGTAGCCCACCACCCCGATGGCGCCCGCCAGCAGGCCCAGGGCCACGGACAGGCCAGCTTCCGCAAAGCCGGGCGCGAGCTCGGTCACGCTGGGTGACGGGCGGACATTGGCGATGCCGATGGACATGTCGAGCAAGCCGTAGGCTGCGCCGAAGAGGCCGAACAGCGGCCCGCCCGCGGCGAGCGCCGAGAGGAAGGTGAGGCCCTCTGGGCGCTGATCCCCTCGCGCGATGACGCCGCGGATGTAGACGAAGGCGCCGTAGGCGATGGCGATCACCAAGCCCGCGAACACCAGCATGATAAGCGGCTTCGCGTGCAGGATGATGCCGCCGAGGTTCAGGCGCTGGTCCGGCGGGACGGCGGTCACCTGGGCGAAGGCCGGAGTGGCCAGCAAGAGGGCCCCGGCGCCCAGGCTGGCGCGGCGGGCGAGGGTCGAGAAGGTCGGCATGGGGATGTCCTCCGGTTTACAGTTGTCGTTCATGCGAAAACTACATATGTAAACTCTTCTGTCAATCCATGAGGCCAGGCGCAGGGCAAGCGGCAACCGCGACGTTGGGTCTGCGGCTGATGGGTCTCGGGGATCTGGGCGCCCTGTTGCGCCGCCTTCAGTCGGCGATCGAGCTGGGCTAGGCCGCCTTGGCGCTGGCCGTCCGCAGGACGCTGACGTAGCTAGGCGCCGTCAGCATCGCCTCCATCACGCCCTTGGCCTTCAGCAGACGGTGGGCGCGGGACAGGTTGTAGCACGGCACATGCATGAACATGTGGTGCTCGCAGTGGTAGTTCACATAGTAGGGCGCGATCACCGCCCGCTCCAGCCAGTTGGCCGACGTGGTGCGCGCATGGCGTAACGGGTCTGGCTCTTCCTGGGCTACGCAGGCGTGCTCGGCGATGTTGCGCAGCCGCGTGATCATCGGCAGCCAGGTGGCCTGCGGGACCAGCCACAGCACCGGCCAAACCCACCAGTCGCCGAATGGCGCCGTCACCGCGACGGTGACCACCATGCCGGTCAGGAACCGGCGGCGCGCATAGACCGCCTCCTTGAGGATCGGCCACAGGGGCTCGCCCGGCTTGCGGTTCGCGATGCGCCTGAAGAGGCCCGACCAGCGCTGCTTCCAATAGGTCTGGCCGGTGAGGTCGCGGACGATCTTGCGGCGCAGCGACGTCGGCGTGATGGGGAAGGGCGCCGAGAGCACCAGGTCCGGGTCCTCGGCCTGCTGGGCGTACTTGTGATGCGCCAGGTGGTACTTGCGGTAGTCGAGCAGTCCGCCGGTCGTCAGGTGGTTGCCCACCCAGTCGTTGACCTTCAGGTTCGGGTGCAGGGCGGCGTGCGCGGCGTCATGCATCAGGATCGCCACGCCCAGTTGGCGGCCGCCGATGATCACGATGGAAAGCGGGATCGCCGCGAGCTTCCACCACCCCGGCGCCGCGACCGCCATCGCCATGGCCAGGCCGATGACGAACCAGGCGTGGGCCAGGAGCGCCAGGCCCCTCCATGGTGACCGACGCGCCAGCGGCGCCCACTCATGGGGCGCGAAATAGCTCTTGGGATCTACCCGGGTCGCAACGGCCATGGCGCTATTGTACGCGATCCGTCCCCGCAGGGGGAGGGGAGCATCCTAGAGCGGGATCGCGAACCGCGTCCCCGCCACGATGGCGAGGACCAGGATCGCGCCGGCCCAGGCATTGGACTTGAACAACCTCAGCGCGCGGAGGCTATCGTCGAGGCGAACCTTGCGCGCCTGGGAGCAGAGCTGCACCCCGTAGGCGATCAGACCCAGGTAGAATATCGAGCCCAGGTTCGCCGCGGCCCCCATGCCGATCAGGATCGCCGAGCTGGTCAGGTAGAAGCCCAGGATGGCCAACGGCGCCTGCGGCCCGAGCCTGCGGGCCGAGGACTTCACGCCGGCCAGGGCGTCGTCTTCCAGATCCTGGATCGCATAGATGGTGTCATAGCCCAGGGTCCAGAACACGCCCGAGGCGTAGAGCAGGAGCGCCGGCCATTTCACCGCGCTGTCGCTCAAGGCCAGCTTCAGGATTCGCCAGTTGCCGGTCTCGAGGACGTAAGGGGCCATGCCGCGCCAGAACTGCGGCCCGGCGCCCGCGGCGGCCGCGAAGCCCAGCAGCGCGCCCCAGTTGAAGGTCAGCCCGAGCCAGGCCTGCGGCCACCAGGTGATCCGCTTCATGAACGGATAGGCCGCCACCAGCAGCAGGGACGCCGCGCCCAGCACCACCGCCGTCGGCGTCAGGGTGAGCAGGATCGCCAGCGACGCCACGCAGCAGGCGACTACGAAGCCCCAGGCCTGCTTCACGCTGATCTGTCCCGCCGGGATCGGCCGCATCGCGGTGCGCGCCACCTTGGCGTCGATGTCGCGATCGACGATGTCGTTGTAGGCGCAGCCCGCCGCGCGCATCAGCGCCGCTCCGAGCGCCACCAGACCCATCAGCCCCAGGTTCGGCGCGCGATGCTCCATGGCGTCGGCCAGCGCGATCCCCTGCCAGCCCGGCAGCATCAGGAGCCAGATCCCCACCGGCCGGTCGAACCGCCCGAGCTTCAGCCAGGGGCGGATCGGGCTCGGCGCGAACCGGTCGACCCAGTTCCGGGGCTGAGCGTCTGGGAGGTGAGAGGCGGTGGTCACAGACCTTCTCTAGTGCGCCCGCAGCGCCCCCTCCACCACGTTTTGGTCCCCATCCCCCGCGGGCGGGGGAGGTTTTTGGATCGGCGGCTCAAATACCTCACCCGTGAAACGCAGGCCGCGGTGTGGCCGCTTGAAAGACAGGCCAACCAAGCCTGAACTCGTCCCTCGCCTTGACGATCAGCGGGGGCGCGCCTAGCTTTCTCGCATCTCAGCCACAGGAAGGGAGGGTCAAGATGAAGCTTTTCATATTCACCACTCCCCGACCGTGCGCCGGGCCGCCGCCGCGCTCCTAACTCAACCGGATCGCTTCGTCTGAGGGCCTGATTGGCCCCGGTTTCGAAGTCACGCCGCGCGCCCGTGGTTTCCCGAAAGGCCCGCTCCGCCCAAGACCCAATCATTCGCGCCCTCGCGCCGCCGTCCCCTCCTTTGCAGACTTGGGGGACATTCGCGGACCGCCGGCGCCGGAATTTCGAGCCGCTCCAATGACCGACCACTACGAAGATACCGACGAGGGCCGCGAACGGGTCCTGAAGAACCGCCAGGTCGTGGGCTTCATCGCCCGGTTCTGGTTGCGCCGGCCATGGCTGCTGGCGGGAACGGTGAGCCTGACCCTGGCGGCCATCGGGTTCGACCTGTCTCTGCCATGGGCGTCCGGGCGGCTGGTGGACGCGGTAGGCGCAGGCCCCTCGCACCCCGATCCGGCGTGGCGCGCATGCGCCATATTCGTCGGCGTCTACCTGGCGTTCTCGGTGATCCGCAACGCCGCCATGCGCTTCCTTATTCCCATGTCCGCCAACAACATGAAGGACATGACCGACGAGGCGTTCCGGCGGGTGCAGAGCTTCTCGGCCGACTGGCACGCAGACAGCTTCGCGGGGTCGACCGTGCGGCGGCTGAGCCGGGCCATGTGGGGCTATGACGTGGTCACCGACGCCGCCCTGATCTGGTTCGGACCGACGATCATCGTGCTGTTCGGCCTCTGCATTCTGATGGCGTTGCGCTGGCCGGTGGTGGGACTCTTCGCCTTCGCGGTGACCGTGATCTACATCGGTTCGAACATCTTGCTGACCTCGCTCTATGCGCGGCCGATGAACCTCAGGTCCGTGGCGCTGGATTCGCGGATCGGCGGGGCGCTGGCGGATTCGATCTCCTCCAACACCACCGTCAAGGCGTTCGGCGCCGAGGCCCGCGAGGAGGCGCGGATCGGCGGCGTCACGGAGCTGTGGCGCCGGACGACGATCAAGACCTGGAACCGGTTCACCGATCTATGGCTCTGGCACAGCCTCCTGCTGGTGCTGCTTCAGGCCGGGCTCACCGGGCTCCTGGTCCTGCAGTGGACGAAGGGTCGGGCCACGCCGGGCGACATCGCCTTCGCCGTCACCTCGTTCATGCTGATGACCAGCTACCTGCGCAATATCGGCGACAATATCCGCATGGCGCAGCGGGGCCTGGACGACAGCGAGGATGTGGCCCGCTATGCCTCCACGCCGCCGCAGGTGCTCGATGCGCCGGGCGCGGCGGCGTTCCGCGCCGACCTGGGCGAGATCGTCTTCGACCGGGTGGTGTTCCGCTACAAGTCCGCCGCGACCCCGCTCTACGACCACTTCACCCTGCGCATCGCGCCGGGCGAGCGGGTGGCGCTGGTCGGGCCGACAGGGGCGGGCAAGTCGACCTTCGTCAAGCTGATCCAGCGGCTCTACGACGTGGACGCGGGCCAGATCCTGGTGGACGGGCAGGATATCGCCTCCGTCAGCCAGGGATCCTTGCGCCGCGCCATCGCCGTCGTGCCGCAGGACCCGGCCCTGTTCCACAGAACCCTCTCGGAGAACATCGCCTACGCCCGGCCCGACGCCACCCAGGACGAGGTCGAGCTCGCCGCGAGGCGCGCTCGGGCCCATGACTTCATCCTGCGCCTGCCGCAGGGCTATCGCACCCTGGTGGGCGAGCGCGGGGTGAAGCTGTCGGGCGGCGAACGCCAGCGGGTGGCCATCGCGCGGGCCTTCCTGGCCGACGCCCCGATTTTGGTGTTGGACGAGGCGACTTCGTCGCTCGACGTCGAGACCGAGCGGCAGGTGCAGGCGGCGATGGAGGAGCTGATGGTGGGCCGCACCACCATCGTCATCGCCCACCGTCTGTCGACCATCCGCGGCGCCGACCGCATCCTGGTCTTCGAGGACGGCCGCATCGTCGAGGAAGGCAAGCACGCCGACCTCGTGCAGAGGGGCGGCGCCTATGCGCGGCTGCACGCGGTGACGGAGGGGTGGGCGTAGAGCTCCCCATGCGGCGGGCGGGGCAAGTGAGTTGCAGTTGGATGCAACTCTTGGTGGCGCTTTGAAAATAGTCGTGTGATCCTCCCCCCAGGAGTTTCGGGGGGAATTTCATGTCAGACGCGTCTTTAACCGCCGCCGGCGGCGAAGGCCCCATTGTGCTGTCGCAAAGGGGCCTGCTCAAATCCTTCGCTTGGCTGAGCCTGCGCAACGGGCTGCTCAACCTGATCACACTGACACTCTACCGGTTTTGGGGAAAGACGGAGGTCCGGCGCAGGCTGTGGGCCACCACCTATCTGAACGACGAGGCGTTCGAATACTCCGGGCGCGGCGTGGAGCTGTTCGTGGGCTTCCTGCTGGCGCTGCTGGTCTTGGTGCTGCCGTTCCTCTGCATCATATTCGGGACCCAGTTTCTGGGCCCGGTGATCGCGCCGCTCCTGGTTCTGCCGCTCTATGTCTTCATCCTTTTCATTCTGGGCGTCGGCCGCTTCACCGCCTTTCGCTATCTCGCGACGCGAACCTCCTGGCGCGGCATCCGCTTTCATATGCGCGGCCAGGCGCGCGGGTTCGGTCTGGCGTGGCTGGGCTACGCGCTGCTGAGCGCGATCACCCTGGGCTGGTTCTGGCCGGCGGCCGACCGGCGGCTTGCGGGCCGCCTCTGGGGCGGCCTGAGCTTCGGGGACAAGGACTTCGACTTCGACATCGACGCCGCGCGCCGCGAACGGGTCTACGGCGCCTATGTGCTGGCCTGGATTCTGGGCGCCATCGCCTACATCGTGTTCGTCGGCGTGATCGTCGCCGCCATGTATCCCGACATCAAGGCGGCGAGTGAGGGCGGGAGGCCACCCGCTCCGAATACCGTCCATGTCATGGTCGTAACCTACAGCATGCTGGCGGTGTTTACGCCGTTCTGGGTCATCGCGCTCGCGCCGTTCCATGCCGCCATGCTGCGCTCGATCGTGGCCGGGATCGGCTTCCAGGGCGTGCGGCTCCATGCGCGGGTCAAATGGTACGAGTACGCCGGCTCGAACTTGACCAATGTGATCTTCCTGGCGGTCTCGCTGGGACTTCTGATGCCGTTCGTCGAAGCCCGGTCGCGGAAGTTCGTCATTCGGAGGCTCGAGGCGGAGGGCGGCTTCGATCTCGATGCAATCGGCCAGGCCACGGGCTTGCGGCCACGCACGGGCGAGGGGATCGCCGACGCCTTCGGCCTCGCCACGATCTGAGCCGATGGAGGGTCGCTTCAACGACGGCAAGACCTCGCGACCCCAGGTGGTCCAGGTCTGGCTGGAGGCTGAGGTCCTGGTGTTCCATGTCGGGGACGAGCGGCGCTGGCCACTGGAGGCGGTGCGCATCGAGCAAGTCGACGACCGGGTGCGGATCGGGCTGGACAAGGGCGACGACCCCGCGCGCCTCAGCCTTGCAGCGGCCGACTGGATCGCGTTGACGGGAAGCGCCTGGCGCCACCATCAACGCCAGCGCCGACGGCTTGTCGGATTGGTCGCGGGGCTGACCGCGACGGCGGCGATGATCGCTGGCTTGGTCTTCATCGGCATCCCCGCCGCCTCGGGGCCGCTTGCGCGCCACACGCCGCCGGAGCTTGAACGCAAGATCGGTGAGAATTTCGAGGGCCAGCTCGGGCTTGGCTTCCGCGCCTGCGCCGGCAAGCCGGGCCAGGCGGCGCTCGCGGCTCTGGGCCATCGGCTGGGAGAAGGGACCGGTACGCCCTTCGACATCCGCGTACGCGCCGTCCATGCACCGATGGTCAATGCCTTCGCCCTGCCGGGCGGCGCGATCATCATCACCGACCAACTGATCAACTTGGCCAAGACACCGGATGAGCTGTCGGCGGTCATCGCCCACGAGACGTCTCATGTGCAGAAGCGTCACGTCATGCAGGCCGTCTGGCGCGCCTTCGGCTTCGGCGTACTGCTCGACGCCGCCGTGGGCGGCGGCACAGGCGCAGGTCAACAGCTGATCCTTCTGATGGGTTCGGCCAGCAACCTGCGCTACAGCCGCCAAGCCGAGGCCGACGCCGACGCAGGGGGCCAGGCGCTGCTGACCGCCCAGGGCCTGTCGTCCGAGGGCATGGCGCCTTTCTTCCGGCGAATGGCGGAAAAATCGGATGGCAAGGAGGCCCAACGGGTTCGGGAGCTGATCTCCGATCACCCCGACACCCTTCGACGCGCCGACGCAAGCGTCGCCCGCGCCAAGCCGGGCGCAACGGCCTTCACGCCCGCCGAATGGACCGCCATCAAGGCGACCTGCAACGACGGCTACGACCCCCTCAAGCGGGTGCGGAGGCTGTTCTAATTCATGGGCCTGCGCCGTCAGGCCGGGGAGTGGCGGCGGGAGCGCGAAGGGTCATCCGACCGCATCGCCCAGCGCCCCGGCCAGATCGCCCTTCCTCTCCACCCGCACGCTCTGCAACCCCAGCCACCCCGCCATCAGCTTCAGCTCCTGGGCCAGGCGAACGGGCGTGGCCTCGCTGGCCCAGGGTTCGGCCTGGCTGGCCTGGACGATCAGGACGCCGGCCTTGCGGTCGGACTTCAGGTCGACCTTGGCGGTCAGCGCATCGCCTTCCAGGAACGGCAGGACGTAGTAGCCGTGGGTGCGCTTGTGCGCCGGCGTGTAGATCTCGATCCGGTAGCGGACGCCGAACATCCGCTCGGTGCGTTCGCGATACCAGATCAGGTTGTCGAACGGCGAGAGCAGGGCCTGGGCGTCCACTCGGCGCGGGCGCCTGGCGGCGGGATCCATATAGGCTGGTTCGCGCCAGCCCTTCACCGTGACCGGGACCAGTTCGCCCGCCTCCACCAGCTCGGCGGTGCGCGCCTTGGCGTCAGCCACGGGCATTCGGAAATAGTCGCGCAGATCGAAGGCCGTGCCGACGCCCATCGCGCGGACAGCGATCCGCAGGAGTTGGCGCTGCGCCTCTTCGCGGCTGGGCGTCGGCGCCTGGACGATGGCTTTAGGCAGCACCTTTTCCGGCAGGCCGTAGACCCGCTCGAAGGTCCCGCGGCGCGTGGCGGTGGTGAGCTCGCCGGTCCAGAACAGGCATTCCACCGCCCGCTTGGCGTCGCTCCAGCCCCACCAGCCGCCTTCGCCCTTCTGGCCCATCTCCAGCTCTGAGGCGCTCATCGGGCCGCGCGTGGCGATTTCGTCCAGCACCCTGTCCACGAAGTCGCGCCGCTCGCGCAGGAACCGCGCGACGCCTTTC
>DASRRU010000229.1:0-15680 GCA_035656795.1 Phenylobacterium sp. | reverse complement strand
GGTCGGCCATCCTCTTGCCGTTGGTGGAGCCTGCGAAGAAGCCGTCGCGGTAAGAGTGGAAGCTGGCCGAGACGTCGATCCCGTGCACCGCGCCGAACTTTCCATCATAGGCCGGCGTGCGCCAGTTCCACTCGTACATGTAGGCGGGCGCCGCGCCCTGCGCGGCCTTGCGGGCGGCGAGCGTATAGGCGCTGCGGCGGCCGCCGGCATCGGTGAGCGCCTGCGCCTGGATCAGGAACGGCGTCGCGATGGGGTCGTACTTGCGGTAGAGCGCCAGCAGCTCCGTCCCCTTGCCACCGAACCGCTGGTCGAAGAGCGCCTTCAGGCCCCCCTCCGTCAGGTCGAAGTTGGTCAGGCCGAGCGCTGCGTCCTCGAGCGTCGTCGAGACGATGACCGGGACATTGGCCGATACCGCCGGCGCGGTCGGATCGAAGGGATGGTTGGGCAGGGCGTCTGTCCCGATCACCGGCGAGAAGTTGCCGCCAACGGCGGTCTGCGCTTCCAGGATCTGTTGCCAGGAGATCTTCTGCAGGTCGCCCATGTTGGCCTTGGAAACGCCGAGCTGCTTCAACAACTGCTCCGCCGTGGCGGCTCCGGCTTCGGGGGCTACCAGCCTGAGCGCCGCGCCCGATTGGATCGCCGCACGGTGGAAAAGGCCCTTGCCCGGCGGCATGGCCAGCACCGTCGAGGTCTTCGCGCCGCCGCCGGACTGGCCGAAGATCATCACCCGGCCTGGGTCGCCGCCGAAGCTCTCGATGTTGTCGCGCACCCACCGCAGGGAGGCGATCAGGTCCATCACCCCGGTGACGCCGGCATATTTGAAGGCGTCGGGGGCGCCCGCGCCCACCAGGTCGGTGTAGCCGAAGGCGGCCAGGCGGTGGTTCACCGTCACCACCACGGCGTTGGCGTAATAGGCAAGGTTCTTGCCGTCGAAGCCCGGGGCGTTGCCCGAGCCGGTGGCGAATCCACCGCCGTGGAAACAGACGAACACCGGCCTCTTCGCAGCCCGGTCGACGTTGGTGGTCCAGACGTTCAGCGACAGGCAATCCTCGCCCATGCCGCCGACCTGGCGGTCCCACATGATCAGCTGGCCGTATTCGCCGCGAATATCGGCCTGGGTCTGCGGGCAGACCGAAGTGTAGGCGAAGCACTCGCGCACGCCCTTCCAGGCGGCGGGCTTCTGCGGCGGCATGAAGCGGTTCTTGCCGCCCGTCGGCGCGCCATAGGGGATGCCGCGGAATTCCCAGACTGGGCCGTTGGCGATGCCCTGAACCTTGCCGGTGGCGGTGTCGGTGACCTGGAAGATCTTGGAGGAGCCGCCCCCGGCGGCGAGGCCGGCCGGCGCGGCGGCCGGCGGCGTGGGCGCCTGGGCTGCGGCTTTTCCGGCCACCGCCGCGGTGGCGAGCGCCGCCCCCGCGATCAGCACGCGCCTGCGATTGGAGTCTGCTTGGCCCCCGGTCATTCGCCCTCTCCCGGCCAGTCTGGATCGGCGGCGCACGCCTGGCCTGCCCTCGCGCCCCCGTTTACCGTCAAGCTTAGGCCGCGCCCGATCCTGTGGTCAACGTAGACTACAAACTAGCGGGGGGCGGCCTGGCCTTGGCAGCCAGGTCATCGACGACCTGCTGGCGCATCTGCTTCAGGAGGGCCACGACCTTCAGCGCGTCGGCGGTCGGCCGCCCGATGAACACCGAGGTCATGGCCAGGCCCTCCAAGGCGACGCGGGTCAGATGCGCTAGGGTGTCGATCTCCTCCCGGCGCTCCGGGATGCCCAGGTTCTCGGCCATGCGCTCGCGGGCGCGGTGCAGCAGGGCGTCGAGGTCGACCGCGAACTCCGGGTAGCGGGCGGCGAGCTCCTTGTCGCTGCGCGCGGCCACCGTGACCTCCATCAGGGCGATGGCCTCGACCCGCTGCAGGGAAGCCCAGACCGCCTCCACGCCCTGCAGGAAGCGTTCCGGGCCGTCCGGATAGGGTGTCAGATATTCCCGCACCGTGGCGCCGCGCACGCGCGAGGCGTGCTCGGCCACCGCCAGCATCAGGTCGATCTTGGTGGGGAACTGGTGCAGCAGGGAGCCGCGGCTCACCTTGGCCATCCGCGCCACCAGCGGCGTCGAGGTGGCCGCATAGCCGAACTCGGCCAGGCAACGCACCGTCGCGTCCATGATCTTCGCCCGGGTTGCGGCCCTGCGCTCGGCATTGGGGCCGCGCGGCACTCGAGGCTTCTTCGCCGTCGTCATGCCTTAAGCATGGCGGCGTAAAGCGCCGACGCCAAGCCTATTGAAGAGAGCCGCTCTGGATCAGACATCGCGCTCCTGCGACCGATGCCAGACGCGGCCGATCTCGACCGCGTCGGCGGTGATCCGATAGACGGTCACATAGGGCCAAATGGTCGGAAGCTCCCGTGCCCGCCGCGAGCCCAGGACGGCCTCGCTCGGGAGGATGCTCCAGACGATCGCAGGCGGCGACGAGTTGAACCGCGATCCGCGACGCCGCGGCGGGGCTTCGCTCGCCGATATAGGTGCGGATTTCCGTGAGATCAGCCAGGGCCTCTGGCGAGAAGACTACGGACATTCCGGGGGGAAAGTTCCTTGTCGGTTCCCCAGGAGAGCAGCCAGCGACGGACATTTTCGTAGGGAAGGCTGCGGCCCTCATTGAGGGATTTGAGGCCATCCTCGACTGCGGTCACGGAGGCGCGGTCGTCCTCGTTTGGCGGCGGTGTCTGTCGAGGTTTGGCCATATCGAATTTTATCATGAGCTCCCTCGGGGCGAGAGTTAGCCCTATAACTCAATGAAAATCCCGGCTGCGGACCAGGCGGTTGTTGGCGCGCGCGTGGGCCGGCGCGGGCTTGGCGGCGGGGGCGTCTTCGTGATCGCGCAACTCGCCCAGCTTGGCGGATAGATCGGTGAACCGCTCGGCGACCACATGGATCACGTCGCTGGCCTCCTGCACCTTCCCGTGGACCACCAGGAAGGCCGCGTCCATCACCAGGCGGCGGTTGGCGTCGAAGACGTCCTTCCAGCAGACGATGTTGGCGATGCCGCTCTCGTCCTCCAGGGTCAGGAAGACCACGCCCTTGGCCGTGCCCGGACGCTGGCGCACCAGCACCAGGCCGCCCACCGAGACCTTGCGGCCGTTCCGCAGTCCCTTCAGGGCCGCGCAGGGGACGGCCCGCATCGCCGCCAGGTCGTCGCGGAAGAAGCCGACCGGATGGCGCTTCAGCGACAGGCTGGTGGTGCGATAGTCCTCGGCCACCTCCTTGGGCAGGCTCATGAAGGGCAGCAGGACCTGGGCCTCCTTGACGCTCTGGCGCGCGACCAGGGGCGCGGTCCTTTCGGCGCCCACTTCGTCGGCCATGCCCTTCACCGCCCACAGGGCCTCGCGGCGGCTGAGGCCCAAGGACCGGAAGGCGTCGGCCTCGGCCAGCAGTTCCAGCCCCCGCCGCGACAGGCCCGAGCGCAGGACGTAGTCCTCCAGGTTGGCGAGGCCCTCCGACCGCCGTCGCATGAAGGCCTCCGCTTCCTCCTGCCTGAAGCCCTTGATCTGCCGCAGCCCCAGGCGCAGCGCCCTATGCGGCCCGCGCGGGTCGTCCGGTGGCTCCAGGGTGCAGTCCCAGTCGCTGGCCACGATATCCGGCGCCCGCACCTCGACGCCATGCTCGCGCGCGTCGCGGACCAGCTGGGCCGGCTGGTAGAAGCCCATCGGCTGGCTGTTCAGCAGGCTGGCGCAGAAGGCCTCTGGGTGATGACGCTTCACCCAGGCCGATGCGTAGACCAGCAGCGCGAAGCTGATCGCATGGCTCTCCGGGAAGCCGTAGGAGCCGAACCCTTCGATCTGCTTGAAGCAGCGCTCGGCGAAGTCGCGCTGATAACCGCGCCGCGCCATGCCCTCGATGAACTTGTCGCGGTAGGTCCAGAGCCGGCCGTCCGCGCGGAAGGTGGCCATGGACCGGCGCAGGCCATCGGCTTCGTCGTCTGTGAACTTCGCCGCCGTGATCGCCAGGCGCATGGCCTGTTCCTGGAACAACGGCACGCCCTGGGTCTTGAGGAGAACCTGTTTCAACTCATCCGCCGGCCCGTGCTCGGGCGAGGGCGCCGGGAACTCCGGCTTTTCCGTCCCCTCGCGGCGGCGCAGATAGGGATGCACCATGTCCCCCTGGATCGGCCCGGGCCGGACGATCGCCACCTCGATGACCAGGTCGTAGAACTTGCGGGGCTTCAGGCGCGGCAGCATCGACATCTGCGCGCGGCTCTCCACCTGGAAGACGCCCACGGAATCGGCCTTGCAGAGCATGTCATAGACCGCCGGGTCCTCCTGCGGGATGTGCGCGACGTCGGTGATGCGCCGACCGTCCGGTAGGGCCGGCAGCATCTCGAAGCTGCGCTTCAGCGCCGTCAGCATGCCCAACGCCAGCACGTCGACCTTCATCAGGCCCAGCGCATCGATGTCGTCCTTGTCCCATTCGATGAAGGTGCGGTCCTTCATGGCGGCGTTGCCGATCGGCACGGTCTCGTCGAGCCGGCGCTTGGTCAGCACATAGCCGCCCACGTGCTGCGACAGGTGCCGCGGGAATCCGATCAGCTGTTCGGCGATGGCTGTGGCTCTACGGATCTGCGGGTTGGCGGGATCGAGGCCCACCTGGCGGATATGGTCGTCGGCGACGCTGTCACCCCAGCTGCCCCAGACGGTTCCGGCCAGGGCCGCGGTGATGTCCTCTGTCAGGCCAAGCGCCTTGCCCACCTGGCGGATTGCCATCCGCGGCCGGTAGTGGATCACCGTGGCGACGATGGCGGCGCGGTCGCGGCCATAGCGGCGGTAGACGTACTGCATCACCTCCTCGCGGCGCTCGTGCTCGAAGTCGACGTCGATGTCCGGCGGCTCGCCGCGGTTCTCGGAGATGAAGCGCGAAAACAGCAGGTCCTGGTCTTCCTTGGTCGGATCGACCGAGGTGATGCCCAGGCAGAAGCAGACGCAGGAATTGGCCGCCGATCCGCGCCCCTGGCAGAGGATCTCTTGCTCGCGCGCCCAGCGGACGATGTCGTGCACGGTGAGGAAATAGTTCGGGTAGTCGAGCTTCTCGATCAGCTCGAGCTCGTGGGCGACCAGTGTCCTGACCTTGTCGGGGACAATGCCGGGATAGCGCCACTGGGCGCCTTCCCAGGCAAGATCGCGTAGGTGCTGGATGGCGGTCTTGCCGGGCGGCACGGGCTCGTCGGGGTATTCGTAACGCAGCTGGCCCAGGTCGAAGTCGATCCGCTCGGCGATCTCGGCGCTGCGTTCCACCGCGCCGGGAAACTTCGCGAACAGGCGGGCCATCTCGGCCGGCGACTTCAGGTGCCGCTCGGCGTTCGCCTGAAGCCTGAGGCCCGCCTCGGCGATCGTGCAGGTCTCGCGGATGCAGGTCAGCACGTCCTGCAGAGGCCGCCGTTCGGGGTCGTGGTAGAGCACGTCGTTGGTGGCGACCATCGGGACCCCGGCATGCTCCGCCAGCGCCGCCAGCCGCGACAGCCGCTGCAGGTCGCGCGCACCATAGCGGCGGGCGGCCGCCAGCCAGACGTTCCCCGACAGTTCGCCGGCGATCCGCCTGAGGTCGCGTTCGAAGGCCTCGTCGAGGACATCGGGGGGGGCCGCCAGGACCAGCTGGCCCTCGGCGTGGTCGAGGAAATCGGTCCAGTGCAGCTCGCACTCCGCCTTCTTCGCCCGCCGCTGGCCGACGGTGAGCAGTCGGGTCAGGCGGGCATAGGCCTCACGGTCGGAAGGGTAGACCAGCAGGCTCGGCGTGCCATCGGCGAAGTCCAGTCGGCAGCCGGTGAGCGCGCGGATTTTCGAGCCGCCCTCCCGCAGCTCCTGCTGGGTCGACCAGGCGCGCACCACGCCGGCCAGGGAGTTGCGGTCGCAGATGCCGACGGCGGTCATCCCCAGCGTTTCGGCGCCCGCCACCAGCTCCCACGGATGCGAGGCGCCGCGCAGGAAGGAGAAGTTGCTGGAGGCCTGCAGCTCGGCGAAGCGGAGGCTCATCCGAACACCCCGTGCAGCCACCACTTCGGCGCGACGTCGGGGTCGCCGTAGAGGCCGGCGCGGAACAGCCAGAAACGGCTGCCGTCCATGTCTTCCACGCGATAGTAGTCGCGCACGTGGGCCGTGCTGACGCCTTCGATGGCGCCCTTCCACCATTCCTCGCCGATCCGTTCCGGCCCCTCGGCGCGGCGGACCCGGTGCAGCTGGCCGCGCCAGCGGAACAGGGTCGGCGGATCATCGGGAGTGAGCGCCATGACGTCCTCCACCGGCTCGGGTCGGCGGAACAGGCGGGCCGGGCGCGGGGTCGCGCGGTCCCAGGGGCGGACCTCGGCGGGCTTGCCGGCGGCGAAGGGCCGGGCGCGGCCTACGGCCAGCTCCGGCACATGGCTCTCCACCGGCGCGGCGCGCCAGACCCGCTCGGCGCCCAGGCGGTTCACCAGCCGGTCGACCAGGGGCGCCAGGCCCTCCTCGACAGTGGCCTCGGAGCCTGAGTCGAGCCTGGCCTGGCGGCCGGAGATCGGCTCCACGTCCTGGGCCGTGAGTGTCACCACCTCGATCCCGAAGCCCGGATCGACGGTGTCCAGCCGAGGCGCGAACAGCTTGGCGATGCGCGCCGGGTCACGGCCGGGCAGGGAGAGGCCGATGCTGAGCGGCAGGGCCTTGCCGTCGACGCGGTGGAAGGCGATCTCGAAGCGCCGGGCGCCACGGCCTTGCGTCTCCAGCCGCGCGCAGAGCTTGGCCACGACGTCGGTGGCGACGCGGGCCATGTCCTCCGGCGCGCTGATCGGCTCGGCGAAGGCCAGGCGGGCGAACCAGGGGGTCGGCGGGCGGCGGAAGGTCAGCACCTCGCGCTCGCGGCCCAGCGCCTGGTCGAAGCGGTTCAGCGCCGCGCGGCCGAAGCGGCGGGCGAACGGCCCGCGCGGGATCGACATTAGCTGGCCGAGCTGGCGCAGGCCCAGCCGCTCCACCTGGGCCCAGGTCTCGACGTCGAACCGCAGGGCCGCCGGCGGCAGGGGCGCGAGCAGCTCGGCCTGGCCGCCGGGCGGGGCAATGGTTCCATCGGCGCCGAAATGTGCGAGCGCCCAGGCCGCGCCCGGCGTGTCGGCGATGGCGCAGCGGAACGGCAGGCCGCCCTTGGCGAGGCGGGTCTGCAAGTCGGCCAGCATGGCCGCCTCGCCACGCCACAGATGGTCGACCCCGGTCACGTCCAGGAACAGGCCGTCCGGGGCGTCGATGGCGACGGCCGGTGAGAAGCGCACGCACCAGTCGGCGAGGGCTGCGAGCGCGTCGGCGTCGGCGTCCGGTTCGGCCTCGGCGCTGGTGAGTTCGGGGACCAGGGCGGTCGCGTCCGTCGCCTTCTGGCCGACGCGCAGGCCCAGCCGCGCGGCCTCGACGCTCACCGCCGACAGCCGGCGCACGGCCCGCACGGTTTCGAGCAGGACGAAGGGCGGCGGCGGATCAGGCGGCGATGGGTCGGGGTTGCGCCGGCGCCAGTTGGCGATCGCCCAGGTCGGCGACCAGGCGCAGAGGATGCGCGACATCCGTGGTCTCCCAGCTATAGGCCCCGGCGGCTTCCATCAGCCAGGCGCCGGTCCGTCCGCCTCGGCAGCGCTCCAGCTCCACCCGGAAGCGCGGGGCGCCTAAGCCGAACTCCCCGACCGGCGGCTCGGAGGGCGCGGACGCGATCCGCCAGCGGGTGGCGGCGGCTGAGCCGGTCGCCTCGCGTCGGGCCGTCCCGCCGTAGGGCCGGCGGCGGATCAGGAAGCCGGTGGCCTGGCGTTTCTCGCAGGCGAGCTGCAGCCGGCGGCCCGCGGTCAGGTCGGCCGCCTCGATCTCGCCCACCACGGCGGCGACGCCGACGGTTCCCAGGGCGTCCTCCATCACCGACAGGGCCTCGGCCTCGTCGCGGGCGCAAACGAGGATCAGCCGCTCCGGCGGAAAGCCCAGTCCGCTTAGGCCCGGCGCCCACAGGTCGTCGCGGCGCAGCACCCAGACCACCTCGCCGCGCCGGGCGAGCGGCGCGGCCAGCAGGGCGGTGAAGGCCGCGGGCGCGGCGGCCGTCTCCACCTCCATCCCGTCTCCGCAGACCTCATGCCAGCGGCCCAGCGGCAGGCCGCCGCCGGGCAGGCAGCCGTCGATCCGTTCATCGCCAAACGGCAGGACCCCGCGGTCGGCGCGCCCGGTCGCCTCGATGGCGGCGATCTTCGCCCGGACGGCGTCGAGCCGCCGCCCTTGACGGGGAAGGGGGCCGCGAAAATCGGACATGGCTTTGCGGACTCCTTTCGTTCCACTTTTGTTCTAGAACTGATGCGCGGAGAGTCAAGTTCCGAAAGCCGCCGCCTTGACCCTTCGGCCGCCGGGCCGGAAGGTCCGCGCCGTCAGACCGGCGCACGCCGGCGGGGAGGACTTCGATGATGCGTATCGCCGCCATTCTGGGGGCCGCCGCGGCGCTGGCCGCCGGCGCCGCCAACGCCCAATCCGTCACCGTGAAGATCGAAAGCGGCCCGGTGGTCGGCGCAGCCGAGGAGAAGGCCAACGTCTTCCGCAACATCCCGTTCGCGGCCCCGCCGGTCGGCGAGCTGCGCTGGGCGCCGCCGCAGGCTGTCAAGCCCTGGACGGCGCCCCGGCCCGCCGCTGAGGCCGGGCCCTCCTGCCCGCAGCCGATGAACGCCGATGGGACGCCCAACTCCGGCGGCGCCAACGGGCCGACCTCCGAGGACTGCCTGCAGCTCAACGTCTTCGCCCCGAAGAACGCCCCCAAGAACGGAAAGGGGGCCGCTCCGGTGATGGTCTGGATCCACGGCGGCGGGCACCGAACGGGCGCCGGCTGGATCTACGGCGGCGAGAACTTCGCCCGCGATGGCGTGGTGGTGGTCTCGATCAACTATCGCCTGGGCGCGCTCGGCTATTTCGCCCACCCGGCCCTGACCAAGGCCGCAAGGCCTGGAGACCCCGTGGGCAACTATGGCCTGATGGACCAGATCGCGGCGCTCAAGTGGGTGCAGCGGAACATCGCCGCCTTCGGGGGCGACCCGAAGAACGTCACCGTCTTCGGCGAGAGCGCCGGCGGCATGAGCACGCTCGCCCTGCTGGCCACCCCCTCCGCCAAGGGGCTCTACCAGAAGGCCATCGTGGAATCCGGCGCCGGCTGGACCACGCCCTCGACCCTGGCCGACCAGGAAAAGATCGGGATTGCCGCCATGGCCAAGGCCGGCGTCCCCGCGACCGCGAGCGTCGCGGACCTGCGCGCGCTTCCGGCCGACAAGCTGGCCGCGGTGAACGGGAACTACGGCCCCTTCATCGACGGCAAGCTGATGACCGAGACCGACAGCCAGGCCATAGCGCGCGGCCACATTGCTGACGTGCCGCTGATCATCGGCTCCAACTCCGGCGAGGACTCGCTGATGGGTCCCGCGACCTTGGGCGAGGCGGCGCTTTCGCGAATTCCGGCCGCGGTGAAGGCCGCCTATCCGGCCGAGGCCGCCGCCGGTCCCGACGCCTTCGCGCGTGCGGTGTTCACCGATCGGGTGATGGGAGGCCCGGCGCGCTGGGTGGCGGCGCAGACCGCCGGCGGCAAGCCTGCGTGGCTCTACGACTTCTCCTATGTGGGCTCGCGGTTCCCGGCGTCGAAGACGCGCGCCAGCCACGCCGACGAGATCCAGTACGCCTGGGAATATTGGGGCCGCCGCACGCCGATGAGCATGGTCAGCGCCAAGGACCAGGAGGTCGCCAGCCTGATGCACGCCTGCTGGGTCAGCTTCGCCAAGACCAGCGTCCCGAGGTGCGGGGCCGAGGCCTGGCCCGCCTATACGCCGGCCGCCGACCAGCTGATGGAATTCGGAGCCTCCAGCGGCGTGCGCAGCCACTTCCGCAAGGCCCAGCTCGACGCCGAGCAGGCCTCCATCTTGCCGACGCTGGCGCTCGGCGCAAAATAGACCGGTGTCGAATCCAAGGTTCGCGCGTTGAAGGCCACATGATCCGAATCCCGCTCCTTATCTCCGTGCTGGCGCTGGCGACAGCGGCGGCGGCTGCGGAGCCTGCCGACAACAACAAGCCTGCCGACAAGGCCGGCGCCAACGTGGACGCGACCTTCGGCAACACCGTGATGTCGATCTATCCCGACGGCCGCTCCCAGAAGATCTGGCTGCAGCCGGACGGCAGCTGGACGGGCCTCAGCCGCCGGGGCAATCCGCTGGCCGGCAAGTGGTCGATGAAGGGGGCGAAGGTCTGCCTCAGGCAGTCCAAGCCGCCCACCCTGCCGATCAGCTTCTGCCAAACCTTCCCGTCTGACCCGGTCAAGGGCGTCGACGCCAAGGACCTGACCGGCACGCCCATCCACCTGAAGCTGGTGAAGGGCCACGTGGAGAATTCCGAAGGCTAGCCGCTCGGGGCGAGGGCGCTCCGGGCCAAGCGCCCTTCAGCCTGCGGCGCCGAATCCGTGCTTCACGCGTTGCGGGTACATGAAACCCTTCGCACTTCTAATTCCCGCCGTACTGGCGCTCGCCGCGCCCGCGCTCCCGGCCAGCGCATCGCCCAGCACCGCCAGCGTCGCCTCCGCGTTCGGCAACACCATCGTCTCCGTCGACCCGGATGGTCGGTCGCGGAAGATCTGGCTGCAGCCGGACGGCAGCTGGACCGGCAAGAGCCGCAGAGGTCTCGCGCTCGCCGGAAAGTGGAGCGTGAAGGGCGACAAGGTTTGCATGAGCCAGTCCAAGCCGCGCCTCTTCGGCAGCCTCTGTCAGGTGTTTCCCACCGATCCGAAGACCGGCATCGACACCACCGATCCGACCGGAGCCAAGGTCCACCTGAAGCTGGTGAAGGGCCACGTGGAGAGCTAGGGCTGGGCTCGACCTATTCCGTTTGCATGACACCCGAGGCCGGCAAGGGTCCGCCAGCCGCGCCTGAGCCGCTGTCGCGCCAGTAGGCTTCGACAGCCCGGGCGACACTGATCATCAGGCGGTGACGCGCCGAGGCCGGCTGCTGGGTTTCGCGCACCATGACCGCCACCGCATAGGTGCGTCCGTCCGGCGCGGTCAGCAGGCCGACATCATTGATGCCCACCGAGGCTCCGCGCCAGTCGGGGCCGGTGCCCGTCTTGTGCGCCAGGCTCCAGCCGGGCTCGACGCCGGCCCGCAGGCGCATGACGCCGGTGCGCGCCTCGCCCATGAGGCCGAGCATGAAGTCGGTCGACTCGCGGCTGAGGAGATCGCCGCGTTTCAGCTCGGCCAGCGCCGTGGTGATGCCCTCAGGCGTGGCTCCATCGGGCGGATTGGCCAGGTAGTTGGCGAGCGCCTGATCGCGCACTTCGTCCGGCAGCTTGGCGCGAGCCTGCTTGAAGATCCAGGTCTGGCCGTATTCCGGGCGCCACTCGAGGCCGGCGGTCCGGGTCTGCACGTCGCGCTCGGTGCCGCCGAGCGCCAGTCCGGAGAGGCGCTTTTCGGCGATCACCTGGGCGACCACGCCGGGCCCTCCGACCTGGCGGATCAGCATGTCGTTGGCGGCATTGTCGCTCTCGATGAGGGCGTGACGCAGCAGATCGGCGAGCGTGATCGGAAGCCCGTTCGGCCCACGGATGCGTGAGGCCAGCGGCTGGTAGAAGACCGAACGGTCCTCGGCGTGCATCACCACCGTCTGGTCCAGCGCCAGGCGCCGGTTGTCCACCGCCTGCATCACAGCCAGCGCCACCCAGAGCTTGGAGACGCTTTGCTGGGGAAAGGTCTCGCGGCCGGCCACCGAGGCTGTCCAGCCGGAACCCACGTCGCTGATCGCGATGCCCACCGGCTCGCCGTACCCCGTAGCGATCTTCTCGATCGTCGCCTGCAGTTGCGCAGGGGCCGGCGGCGCCTCGCGGGTATGGACGGGCGCGGGCGGCCCCTTCGTGTAGGCGATTTTCTGCGGCGCAAGGCGCCCTGCGGCCCACCAGCCGCCAGCAAAGGTCGCCGCCAGCAAGACCATGGCGGTCAACAGCAAGGTCACGGGCCGCGCGCGGACGCGCCGCCGGGTTCGGGAATGCAAGCCACTCATCCGGGACAAACTAGCGCGGATTCGTCGCGCGCACCTCCACAGTCGCGTGACTGAGGCCCTCAATGCCCTTTAGTCGCAGATGATAGGCCTCCGCCGGCTGCGGCTCAGGCGTGCTGACCACCGCGACCGCGGCGTGGTGGCCGGGTCCCAGGCGCCAGAGGTGCAGGTCCGTCACCTGCTCGCCCTCCGCCTCCAGGCGCGCGCGCACCTCGGCGGTGAGTTCAGGCGAGGGGTTCATGTCCAGCAGGGTCGTGGCCGCGCGGCGCACCAGGCTGATCGCGAACTGCGCCACCAGGGCCGCGCCGGCCAAGCCGGCGACCGGGTCGGCCCAGGCCCAGCCCAGTCGCTGGCCGGCGAGCAGCCCCGCGATCACCAGCACGCCCACCAGGGCGTCGGCCGACAGGTGCAGGTGCGCGGCGGAAATGTTGAGGTCGTGGCGGCCGTGCTCGGTGGGCTTCAGGAGCCACACGCAGACCAGGGTCACCACCAGGCCGCCGGCGGCGAGGGGCAGGGCCGAGGCGTAGTCGACCGTCTCCGGCGTGAACAGGCGCTGGACGCTCTCCACGGCGATCAGCACGGCGGTCATGCCCAGCACGACAGCGTTGGCGAAGCCCGCCAGGTAACCGATCTTGCCGGTCCCGAAGGCGAAGTTGGGGCTCGTGGCGTGCCGCCGGGCAAGCGCATAGGCGCCGGAGGCCACCAGCAGGGCTGCGACGTGGGCGGCCATGTGCAGCCCGCTGGCGGTCAGCGCCATGGAGCGGAAGACCAGGCCGCCGGCCACCTGGGCGATCAGGGTGGCGATGCAGATGCCCATGACGATCTGCGTCCGCCGTTCGTTGCGGCGGTGGTCCGCGCCCAGATAGGCGCGGTCGGCCTGGAACCCATCCAGTTCGGAACGGACGCAAGTGGGGTCGGTCGTGGTCATCAAGTGTTACTCTATAACAGTATAGTTTGGGCGAGGCGAGCGGCCGTTTTGCGTCTGCGTGAGGTTGCCAGCGCCTCTTCAGAGCTATGTAGTCGCCACGAGCCAGTCGGAGACCCTTGTGCGGCGGACAATCCAAATCAATCTGAACGGCCGCGCGACGCCGGTAGAGGCCGCGGACACCGATCTCCTGCTGGACGTGCTGCGTGGCCAGTTGGGTCTTTTTGGGGCGCGGTTCGGCTGCGGGGCGGGCCAGTGCGGCGCATGCGCCGTGCTGGTGGACGGCGCGCCGACCGCGGCCTGCCAGGCGCAGGTCGGCGCCCTGGGCGGAAAGCCGATCCTGACCGTCGAGGGACTGGGGACGCCTGAAGATCCCCATCCTTTGCAGACCGCCTTCCTGGACCTGCAGGCCGGTCAATGTGGCTACTGCCTGTCCGGCATCCTGATCGGCGCCAAGGCCCTGCTGGACGGCAATCCCGACCCGACGCGGGCGGAAGTCGCCGAGGCGCTGGACTGGCACCTCTGCCGTTGCGGCGTGCACAACCGGGTGATGGACGCCGTGGTATTGGCCGCTCGGCGCATGCGCGAGGGCGCCTCGGCATGATTCCCGCCATGCTCGCCGCCAATCCCCGGCTTGACCGCTGGGTCAGCTTCCAGCCGGACGGTCGCGCTCGCATCGCCTTCGGGCGGATGGAATACGGTCAGGGCGTCTCCACCTCGCTCGCCCAGATGGCCGCCGATGAGCTCGACCTCCCGTTCGCGAAGGTGCGCGTGGTCCCAGCGGCGACAGGCGACATCCCCGACGAAGGCCTGACCGTGGGGTCCATGTCGACGGAAGTCTCCGGCCCGGCGATCCGCATGGCCTGCGCCGAGGTCCGCGCGCTGTTCACCGCCGCCGCGGCCGGGAGGCTGGGATGCGAGGCCGCCGATCTGGATATCCGCGACGGGGCGTTCATGCGGGATGGTCGGCCAACCGGCATCGACTACTGGAGCCTGGCCGGCGAAGTGGATCTCGCACGCGAGCCCACCGGCGAGGCCCTGCTCAAGACGCCGGACCGCATGCGGATCGTCGGCCAAAGCGAGCCGCGCCTCGACTTGCCGCCCAAGCTGTTTGGCGCGGCCTTCCTGCATGACCTGACGCTGCCCGGCCTGCGCCATGCCCGCGTGCTGCGCCAGCCGGGTCGGCAGGCGCGGCTCAAGAGCCTCGACGAGGCCGCCGTCCGGCGCGCCGTCCCGGACGTCGATATCCTGGTCGACCATGCCTTCGTAGCGCTGATCTGCGACACCGAGGCCGACGCGGCCCGCGCCCACGCCGCCGCCGAGGTCGCCGCCCGCTGGGAGGGTTTGGGGGCCCTCGACCCGGCGCTCTGCGAACCTGCGGCGCTGAAGGCCCTGCCGCACGAGGACTTCGCGGCCGGTGCGCCGCAGCCTGCGCCCACCAACCGCCGGCGCGTCACCGCGACCTTCGGCAAGCCCTTCCTGAGCCACGGCTCCCTGGGTCCCTCGGCGGGCCTAGCCCGGTACGAGGACGGCAAGCTCACCATCTGGACGCACAACCAGGGCGTCTATCCGATGCGCGCGCTGGCCGCGCGGATCACCGGGCTGAACCCGCAGGACATCGACGTGATCCACGGCCAGGGTCCTGGCTGCTACGGCCACAACGGCGCCGACGACCCGCCGATCGATGCGGCCCTGATCGCCATGCGCCGCCCCGGTCGGCCGATCCGCGTGCAGTGGCGCCGGGAGGACGAGTTCGGCTATGCGCCGGTTGGCACGGCCATGTTGATGGAGCTCTCCGCGGAGCTCGACGCCTCGGGCCGTCTGGTGGACTACAGCGCCGAGATCTGGAACACGGCCCACACCGGCGCGCGCGGGACCGCGGTCGCCGAGAGCGCGCTCGAGGGTTACACCGCTCCGCCGCCGGCGCCGCAACGCCTGATGCCGGACGGCACGCGATTCTCCGGCGGCCTGTTGAACGCCAGCCCGTCCTACGAGATCGAGGCGACGCGCACCCTCGAACATGTCATCGCGCCTACGCCGGTGCGCACCTCCTCGCTGCGCAGCCTCGGCGGCGCGCCCAACACCTTCGCAAGCGAAAGCTTCGTCGACGAGCTCGCCGCGGTCGCGGGCCAGGACCCGCTTGCCTATCGCCTTTCGATGCTCGCCGAGCCGCGTGGCCGGGCCGTGCTGACGCGGCTTTCGGAAATGTGCTCCTGGTCGCGGCGCTGGGAGGCCGGGACCGGCCGCGGCCTGGGCCTGGCCTACGATCGTCACCGGGGCCGCGGGGCGATGGTGGCCTGCGCCGCCGAGGTGGAGGTCGACACTGAGGTGAAGCTTGTGAAGCTCTGGTGCGTCTGTGACGGCGGCCTGATCATCAATCCGGACGGGGCCAGGAACCAGATCGAGGGCGGAATGATCATGGCCGCCAGCTGGACGCTGAAGGAACAGGTGAAGCTGGGCGGGGAGGGCATCACCTCCACGACCTGGGATGACTATCCGATCCTGCGGTTCTCGGAGGTCCCGCCGATCGACATCGAGATCATCGATACGGGTGATCAGCGCCCCTGCGGCCTCGGCGAAGTCAGCCAGGGCCCGGTGATGGCCGCCATCGCCAACGCCGTGGCCCATGCGCTCGGCGCGCGCATCCGCGACCTGCCCATGACCCGCGCGAAGATCGCCGCGGCATTGCTCAAGGACTGAGCGCCCCCTAGATGACCGGCA
>DASRRU010000228.1:0-12417 GCA_035656795.1 Phenylobacterium sp. | reverse complement strand
CGGGTGATCGCGCTCGGCCACTCGGCCGGAGGGCATCTGGCGCTATGGGCCGCGAGCCGGGCCCGCATTCCGCCCTCGAGCCAGCTGTATGTCGCCGAGCCCTTGAAGATCGGCGCGGTGATCAGCCTCGCCGGCATTGGGGACCTCGAGGGACAGGGCCGGATCTTCGCCATGCCGTGCGGCGACGACACCATCGAGCGTCTCGTCGACACCGCCCATCGGCAGCAGGCCTTTGTCGACACCTCGCCCGCCGAATTGCTGCCAAGCGGAGCCAAGGTGGTGATGGCGCACGGCGTTTTCGATGCGGTCATGCCGCCCTATACCGGCCAGGACTATGCCGCAAAGGTGCGGGAAGCCGGAGATATCGCAGACGTGGAGATCATCGCAGGCTCCGGTCATTTCGACCTGGTGATCCCTGGGACTGCGGCCTGGACACGCATCGTGGTGATCCTCGACCGGGAGACGGAAGCGTTGGCCCACGGACGATGATGGCGGCTTCCATCGCGGCGGGCTTTGGTGCCTAACTCCCGGGCCGCCTAAGGATTCTGTGCCTGTGACGACCAGCACCGCCGCCGACGACCGCGTGTTTTTCGGCCACCCGAAGGGGCTGGCCTATCTTGCCTTCACCGAGGCCTGGGAGCGGTTCTCCTACTACGGCATGCAGACCCTCCTGGTGCTCTACATGGTGCACCAGCTCCTGCTGCCCGGGCACATCGAGAACATCGCCGGTTTCGTGCCGTTCCGCGCCGTGATCGAGCACGGCCACCCGATGAGCAACCAGGCGCTCGCCTCGGCGGTCTTCGGGCTCTACGCAGGTCTCGTCTATTTCACTCCATTCTTCGGCGGGATTCTGGCCGACCGGGTGCTGGGGCGCAGTCGCACAATCATCCTGGGCGCCTGCCTGATGGCGATCGGCCATTTCCTGATGGCCTTCGACCAGTCTTTCCTGCTGGCGCTGGTCTGCCTGATGTTGGGAACCGGCTGCTTCAAGGGCAACATCGCCACCCAGGTCGGCCATCTCTATTCCGAAACCGACAATCGCCGCGCCGACGCTTTCCAGATCTTCTATCTGGGCATCAATGCCGGCGTGATCGTGTCGCCATTCATCGTCGGCACCCTGGCCGAAAAGGTCGCCTGGCACTGGGGTTTCGGCGCGGCCGGCGTAGGGATGATCGTATCCCTGATCATCTACCTGTCAGGCCGCCGCTACCTGCCGCCGGACCTACCGAGGACGCCGAAGGCCGACGCCGGGCCCAAGGTCCCGCTCAGCCGGCGCGACCTGCAGGCGTCGATCCTGCTGATCGCCATGCTGCCGGTGCTGGCCGCCTCGGTCGTCGGTAACCAGGAGATCTTCAACGCCTACCTGGTCTGGGCCGAGCGTAGCGCCGACCTGCAGCTCTTCGGATACAAGATCCTCACCGAGTGGATGATCTCGGTGGATTCAATCGTGTCGGTCGCGACCATTGGCGGGATGGTGTTGTTCTGGCGCTGGTGGGCCAAACGGTGGGCCGAGCCCGACGAACTGGGCAAGATCATCATCGGCTGCCTGATCGGCGCGCTGGGCGTTATCTGCCTGGCGCTCGGAACCACCCTGACGCCGGAGGGCGGCAAGGTGTCGTTCGGCTGGCTGCTCGCCTTCCATCTGTTCAACGACATTGGCTTTGCGAACGTCCTGCCCGTGGGGCTGGCGCTCTATGCGCGCTCGGCGCCGCGCGCAATCGCTGGCTCCATCGTGGGGCTCTACTACCTGCATCTCTTTGCCGGGAATCTGTTCGTAGGCTGGCTGGGCGGCCAGCTCGAGAAGATGCCGGCGGTGCAGTTCTGGCTGATCCACGCGGTCTTGGTAGGTGGCGCGGGGATCGTGTTCTTCGTGGTGCGGCTGTTCTTCGGGTCCCTATTGGCCCCAGCCGTGCCGTTCGAGGAGGTCCTGGCGGCGGACCTGTCGCAGCCCACGGCGCGCTGAGGCCGTGCTGTACCGCCCGCTTGGCCGGACGGGCCTGACCGTTTCCGAGATCGGGTTCGGGGCGGCCAGCTGGTGGGGCAAGCCGCAGTTCTCAGAAGCCGAGGCAATCCGCCTGGTTCACGCCGCGATCGACGGCGGAGTCACCTTCTTCGATACCGGCGCGAGCTATTCCGGCGGCCATGCCGAGGCGCGCCTTGGCCGAGCTCTGAAGGGGCGCGGCGCGAGTCTCGTGGTGGCCAGCAAGGCCGGGACCTTCGCCCTGGACGGCAGGATCGGGCGCGATTTTTCCCCCGCGACCATCGTGGCCAGCGCCGAAGCGAGCCTGCGCAAGCTCGGCCTGGAGACCCTGCCGCTTCTGCAGCTCCATGGGCCGGCCATCGGGGACCTGACCGACGACCTGCGGGCCGCGCTTGGCGAATTGAAGGGCAGGGGCCTCGTCCGCGCCCTTGGGGTCAACAGCTTCGATCCGGAGGTGATCGAACATGTGCTCGGTCTGCCGGACTTCGACACGGTGATGATCGATTACAACGTCCTGCGCCCGGAGCGCGAGCCGCTGATCACGCGCGCCGCGGCGTCGGGCAAGGCGGTGCTGGCGGGAATGCCGTTGGCCATGGGCCACACCGGCGGCCAGGTCGCCAAGCTACGCGCGCCACGCGACCTCTGGTACGCCGCCCGCGGCCTTCTGCGGCATCGCCGCGAGGTGCAGGCCGGGGCCCGTTTCGGGTTTCTCAGCCGTACGCCGGGGATGACCGGCGCTCAGGCTGCGCTTGCCTTTGTGCTGGCCAATTCCGGCGTGGCCTGCGCGGTGACCGGCACGACGCGCCGGGCGCACCTGGGCGATAACCTCGCCACCTCGGGCCTGACCTTGCCCGCAGAGACCCTGGCCGCGATCCGGGCGGCCCAGGCGCGGCTTTCCAGATGACAGCCGCGCGCGTGAGGAGTCATGGTGATGATCAACGATAAGTAGGCGGGAAATCACCATGGCCGACGACGCTGAGCTCGATCGCGCGCTGCAGGCGGCGCACCTGCCGGCCCTTGTCGCCGCCATGGTCCACCTTACGGGCGACGCCGATTGGCTGAGGCCGGAATGGACACCGGTCTACGTGCCGCTGTCGCGGGGCGAAACGGGCCTTGCAGACGAGGTCCAGGCCGAGATCCGCGCCAAGGCCAAGGTCGTTATCGAGGCCTACCTGGCCGGAGCGCCGCTGAAGGCGCCGACGCCCGAAACCCCGACGCTGCGCAAGATGATGGACTTCGTGGCCGGCGCGCCGATCCCGGAGACCTATGCCGACTTCCTGATCGACGAGCTGGCGATCAGCGGGAAGTCGAGCAAGGACCCGCAGTTCGAGCAGCCGCAACTCAAGGCCGCGGCGCGCCAATTGAAGGTGCTGGTGATCGGGGCGGGCATGTCTGGCCTGCTGGCCGGGATCCGCCTGAGCCAGGCTGGCGTCGGCTTCGAGATCGTGGAGTCCAACCCTGACGTGGGCGGCACCTGGCTCGTAAACACCTATCCGGGCTGCCGGGTGGACAACTCCAACCACATGTACAGCTACTCCTTCGAGCCCAACCACGCGTGGCCGCAGCACTACTCACCGCAACCGGAGCTCCTGAAATACTTCCGCGGCGTCGCGGCCAAGTACGACCTGAAGAAACACATCCGTTTCGAGACCACGGTGGAGAGCCTGACCTGGGACGAGGCCCGCTCGGTGTGGCGCGCGGAGCTGAAGGCCAAAGATGGCCGGCGCGACACCGTCGAGGCCAATGCCGTCATCACCGCCGTCGGCCAGCTCAACAAGCCGAAGTTGCCGCAAATCGAGGGCGTCGGCGCCTTCGAGGGACCCGTCTTCCACTCGGCGCAGTGGCGTCACGACGTCGACCTGGCCGGCAAGCGGGTAGCGGTGATCGGCACCGGCGCCTCAGCCTATCAATTCGTCCCGGAGATCGCCCCGAAGGTCGCCCACCTGACTGTTTTCCAGCGCACCCCGCCCTGGGGCCTGCCCGTGCCGCACTACCACGAGGATGTGCCGGAGGGGATGAAGTGGCTGCTGGAGCACGTGCCCTATTACGACAGGTGGTACCGCTTCTGGCTGTTCTGGATGACCACCGAGGGCTTCCTGCCGATGGTCAAGGCCGACGAGGGCTGGAACGGTCCGACGACGGCGGTCGGGGAAGCGAATCTCGGCCTGCGGGAGATGGCCGCCGCGGCGCTCGCGGCCCAGGTGGCGGATCGCCCCGACCTGTTGCCCCATGTGGTCCCGACCTATCCGGTGGGCGGAAAGCGCGCAGTGTTGGACAATGGCGTCTGGCTAGGTGCGCTGAAGCGGCCGAATGTCGAGCTGGTCACCGAGGCGATCACCAGGATCGCGCCCGGCGGCGTGGTGACGGCGGACGGCGTCGAGCATCCGGCCGACGTGTTGATCTACGGCACCGGGTTTACGGCCAGTAGATTCCTCTCCGGCCTGAAGGTGACGGGGCGCGGCGGGCGCGAACTGCACGATGTCTGGGCCGGGGACGCGCGGGCCTATCTGGGCATGACGACACCGGGCTTCCCGAATTTCTTCATGATCTACGGGCCCAACACCAACATCGTCGTGAACGGTTCGATCATCTTCTTCTCCGAGTGCTCGGTTCGCTACATCGTGGGAGCCCTGCGCCTCCTGGCAGAGACCGGAGCCCGGACCATCGATGTCAAACGCAGCGTCCACGACGACTTCAACGTCCGGGTCGACAGGGCCAACAAGGGTTGGGCCTGGGGCTCTGAAGGGGTCTCCAGCTGGTACAAGAACGAGTTCGGTCGGGTGAGCCAGAACTGGCCGTTCGGCCTGATCGACTATTGGCGCGCCACGCTTGCGCCCAATCCCGACGACTTCGTGCTGACCCGGCAACCTGAGCCGGTGGCCTGAGAGGGGCGAGCCGATGAGGGTCGAGGACATCGAATACCACGCCGATGGCGCGCGCCTGGTGGGCTATCTGGCCGTGGATGAGACGCGGACCGGCAAGCGTCCCGGCGTGCTGATCGCGCCGGAGGGGGGCGGGCTGGTCGACCTGACCAAGGCGATCGCCCGTCGGCTGGCGGAGCTGGGATATGTCGCTTTCGCTATGGACTATTATGGCGACGGAAAGCCGCTGGCCGACCGCAACGAAGTCATGCCGCGCATCAACGCCTTCATGGCCGAGCCGTTGACGATCCGTGCGCGCGCGGCCGCGGCGCTGGCGGTGCTGGCGCGCCAGCCGGAGTGCGATCCGGGCCGGCTCGCCGCCACCGGCTATTGCTTCGGCGGCACGACGGTCCTGGAACTCGCCCGGAGCGGCGCGGACCTGAAGGCGGTCGTGGGCTTCCACTCCGGGCTCGGCACGACCCGACCGGCCGAACCTAGGGCCGTGCGCGCCAAGATTCTGACCTGTATCGGCGCCCGGGACCCGATCATTCCGGCCGAGCAGCGCCAGGCCTTCGAGGCCGAAATGACCGCCGCCAGCGTGGACTGGCAGATGAACGTCTATGGCGAGGCCGGCCACAGCTTCACCAACCCCAACAGCGGGAACCTGGGCATGCCGGGTTTCGCCTATCACGCCGAGACCGACCGTCGGTCCTGGGCGGCGATGCGCGACCTGTTCGACGAGACGCTGGGCGTGGTCTAGCCGTGCGAGCGGGGATCGGGATTGTCCTGGGGCTGGCGCTGGCCGCCTGTCATCAGCAGACGGCCTCGCCGCCGCGCCCGCCGGCGTCCGGACCGGTCAACCCGGATCCGGGCGTCACCACCTATTCCTGCATGGACGGCCAAAGGATCACCGCCGGGTATCCCGATCCCCAGACGGCGGTCGTCACCTACAAGGACCATGCCTACACCCTGAAGCTGGCGCATTCGGCCGATGGCGCGCGCTACACCGGCTATGGCCTGCAATGGTGGATCAGGGGATCGCACGCCGAGATCGTGGCCCTGAAGGCGGGCGAGGAAACGACCAGCGCGCCCGGCCTGGATTGCGTCGCCGAGGAAACGCCCCCGGCGGCGATCAACCGCACGTCTTTGACCGCCGCCGATCCCAAGAGAGCCTGAACCCGATCAGGCCTTCATCGCCTTCAGCACCGCCGCTGGCCGGATCGGCAGATCGCGGACCCGGGCGCCGACAGCGTTGAAGATGGCGTTGCCGATGGCCGGGCCGACCACCGTGGTCGCCGGCTCGCCCAGACCCACGGGCGGCTCGGTGGAGGGCATGAACTCGACATCCAGCTCAGGGACATCGGCCATCCGAAGCGGGGTGTAGGCGCCCAGGTTTGTGTCGCGCACCTGGCCGTCCTTGAAGGTCGTGCCTTCGAACAGCGCCAGGCTCATGCCCCATAGCGAAGCACCCTGCATCTGGGCGAGCGCGCCGTCGGGGTGCACCACCGTGCCGCAGTCGGCGACCAGGTCCAGCTTTTCGACCTTGACCACGCCGGTGGTGGGATCGACGCGGACGCGAGCGGCGCAGGCCACCCAGGTCGGCATGTCCCGTTCCTGGCCGAAACTGGTGGCGAGACCCAGGCCGGTGTTCTTGGGCAGTGGTTTGCCCCAGCCGGCTTTGGCGGCCACCCGGGCGAGAACCGCCGCCTGGCGCTTGGCCCCGCCGACCGCCGTGGGGCCAGAGCCCGCGTTGCGGCCGGCCGCGTCCAGAAGCTTCAGCCGGAAGGCGAGGGGGTCGACCCCGGCGCTATGGGCGGCCTCGTCCATGAAGCTTTCCAGCGCCCAGTTGGTCCAGCCGGGGCCCACAGAGCGCAGCCAGCCCGGCCGGAACGTGGTGTTGGCCAGGTCGTTGTTCACCGCCCGCACCCGCTGGGCGCCCACCGTGTACCAGTGGTCCGCGCCACTGATCGAGAAGGGATCATAGGCGACGCCGTTGGTCCCCTTCGGCATGAAGAACGGCGCCATGGCCAGTGTCGGCCAGCCAGCGGCGGCGGTGTGCTCCATGGCCGTCACCCGGCCGCCTTCGCCGAACGCCATGCGCACGGTCTGGACCGACGGGGAGCGCGGGGAATCGAAGCGGCTGTCGTCGGCTCGGGTCAGAACCAGCTTCACCGGCTTGCCCGCAGCCTTGGCGGCAAGCGCGGCGCCGACCGCGTAGTCCCCGTTCAGCCGCCGACCGAAGCCGCCGCCCAGGAGATAGCTCCGCATGACGATGGTGGTCTCCGGGCGGTCCAGCGCCTTGGCCAGCCACGGCAGGACCAGGGATTGCCACTGGTTGCCCGTGTGGACCTCGAAGACGCCATCCTTCTCGAAGGCGAGCGCGTTCACCGGCTCCATCTGGAAGTGAAGGGCCGTGGAGGTCGTATAGGTGGCCTCGACCTTCGACTTCGCCGCGGCGAAGGCCTGGTCGACCCCGGGGTCCTCCACCACCAGGGCGCCCACCTTGGGGTCGGCGATCAGCTCCATGGAGCGGCGCTGCAGATCAGCTTCCGACACCTGAGCCGCCGGGCCGCTCTTCCAGGTCACCTTGACCAGTTCGGCGGCCTTGTTGGCGGCGATGAAGCTGTCGGCCAGGACCACGACCCAGCCCGGCACCGTCCCCGAGGGGTCTGTCAGCGCGATGGATCTCTGATAGCCCGGCACCGACTTGGCCGCGGAATCATCGATGGCGGTGACCACGGAATCGTAGCGGGTCGGAGGGATCTTCGGCCGTGCGAAGATCATTCCCGGCACGTGGGAGTCGAGGCCGTACACGCCTTGGCCGTTGGTCTTGCCGGGGATGTCGCGGGCCTGGGTCGCCTTGCCGATAAGGCGCCGATCCGCCGCGGCCTTGATCGGCAGCTTGGCAAGTTCCTCGGGCGTCAGCTTGCGGCTGAGGTCGCCGCGAGCGACGATCTGGCCATAGGTGATGGACGCCTTGCCGGCGTGAACCGCCCCATTGCGGGCAGTGCAGGCTCCGGGGGCGACCTTCAGCAGCTTGGCGCCTTCCTCGATCAGGGCCATCCGGCCAGCGGCGCCAGCCTGGCTGTAGATCGGATAGCTCTGCCAGACGGACCAGCTCCCGCCGGTGACCATCAGGCCCCACTTGGGGTCGGAATCGACAGTCTTGATTCGCACCTTCGACCAGTCGGCCTCCAGCTCGTCGGCGACAATGCGGGCGATGGCCGTGCCCACATGCTGGCCGAGTTCGGCGCGGATGACGTTGACGGTGACCACGCCGTCGCGACCGATGTCGTACCAGACGGTGGGTTCGAAGCCGGCCGGGGCTCCGGTCGCGGCGACCGCCTCGCCGGCGAAACCCAGGGCGACGCCGGCGCTGGTGGCGGCGATCAGGAAGCCGCGCCGGGACGGGGCGGCGGGATCGGGGGTGCGGGCCTGGAAGGTCATGCGTGCGCTCCCTTGGCCCGGCTGGCGGCCAGCTTGATGGCGGCCTTGATGCGGACATAGGCCATGCAGCGGCAGAGATTGCCGTTCATGCCCGCGTTGATGTCGGCGTCGGTTGGATGAGGGTTGGACTGCAGGAGCGCGGCGGCCTGCATGATCTGGCCCGACTGGCAGTAGCCGCATTGCGGCGCTTGCACCTCGATCCAGGCCTTTTGCACCGGGTGCGCGCCGGCCGGGTCCAACCCCTCGATGGTGGTGACAGCCTTGCCCGCCACGGCCTTGAGCGGCGTGATGCAAGAGCGCACCGCCTTGCCATCAACGTGCACCGTGCAGGCGCCGCATTGGCCGATGCCGCAGCCGAACTTGGCTCCCGTCAGCCCGACCTCGTCACGAATCACCCAGAGCAAGGGGGCGTCGTCCGGACCCGAGACAGTGACCTCGTGGCCGTTGATCTTGAGTTTGGTCATACTGCCTCGCGCGTTTGTTTTCGGAAGCGGACGCCTTCGCCGCGGCCGCGGCAACGCTTATTTTCCCCGCCGAGCCGCCCGACCATCAGTGTGAGCCCGGCGACACATCGTTGCAGTAAAGATTTCGACTGCGAAACACCGTTCTTGCCAAGCGCTAGCTTGTCTATACGCTCCCCCTCTAGGCGCCATTGCCTACTGTTCCATCAGGACTTGGCCTCAGAGCTGAGCCGGAACGCAAAGGGAGGATCGGGGAATGCATAACCGTAGGTATCTCTATGGGTGTACGGCCATGGCCGTGGCCCTCACCGTGGCCTCATTTCAGGCCCACGCCGCAGCTCCGGCAGTCGGATCAAACGCGGCGGCCGGCTCAATTTCAGAACTGATCGTCACCGCCGAGAAGCGCTCGGAGCGGCTGCAGGACGTGCCGGTGGCAGTGACGGCCTTTAGCGCCGATCAGCGATCCCTGGTGGGCATCGAAAGCATCCAGGACCTGACCAACTACACGCCTGGTCTGACCTACAGCTCGATCGACAATCGGCCCTATCTGCGCGGGGTCGGGCGCAACACCGACAACCTGGCCGTGGCCTCCGCCGTGGCCATCTACTACAACGGCATCTACGACGGAGCGAACGCCAACACGATCCTGCAACATTCGGATCTGTTCATCGACACCATCGAAGTCGACCGCGGCCCGCAGAACGGTCTGCATGGCGCCAACTCCGACGGCGGCACGATCAACTACATTTCCAAGAAGCCGACCAAGGACTTCTACGCCGAGGCCCGCGGGGGCTACGGGAACTATGACACGGGCTTCGTCGAAGGGGTCGTGTCCGGCCCGCTGAGCGACAATGTGCGCTTCCGGCTGGGCGGCAACTACACGGATCAGTCGGGGGGCTTCTTCCACAACCTGGCGGGCGGCAACCGGGTTGGCGGGACCGTCGCCCAGGGCAACAGCGGCCGGAGCCAGTATTGGGAGGCCCAGATCGACGCCAATCTCGGCGAGCACCTGGACGCCTGGGCCATGCTCTCGGGCGGGGAGTACTATACGAATTACCACGACACGGCGACGGTCGGGGCGATCCCGATCTCGTTCCAGGCCAACGGAGGCTTCTCGCCGTCCAGCTTCTATGGGCTGTGCGGCCTGACGGGCGTGGCCGCGGCCAACTCGGGCTGCGCGGGCGGTCCCGCGGTGGTCAGCGTAACGCCACGCGGTTCGGTCACCGCGGCCAACTTCCCTGGGAACAACCCGTCGACCGCGAACCCCCGCGACTTCATCCAGTCCGGTGACTCCACCAACAAGGAAAAGGCCGACATCGCCTTCGCCACCAACCTGACGTACCACGCGCCTGGGATGGATCTGACCTATCTCGGTGGGTACCAGAAGTTCGACTATGTCCTGAACTTCGTCGGCGGGGCGGACGCGGGCCTGAAAACCTTCTCGCTCGCCGGCGCTGCGACCCCCGGCGCGGCGGCGCTTTGCAATCTCGTCAACGGCAACGCCCTCGCAAGCTGTCAGGCGCCGCTCGCCATCAATCCGGCCCCGTCACTCACCAATTTCGTCGAGAAGGACGAGTTCTACTCGAACGAGTTCAATCTGACGTCGACGGGCGATGGACCGTTCCAGTGGCTGGCGGGCGCCTACTGGTACCACGAGCATTACGAGCAACCGGTGTCCGCCGGCGTGATGCCCAACCAGACCCAACTTGCCCATCCGTTCACGATCGGCGCCGGCGGGGTGCTGACGGCCGCGCCTGTGAACCCGATGAGCGCGATTTCGACGTCGGACACCTTCCTGACCTACGATTCCTACGCGGGTTTTGTGCAGGGCTCCTACAAGTTCACCGATCAGTGGAAGTTGACGGGGACACTTCGCTACACGCAGGACAAGAAGACCGGGAGCCAGACCTGGCGCTTCGAGGAATTCGACGTCATTCCGGGCTTCCAGTCGACAACCTTTGGGGCCGCCACGCCGGCGCTCGACGTGACCTCGGGGGCGGTCGCTGCGTCGCTGGGCAAGAGTTTCCCTGGCGCAGGACCGACCACGATCAACGCCGCCACCGGCGCCGCGCAGCGGAGCCTGGACGCGAGCTGGGATGCGGTGACCGGCGACCTCAACCTCGACTGGACCCCTGACCGCGACACCCTGGTCTATGCCAAGTACAGCCGCGGCTATAAGGCGGGGGGTTTCACCACCTTCACCATCGCGGCCAATCCGGAGACCGGCAAGGAAACGGTCGACTCGTTCGAAGTTGGGATGAAGAAGACCTTCACCCCCCAGTTCCAGGTCAACGGCGCAGCCTTCTATTACGACTACAAGAACGACCAGATTCCGGTCAGCGTGCAGAACGCCCAGGGCCTGATCTCGTCGCAGCTGTTCAACCTGAAGGACGTCCACATCTCGGGCGTAGAGCTGGAAGGCATCTGGCGGCCGATCGACAACCTGAACCTCAGCGCCCAGTACTCCCACCTGAATGCGGAAATTCACGATGCGGGAAGCTGCATCGAGGACACTGTCGATCCGCTCGCGACCCAGCCGGGCGCCAACACAACGGGCTGCTCCGCCGCCGTGGTCAATCCGACGACTGGCGCCACGGTTTCGCCGGCGACGCAGAACCTGAAGGGCCAGAAGCTGCCAGAGGCGCCGCCGAACAAGGTCTCGGTCAACGCCCTCTACAGCTGGACTTTCGACCCTGGGAAACTGACCCTGTCCGGCAGCTACATCTGGAAGGATGACACCTACGGCAGCCTGTTCAATCGGCCATACGCGAAGGCGCCGGCCTACAACGAGGCTGACTTCCGTCTCACCTGGGCCGGGAACGACGGGCGCTATAAGATCATCGCATTCGTAGCAAATGCGTTCGACGAAACGGGCTTTGACCGGCAAACCGGCTCGCTCCTGCGGACCGGCAACCCGGTCACGGGCGTTCCGGAGGCGATCGTCAGCAACGTCGGCCTGATCCCACCCCGGACCTACGGCATCGAACTGCAGTACAAGTTCCACTGATGCTTAGCCGGCGCGCTCCCACCGGGGCGCGTCTGGCGGACTGGCGGGTCCCGGGCGCGGTCAGTAGCATGGCCGAATGAATCCTGGGCCCGTCCTTCCATGACCACCTCCCCACGGCCGGGCTCGCGGCGCGGGCGGCGCGCTGCGCTGCCCGACGCCGCGGACCCGGCCGCTTTTTTGCTGGGCCTGGACGAGGCCGCCGCGCACGTCCGCGCCGGCCGGCTTGATGCGGCGGCGCAGGTCTACCGACGGCTGGAGCGTCAGGCGCCGGGCGACGTGCGGTCCACGTACTCTCTGGCCGTGATCGATATCCGACAGGGCCGCCTGGAGCGGGCGCGCCAACGGCTGGAGGCCGTGATCGCCCGAGCGCCGGACCTGGCGGCGGCCCAGCACAACCTGGGCGCCGTCCGCCAGAGGCTCGGCGCCTGGAGCGGGGCCGCGCAAGCCTATGGCCGGGCGGTCGAGTTGCAGCCGCAGGCCGCCGAGAGCCGCGCGGGGCTCGCCGGGGCCCTGGTGGCGCTGGGGCAGGGCGCGGCGGCGATCCAGCAGCTCCGCATCCTGGCGGACGACCCGGCCCAGCGCTTGGCGGCGCTGACCCGCATCGCCCTGATCGAGCCGGGGGCGATCGGCGACGACGACCTGGAGGCGATGCAGGCCGCG
>DASRRU010000227.1:0-13489 GCA_035656795.1 Phenylobacterium sp. | reverse complement strand
CGGCCGGCGTAGGCGTCGTGCACGGCGACGCCGAACTGGCCCGCGTGACTGCGCCGGTTCTCGAACCGCTCGAGGCCCAGGCAACCGATCACCTTGCCCTCGATCACCGCCACCAGGCGGGTCAGGGTCGCAGGCGCGTTGGTGCTCCGTTTCTGGCGCGCGTCGACGGAGGCGTAGGGCAGCTGCAGCGTGCCGGCGTAGGCGTTCGGCTGGTTCCAGGCCTCGGTCAGGTCCGGGATGTCGCCGGGCTCCAGGGCGCGGATCAGGATGCCGGACTTGGGGATGGGCGGTTCGGGCATGGTCTCGTCTCCATTGGCGGGGACGGACCGGGGCGCAAAGAAAAAGCCCCGTCCGGATCCCGGCGGGGCTGGTGTGATCGTCTGTGCTTGGCTTGAGGCTCTCTAGCGCACAACGTCCCTCACCGGCCCGCCGGAGGCGGTCCGCATAAGTACGAGGGCGATGAGCATCGAGCGCATGGCCCATTCCATAGCGTTTCCGGCCCCGCTTGGCAAAGTCAGGACTGGGCGGCGTGGAACTCGCTGACGATCCTCTGGGCGCCGGCGTAGAGCGGATTGAGCCGATGGTCGGCGGCGGCGATGTCGCTTTTCGGCGCCTGGGCGCCGCGCAGGCCCGCGGTGGTCAGCACATAGACCGTCACCGACCCTGGATCGGGCGTCGGATAGGCCTTCACGAGCGGCACATCGGCAAGCTGGATCTGGGCGTCCGCCACCAGCGACCCCGCCGCCGAAGAGACCAGCGGCTCAAGCCGGCCACCGATCATGCCGCCGCCCTTCGAGAAGTAGAGGCTGGAGTCCCCGGAGGCGAAGGCCACCGTCGTGACGATCTCATCGCCTTGCCAGAACTCCACGATCACGCCGTAGGCCCGCTCCACGCCGGGCTTGGCCTGAACCTCCACGTCCTCGCTGTGGGTGGAAAACGCCACTTCCCGCAGCGCCAGATATCTATCGGACGGGAGCGGAAGAGCAGGACCAGGGCCAGGGTTCGGAGCCGTGGGCGGCGCGGGCGGCGCGGCGCGCGCGATGCCGCCCGCCGCCGTGGCAAGGAGGCCGGACGTCACAAGCAGGGTCGCGGCCAGGGTGCGCGGGATCTTGGGCAAAATCGACTCCATGGTCCTTCACGCTCCGATCGCGGAAAACCTCGGCGTCGCTACGTCGCGAAAGCGCCCGAACCGTGGCATGTCAGGCTCATGATCCGTGTCACCGACGCCCTGTCCATCGAGGAGGACGAACTCTCCGAGAAATTCGTGCGCGCCTCCGGGCCGGGCGGGCAGCATGTGAACACGTCGAGCTCGGCGGTGGAACTCAGGTTCGACGCCATGGCCTCGCCATCGCTTCCCGGGGAGGTAAAGGAGCGCCTCGTGCGGATCGCCGGCCAGCGGATGAACCAGGACGGGGTGATCGTGATCTTCGCCCAGAGCCACCGCAGCCAGGAGATGAACCGCCAGGACGCCCGCGCGCGCCTGGTCGAACTGATCGAACAGGCCACCCACCGGCCGAAGCCGCGCAAGAAGACCCGGCCCACCTACGCCTCCAAGCTGAAGCGGCTGGAGGGCAAGACGAAGCGATCGGGGGTGAAGGCCATGCGCGGGCGGCCGAAGGGGGACGACTAATTGAGCATCGAACTTGAGACGGCGGGGATCGGCGCCCTGCCCGGACTGCTGAAGGGCAAGCGCAAGCACGCGCCGGCGCCGGGCACGCCCTGCGCGAACTGCGGCACGCCGCTGGAGGGCGTCTTTTGCCACGTCTGCGGCCAGGACAGCGACACTCACAAGCGCTCGATCCGCCACCTGGCGTTCGAAGCGGTGGAGGGGCTGTTCGAGGTCGACGGGCGGCTCTGGCGGACTCTTCCGGCGCTGTTCTTCCGCCCCGGCGGGCTGGCGCGCGACTACATCGAGGGCCGGATCGTGCGCCACGTGCCGCCGTTCCGGACGTTCCTCGTCGCGCTCCTGCTGTTCATCTTCGCCGCCGAGCACGCAGCCCACGAGCAGACCCTTGCGCAGGCGCAGGAAAAGCGGATCGAGGCGGCCAAGCTCGCCACGCCGCAAGGCCGCGCCGAGACGGCGCAGAACATGCGCACGGCAGCGGCCGGCGCCCTCAAGGAGGCCCTCGCCGACGACGCGAAGGGCCGCGCCGACAGCCTGAAGGAGGCCGACGCCAAGCCCGACAAGGTCGAGGCCAGCTACGCCCGCCGGGTCGCCAAGGCCCAGGCTCGCTATCAGACCGCCCTGCAACGCGCCGACCGCGTGGCCCACGGCCTGCCGGCTATAGATCCCAACGCCACGACCGGCGTCGACTCGCCCTTTTCGCCGAAGCACACCGACAGGATCACCTGGTGGAAAAGCGGGCTCAGGAAGGCCATCGCCAACCCCGATTACTATTGGTCGGTGGTGTTCGAGTGGGGCCACCGATTGGCGATCGTCCTGTTGCCGATCTTCGGGCTGAACCTGGCGATGGTCTACGGCCGGCGGAAGGACGTCTTCCTCTACGATCACCTGCTGGTGGCGATGAACCTGTTGTCGTTCAACTTCCTGCTGAGCGCGGCCGGAATGATGCTGCCGCTTTCCTGGGCGGGCTGGTGGGTCCTGGGCGCGACCCTGTGGAGCCTGATCAACCTGTTCCAGACGCTGCGCGGCGCCTATCGGTCCAGTGTGCTGGGCGCGGTTCTGAAGACCATCGTCGTCTGGTCCGTGGCCGTCTTCGCCTTCACCCTATTGCTCACCGGGGTCTTCGTGCTGGCCCTCGCCCAGCTCTGATCGGGCGGAACTTTGACCCTATGGCGCGATTTCGCCGCATTGGCCTATAAGCTCAGCCCCATGGCCGACCGCGTTCGATTCCTCGCCGCCGCCGCCCTCGCGGGCTCGCTCACCGCCTGTGCGCCGACATTGGGCCCACCGCCACCGGGGCGGATGGCCGGCCCGCCCTCGGGGGTCGACACCGCTTTTCACGCCGCCGACTTCGCCTGGTCGCAGGCGCCGGGCAGGAACACGCTCTCCGGCATGCTCGTACACCCCGGCCCGGTCCATTACAGCTGCGCGGGCCAGACGGTGGTTTTGACCCCGGAAACGCCGTGGGCGCGCCGGCGCATGCAGGTGCTCTACCAGTCAGACCAGCGCGCGGCCCTGCCCGCCGACGACGTCCGCAGCCGCCAGAACCAGGCGCCGCCGGGCGATTCCAACCCCTATGTGAAACGGGTCGGCTGCGATGCGGCCGACCGCTTCAGCTTCACCGGCCTGCCGGACGGCGCGTGGTTCGTGGTCACGCTGGCCAAGCCAGTCGCCGGCCAGACGGGGCCCAGCCTGGCGATGATGCGCCGGGTGGTGACCCGCGGCGGCAAGGTCACGACGTTCGAGTTCTAGGGAACCGCCCCTCCCCTTTCCCGCCGCCGCGAGAGAGAACGGTCTAGTGGACCTTGGCGCGGCCGATTTTCAGGCCGTCGGCGTCGGCGCTGACATCGATCACCGAGCCGTCTTCCAGGTCGCCGGCCAGCAGCTTCCGGGCGATCGGGTCGATCAGCTCCTTCTGGATCACCCGCTTCAGCGGCCGGGCGCCATAGACCGGGTCGTAGCCCCGCTCGGCCAGCCAGTGGGTCGCCGCCGCGTCGAGCGAGATCGACATCCGCCGGTCGGCCAGCAGCTTCTCGACCCGCTGCAGCTGGATCCTGACGATGCCGTCCATCTCCGCACGGCCCAGCCGCTTGAAGAGGATGGTCTCGTCGATCCGGTTCAGGAACTCCGGCCGGAAGTGGCGGCGCACCACGTCCATGACCGACGCGCGGGCCACCTCGACATCCTCGCCCTCGTCGAGGGTGGCCAGGAATTCCGAGCCCAGGTTGGAGGTCATGACGATGATGGTGTTGCGGAAGTCGACCGTGCGGCCCTGGCCGTCGGTCAGACGCCCGTCGTCCAGCACCTGCAGCAGCACGTTGAAGACGTCTGGGTGGGCCTTTTCGACCTCGTCGAACAGCACGACCTGATAGGGCCGGCGCCGCACGGCCTCGGTCAGCGCGCCGCCCTCGTCGTAGCCGACGTAGCCCGGAGGCGCGCCGATCATGCGGCTGACCGAGTGCTTTTCCATGTACTCGCTCATGTCGAGGCGGGTGATCGCCGCGTCGTCGGCGAACATGAACTCGGCGAGCGCCTTGGTGAGCTCGGTCTTGCCGACGCCGGTGGGACCCAGGAACAGGAACGAGCCGATCGGCCGGTTGGGATCGTGCAGGCCGGCCCGCGCTCGGCGCACCGCATCGGAGACCGCCAGCAGCGCCTCTTCCTGGCCGACCACCCTGGCGCGCAGGGCGTCTTCCATGGCCAGCAGCTTCTCGCGCTCGCCCTCCAGCATCTTCTCGACCGGCACTCCGGTCCAGCGGGAGACCACCGCGGCGATCTGTTCGGCGTCGACGACTTCGGGAGAGACCGCGTTCTGGTCGG
The DNA here is from genome assembly GCA_035656795.1 of Phenylobacterium sp. Taxonomy (GTDB): domain Bacteria; phylum Pseudomonadota; class Alphaproteobacteria; order Caulobacterales; family Caulobacteraceae; genus Phenylobacterium. The sequence continues at coordinate 9,045 of DASRRU010000227.1, read as the reverse complement.
CCTTGGCGTCTTCCTCGGCCAGGCGCTTTTCCAGCGTCGGGATTTCGCCATAGGCGATCTCCGAAGCGCGCTGCAGTTGGCCGTTGCGTTGGGCCGAAACCAGTTCGGCGCGCAGGCGCTCCAGCGCCTCGCGGACCTGGGCGGCGGAGGAGACCTTCTCCTTCTCCGAGCGCCAGCGGGCGGTCATGTCCTCGGACTGCGCCTCGAGGTCGATCAACTCGTCCTCAAGAGCTTCCAGACGGGCCTTGGAGGCCGCGTCGGGCTCCTTGGCCAGGGCCTCGCGCTCGATCTTCAGCTGCACGACGCGGCGATCGATCTCGTCCAGTTCCTCGGGCTTGGAATCCACCGCCATGCGCACGCGGCTGCCCGCCTCGTCCATCAGGTCGATGGCCTTGTCCGGCAGGAACCGGTCGGCGATGTAGCGGTTGGACAAGGTCGCGGCGGCCACGATGGCGCTGTCGGAGATTCGCACCCCGTGGTGCAGTTCGTACTTCTCCTTCAGGCCGCGCAGGATGGAGATGGTGTCCTCCACTGTGGGTTCGGAGACGAACACCGGCTGGAAGCGGCGGGCGAGCGCTGCGTCCTTCTCCACGTGCTTGCGGTACTCATCAAGGGTGGTGGCGCCGACGCAGTGCAGTTCGCCGCGGGCGAGCGCCGGCTTGAGCAGGTTCGAGGCGTCCATGGCGCCGTCCGACTTCCCGGCGCCGACCAGGGTGTGCATCTCGTCGATGAACAGGATGATCGAGCCCTCGGCCTGGGTGACTTCGTTGAGGACGGCCTTCAGCCGCTCTTCGAACTCGCCGCGGTATTTCGCGCCGGCGATCAGGCTGCCCATGTCGAGCGCCATGAGCTGCTTGTCCTTCAGGCTCTCCGGCACGTCGCCGTTGACGATACGCAGCGCCAGGCCCTCAACGATGGCGGTCTTGCCGACGCCGGGCTCGCCGATCAGGACGGGATTGTTCTTGGTGCGACGCGACAGCACCTGGATGGTGCGGCGGATCTCCTCGTCGCGGCCGATGACCGGATCGAGCTTCCCGTCGCGGGCGGCCTGCGTCAGGTCGCGGGCGTAGCGTTTCAGGGCGTCGTAGCCCTCCTCGGCCGAGGCTGAATCGGCGGTCTTGCCCTTGCGCAGCGCCACGGCGGCGCCCTCCAGGGCCTTGGCGGAAACGCCGGCGTCCTTCAGCGCCTTGCCGGCGTCGCCGCCTTCCTTGGCGATGGCGATCAGCAGGCGCTCAGTGGTGACGAAGGCGTCGCCGGCGGCCTTGGCTCCGGCCTCGGCGTCCGCGAAGACCCGTGCGGCCTCCGGCTTCATGTAAAGCTGGCCCGTGCCGCCCTCGACCTTCGGCAGCTTTCCCAACGCCAGGTCAATGGCCGTGTCGGCCTCGTCGGGCCGCCCGCCGGCGCTCTGGATCAGCGCTCGCGACAGGCCGTCCTTTTCTTCAAGCAGCACCTTCAGCAGATGCTCGGGTGCGAATTGCTGGTGGCCGCGCGCGAGCGCCAGGCTCTGAGCCGACTGGATCGCCTGCTTGGCGCGGTCGGAATAGACGTCAATGTTCATGGGTCCCCTCGGTAGGCGGATTAGCCGAGGGAGCCTTGATCAAGCGCAACCCCGACCCTCTCGATGTAGTGTGGCCGATTGGCAACACAACCCCAAACAGCCGAGGATATCCGGCCGCGCCTCTGCAACCTGCGGCCAAGGTCACCATTTGCGGCAAGGGGGCGCCTGATTTATGTCGATAGGAGCCACGAGATGAAATTCCGCCATGTCCTCGCCTCATCCAGCGTGGCCTTCCTAACCGCGGCTTCGGCTGCACACGCTGGCGGCTTCTACCTGCAGGAACAGTCCGTACGCGGCACCGGCCGCGCCTATTCCGGCGAAGTGTCCGACCAGGGCGTCGAGTCGCTTTGGTGGAACCCAGCGGCCATCGCCGACTCGCCGCGCGAAGTCTACGTGGGCGCCAACGGCATCTTCGTCGACGCCAAGGTCAAGAACCAGGGGTCGACGATCACCTATCCCGGCGGGACCACGGCGCCGATCGGCGGCAATCCCACCGCCAAGAACCCGATCCAGGACGGACTGGCCCCGAATTTCGCCATCGCCACGCCGTTGGGCGACCGCTTCGCCGTGGGCCTGTCGGTGGCCGCGCCCTACAACTTCATCACCAAGTACCAACCCGACGCCTGGACCCGCTATGACGCCCTGACCTCACGCCTGACCACGGCGGACGTCCAGTTGACCGGCGCGATGAAGGTGACCGACTGGCTGAACGTCGGCGTAAGCTTCGACAGCGAATACACCTCGGCCCGGCTGGTCACGGCCCAGCCGAACCTGTCGCCGGCGCTGCCCGACGGGATGTCGCAGCTGCGCGGCGACGGCTGGAACTACGGCTATTCGGTGGGCGCCCAGGGCAAGTTCGACCGTCTGACGCTGGGCGCGAGCTACCGATCGGCCATGGACCATGACCTGAACGGCAACGTATCCGTAAGCGGCCTTCTCGGCCCGCTGGCCGCCGGCAACGCTAACCTGAGCGGCAGGGCGAGCTTCACCACCCCTTGGATCGCGACCTTCGGCGGCCGCTATCAGGTCAATGACAAGCTGACCCTGGACGCCCAGGTCCAGCGCTTCGGCTGGAGCGAGTTCAAGAGCATCAACGTCAACACCGCGGCCGGCGCCCAGGTGCTGCCGCAGAACTACCAGGACACCACCTCGGGTGGGGCCGGCTTCGACTACAAGCTGAACCCGAAGCTGACGCTGCGCGCCGGCGTGCAATATGACCCGACACCGACGCCGAACGTCGGCCGCATGGCGCGGGTGCCGGACGGCGACCGCTGGCTGTTCGGCGCCGGCGGAACGGCCGACCTCAACGACCACATGAAGCTGGACCTGGCGGTCGCCTACATCGACTTCGCCAACAGCACAGTGAACGACAACCCCGTCTTCTATGCCAGCACCCCGGCGGCTACGAGCGCGGCGCTGCGCGGCCAGGTGCAGGGCGAGGGCTACGTTGTCTCGGTGGGCCTGCGGACCCGGTTCTGAGGCGGACAGACACCCGACGCTGCCTGACCCCGGCTTCCACCTGGATGCTGGGCCGGATCAGTTGAGCTCGGTTTTCTTGCGCGGTTCCGGCGGCAGGGGGGCGATGGGGACGCCGTCCTCGACCAGGGAACGGACCTCCTGGGCGGTGGCCTGGCCATAGATGCCGCGATCTTCCGAGCGGCCCTCGTGGATGGCGCGGGCCTCGGTGGCGAAGGCGTCGCCGACGTCGTCGAAATGGTCTTCCACGTGGCGGCGGATGCGGCTCATGGCCTCCATCATCACAGCCTGGTTCTGGGCTTGGGTCTGGGCCGGCGACAGGTCCTGCGACCGGGACTTCGTGCCGGCCACGGCGGGGGACATGATCGCCTTGCGCACGGCCGTGGAGCCGCAGGCCGGGCAGGCCAGCAGGCCGCGCGCCTGCTGGTCGTCGAAGTCGGCCGAAACGCCGAACCAGCCCTCGAACTCGTGCTCGTGCTCACAGATGAGGGCGTAGCGGATCATGCGATCTGGGCCGGCGCGGCGAACGGCCGGGCGTTGACCAAGTTGGGGATCGCCGCACGGGCCTTGGCGGCGGCAGCAAGGTCCAGGTCGGCGATCAGCACGCCGGGTTCGTCGTGGTCCAGCTGGGCGATTATCTCGCCCCAGGGCGCTACCGCCAGGGAGTGGCCCCAGGTGCCGCGGCCGTCCTCATGCCGGCCGCCCTGGGCCGGCGCCAGGACGAAGGCGCCGGTCTCGATGGCGCGGGCCCGCATCAGAACCTCCCAATGCGCGGCCCCGGTGGGTCGCGTGAAGGCCGCAGGAATGGTCATCACCTCGGCGCCGGCCAGCGCCAGGGCGCGATAGAGCGCCGGAAAGCGCAGGTCGTAGCAGACCGTCATGCCCAGCTTCAGCGCACCGGCGCGGGCGGTGACGGCGCGACCGCCCGGCTCGTAGGTGGCCGACTCGCGCGCCGTCTCCCCGGTGGGCAGGTCGACGTCGAACATGTGCAGCTTGTCGTAGGTGGCCGTGATCTGGCCGGCGGGCGAGATCAGCGCCGAGCGGTTGGCGGCCTTACCGTCCTCACGCTTCACCAGAGCCGAGCCCACCAGCACCCAGACGCCCAGCTCCTTGGCCGCGTCCCGCAGGCCCGCGACGACCACGTCGTCCTCCAGGCTGACCAGCAGGGGCAGCAGCGCCTCGCGGTCCTTCTGCAGGATGTTGGTCCCTTCCGGCGTGGCGATGAAACTCGCCCCCTCCGCAGCGGCCTCGCGCACCATGGGCAGGACATGCCCCAGGGCTGCGGCCTGCGTCGCGGGGGTACGGGTCTGGATCAATGCGACTTTCATGAACCTAACTATACACCGCCTACCCCGGCGAAAGCCGGGGTCCATCTGGCGGAGCCGCTAGGAAATCGCAAGTCAGCTTGGATCCTAGCTTTTGCCGGAATGGCGGCTAGGCCGCCGCCTGCAGCAGGGGATCGAGCTTGCCGTCGCGTTCCAGGGCCATCATCTCGTCGCAGCCGCCGATGTGCTGCTCGCCGACGAAGATCTGCGGGAAGGTCGCTCGCCCGCCGGCGCGTTGCATCATTTCCTGCCGCTTGGCCGGATCGAACGCCGCCTCGATCTCCGTGAACTCGACGCCCTTCTTCTCCAGCAGCGACAGCGCGCGGACGCAGTAGGGGCAGTAGGGCTTGGTGTAGATCGTGACCTGAGACATGGCGCTCTTGCGGGACATGGGACTCTAACGACGTAGCCGTCGCGGAAGCTTCATATAGCGAGTCCGGACATTTCTTTAACCCGGGCCACCACTGCGACATCCACCCGCACCGCGCCCGCGGCCTTCAGCGCTCGCGCACAGCCCTCGGCGGTCGAGCCGGGGGTCATGACGTCGTCGATCAGCAGAATGCGCCGGCCCCGCACATGTTGGGCGCGAGCCCGAGGGACTTCGAAGGCCCCAGCGACATTGCGCTTGCGGCCGACACCGGATTTGCCGCCTTGCGTCTCCGTCACGCGGCGTCGGATCAGCGCGTCGGGCAGGTACTCGAGGCCGGTCATCCGCGCCAGCGGCCGGGCGATCTCGGCGGCCTGGGTGTCGCGGCGCGACAGCAGGCGCGACGGGTGCAACGGCGCCGGCGCGATGGCGTCGGCTTCGTCGATCAGGGCCGCGCGGCCTGCGACAGCCAGCGGGCGAACAGCGGGGCCAGGTCGGTGCGGACGGCGTGCTTCAGCTTCAGGATCGGCTCGCGGGAGGTCTCGTCGTAGAGGCAGGCGGCTCGGGCGGCGTCGAAGGCCCTGGGCTTGGCCAGGCAGGCGGCGCCACGCGCGCCGATGTCGAACTCGAAGGGGACGCCGCAGCCGTCGCAAATCGGGCCGTCGAGGACCTGGATGCGGCTCCAGGCGGCCGCCCACAGCCCGCCGGCCAGCGCCGCCCCGCCATCGAGGGCCTGCGGCGGAAAGATCACGTCGAGCGCGCCGCGCAGGGCCCCGCTAACGCGCGGGCCCGGTTTCAATCGTGACAGGAAGAGGCCATCTTCCGCGCCCATGCCTTCCCCCCTGCTCTTCGACCGCGCCCTGCACCGCAAGCGCCTGGACCGCGCCGCGAGCGGCTTTGCGGCCGCCGACTTCCTGCAACGCCGCGCCGCTCTCGACCTTGTCGAGCGCCTTGAGGTGATCATGCGGGACTTCCCGGTGGCCGTCGACCTCTCGGCGCGAAAGGGGGCCCTCCGTCAGGCCCTGGCCAACAGCCCGGCGGCGCAACGCATCGGTGTGCTGATCGAGGCGGACCTGTCGGCGGCCATGCTGGCCGGGCGCGGCGGGCCGCGGCTGGTGGCCGACGAGGAGCGCCTGCCGTTCGCGCCCGGCAGCCTGGACCTGGTGGTCTCGACGCTCGGCCTGCACTGGACCAACGACGTGGTCGGCGCCCTGATCCAGATCCGCCGGGCGCTGAAGCCCGACGGCCTGTTCCTCGGCGCCTTCCTGGGCGGCTCGACGCTCACCGAACTGCGCCAGGCGCTGACCGACGCCGAGGGTGAGATCTTTGGCGGCGCGGGCAGCCGCGTATCGCCCTTCGCCGACAGCCGCGACGCCGCGGGCCTCCTCCAGCGGGCGGGATTCGCCCTGCCGGTGGCGGACGTCGACCGGGTGAACGTCAGCTACGAGCACCCGCTGAAGCTGCTCGCCGACCTGCGGGCCATGGGCGAGACCAATGTCCTGGCGGATCGTCATCCGCGGGCGCTGACCCGCGCCCTGCTGGCCCGCGCCAGCGAGATCTACGCCGAGCGGTTCGCGGGCGCCGACGGGCGGGTCGCCGCCACCTTCGAGATCGTCACCCTGACCGGCTGGGCGCCGCACGAGAGCCAGCAACAGCCGCTGCAGCCCGGCTCGGCCAAGATGCGCCTGGCCGACGCCCTGGGAACCGTCGAGCACCGCCTGCCTCGGGACGAATAGACGGCCGCCTACAGCGGCGCTTGGTAACCCGCTGGAAATCCAACTTCGCGACAACTGACCACGGCGGCGCTGGCCTGGGCCTCACCTAGGCTGGCGCTTCGGGGGGCTCCTGGCTTCGGGGGTCGACAATGACAACGTTCTTCAAACGCGCAAGCGTGGCCGTGGCCGCCTGCGCCCTGATCCTCGCCGGCTGTGCGACGCAACCGGAGCCGCCGCGGATGGCCGGCCGGTCGCCGGCGCAGCCCCCGATCGCGCGCATCGAGACGCCCGAGCCGGCCGGCCTCGTCGCACAGGCCAGCGTCTTCGAAGCCTTCATGCGCCATGCCCGACGAATCGATCCGGCGTTCGGCGGCCCCTCGGATGTCGCCCAGGCGCTGCAGACCGGCGCGTCGCATGAGCCGCACGAACTGGAGGCCGGCATGATCGCCTATGCCGCCCTGGCCGCCCTGCAGGAGCCGCGCTTTGTGGCGGCGGCGCGGACAGGTGGCTCCGACCTGGCACGCCGTATCGCCGCCGATCCGCAGGCCGCACTGATCCTGCCGGGCGCCGACGCGGCCGAGGCCCGCGCCCGCGGGGCCCTCTACGCCGAGGGCGCCGCGCTCAGCGGGGAAGGCGAGAAGGTCAAGCACGCCGCCTACGCCATCCAGCGCCAGGCCTGGGCCAAGGCCAAGGTCCCCGATGCGGCGGGCCGTCTGAGCCGGGTGAAGCGACTGTCGACGGAGACCTACCAGCCGGCGCGCGAGGACCCTGCGGAGTTGCAGATGTCCTTGGCCGGCGCAGCACGGCGCGGCGGCGCGGCGAGCCCGGTGGTGGCCCGCGGCGTGGCGCTGGCGGCGCTCTCCGCGCTGGGCGAGGCGCGACAGGGCCGCAGCCTGATGAGCGAGCCGCGCACCACCTCGTGCCTGCACATGGCCAAGCTCAACCTCTACCAGTGCCTGGCCAGCGCCGGACCCAACTACGAGGATGTCTACTGCCTGGGCCAGCACGCCATGATCGACCCTGGCCAGTGCGTGGTCGAGGCCACCCAGGCCCGCCAGGCCATGGGGCCTCAAATCAGGTCGCGCAGCCAGGCAACGAGGGGCGCGTCCGCGGGCGGCATGGGATAGTCGCCGAGCCTGGAGGGCTTCACCCAGGCGATCTGCGGGTGCTCGCGGGCCACGATCTGGCCCTCCCAGCGACGGATCAGGTAGAGCGGCATGAGCAGGTGGAAGCTCTCGTACTCGTGGCTCGCGAAGACGAAGGGGGCGAGGCACGCGTGGGTGACCTGGATCGCCAGCTCCTCCTCGAGTTCGCGGATCAGGCAGGCCTCCGGCGTCTCGCCCTTCTCGACCTTGCCGCCCGGAAACTCCCAGAGGCCGGCGAGTTGCTTGCCCTGCGGCCGCTGGCAGATCAGCACCCGGCCGTCGGCGTCTATCAGGGCCGCAGCGGCGACCAGCAGGAGGGACTTTTCACTCATCCGTGCTTCCTTCCCCGGCTGAGCCATAAAGGCAACAGCCCGCGTCCAAAGCCCGGCCGTGGGTTGACTTCGCACCTGCGAAGGACGATGTGCAGCTCGCGTCACGAACTATGACGCTATCCGCGCTCCAGCCGCGTGGGGTCTCTCTTCGAGGCCCAGCCTGTCGAGCGCAGAGAATTCTCATAGATCGCCCATCACGCGGGGCGCTTCCCTAAAGACCCGCGACCTCCGCGCCCTGGATGCGATCCAGTTGGCGCGCTTGGCGCATATGTGAAAGTCAGTTTTTGACCCAATTTACCGAATTCGGCCTCGCCGCTCCCTTGCTCAAGGCGCTGGCCGGCGAAGGCTACACCACCCCCACCCCGATCCAGGCGCAGGCGATCCCCGGCGTCATGGCCGGCCGCGACCTGCAGGGCATCGCCCAGACGGGCACCGGCAAGACCGCCGCCTTCGCGCTGCCGATCCTGCATCGCCTGGCCGCCGACAAGCGCCAGCCGGAGCGCAAGGGCGCCCGCGTCCTGGTGCTCTCCCCGACCCGCGAACTCGCCAGCCAGATCGGCGAGAGCTTCCGCACCTATGGCAAGCACCTGGGCGTCACCGTCGCGGTGATCTTCGGCGGCGTGAAGTACGGCGCTCAGCATAAGGCCATGGCCAACGGCGTCGACGTGCTGGTGGCCACCCCCGGCCGCCTGCTCGACCACCTGCAGGAAAAGACCATCACGCTGCGCGGTGTGGAGATCTTCGTCCTCGACGAAGCCGACCAGATGCTCGACCTGGGCTTCGTGCTGCCGATCCGCAAGATCGTCGCCCACATCCCGAAGGTGCGGCAGAACCTGTTCTTCTCCGCCACCATGCCGACCGAGATCGGCAAGCTGGCCAGTGAACTGCTGAACGACCCGCTGCGCGTCGCGGTCACCCCGCAGGCGACCACCGTCGAGAAGGTCAACCAGCGCGTCCTCTTCGTGGAGCAGTCCCGTAAGCGCGCCCTGCTGGCCGAACTCTTCGACGACCAGGGCTTCAAGCGCGTCATCGTCTTCACCCGCACCAAGCGCGGCGCCGACCGCGTGGCCAAGGGCCTGGAGCAGGTGGGCGTCGAGGCCGCCTCGATCCACGGCGACAAGAGCCAG
>DASRRU010000226.1:0-7149 GCA_035656795.1 Phenylobacterium sp. | reverse complement strand
AGGCTGTCGAACCGCGCGCTGGTGCGGTAGCCGGCGTAGCCGAAGCCGTCGACCCGGATGCCCGGCCCCGACGGCGGCTCGAAGGCGGCGATGAGGCCGCCCGCGGGCTTGGCCGAGCCGTCCGCCGCCATGGTCTCCAGGTTCACGCGGAACTGCACGGCATGGCCGCGCGGCGCGGGAACCTCGGCCTGGGTCAGCCCCAGGGTCGCCAGCGAAGCGCCGTCGGCGACCTGCAGTTGCAGGCGGACCAGATCGAGGCCGGTGACCTCCTCGGTGACCGTATGCTCCACCTGCAGCCGTGCATTGCCCTCGATGAACACGAAGGCTTCGCCGTCCACCAGGAACTCCATGGTCCCGAGGCTCTTGTAGCCCGCCGCCTGCCCGAGCTTCACCGCCGCGGCGAGCAGCCGCTCGCGCAACGCCATCGGCAACACGTCGGCGGGCGCGATCTCCACCAGCTTCTGGCGCTGGCGCTGCAGGCTGCATTCGCGGTCCCAGAGGTGGCTGACGACGGACCCGTCGCCGAGGATCTGCACCTCGATATGTCGCGCGTGGGGCAAGAAGCGCTCCACATAGAGGTCCCCGTTGCCGAACGCGGCCTTGGCCTCGGAGGCGCACCGCTCGAACGCCGCCGCCAGATCGTCGACGTGCGTCACCGGCCGCATGCCGCGCCCGCCGCCGCCGGCCACCGCCTTCACCATCACCGCGCCCCAGCCCGGCCCCTCGAAGAAGGCCCGCGCCTCGGCCAGCGTCGTCGGCCCGTCGGTCCCGGCCAGCACCGGCACGCCGCAGGATTGCGCCAGTCCTCGCGCTCTGCCCTTGTCGCCGAACAGTTCCAGCGTCGCCGGAGTCGGCCCCACGAAGGTCAGCCCTGCCTCGGCGCAGGCCCGCGCGAAGGCCGCGTTCTCGCTGAGGAACCCATAGCCCGGGTGCGCCGCATCGCAGCCGGCCGCCTTCGCCGCCGCGATCACTTGGGCGATGTCGAGGTAGGCTGCCGGCCCAGAGCCCTTCAGGCCCACCGCTTCGTCCGCCTTGCGGGTGTGCAGCGAGGCCGCGTCGTCCTCGGAAAACACCGCCACCGTGGCGATCCCCATCTCGGCGGCGGTGCGCGCGATGCGGACGGCGATTTCGCCCCGGTTGGCGATCAGAAGCTTCTGCACGTGGACCGTCCCAGCATAACGCGAGGGGTCTGGCGCCGCCTCAAGGGCATTGTGCAAATGCAGAGAGCGACGCCAAGCTCATAAGCTCCCCTCCCTCCTTGCCGGGAGGGGTCAGGGGTGGGGTGCAAGCTGTGAGTCTGCCGCCCAGGCCCCCGAGAGCTGAGTCGACACCCCCACTCCCAACCCTCTCCCCGCAAAGGGGGAGAGGACTAGAGCTACGCCTTCAGCTGCTTCGTATCGATCGGCAGCGAACGGATTCGCTTACCCGTTGCGGCGAAGATGGCGTTGCAGAGCGCCGGGATCACCGGCGGCAGGGCGGGTTCGCCCAGGCCGGTCGGCGGATTGTCGGTGATCACAAACTTCACCTCCACCGGCGGCGCATCGGCCATCTTCAGTAGGCGGTACTCCGCGAAGTTGCTGGGGCTGGCCGCCCCGTTCTTGATGATGATCTTCTGGTAGAGGGCGTGGCTGAGGCCCTCCAGCGCAGCGCCCTGCACCTGGTTCATGGCGCCGGCCGGATTGACGATCTGGCGGCCCACGTCGCCGGCGACCCAGACCTTCTCGACCTTGATCGCGCCCTCTTTGGAGACCGAGGCCTGCACCACCTCGGCGAAATAGCCCGCGTGGCTGTAGTGGAAGGCGACGCCCATGCCGGTTCCGGCCGGCAGCTTGGCGCGATCCTTCCAGCCGCTCATCTGTTCGACGGCGGCCAGCACGCCCTTCATGCGCGCGGCGTTGTAGCCGGCGGGCCCCTCGCCCACCATCGGCTTGTCGCCGAGGAGCTTGACGCGGAAGGCCAGCGGGTCGGCGCCCGCCGCATGCGCCAGCTCGTCGATGAAGCTCTGGTTGACGAAGGCCAAGGCGTTGGAGCCCGGCGCCCTCATCGGACCTGTGGGCACACCCAACGAGATGGTCGATTGGTCGATCCTGCAGTTCGGCACGAAGCGGCTTGGGAACTCGGTCCCGCCCATGCCGGCGCTGGAGGCCACCTTGTCCCCTTCGCCGAAGGTCACGAAATGGTCCTGCCAGGCGACGACGTTGCCGGCCGCATCCACGCCGCCCTTGTAGTAGTGGTAGCCGGCGGGCCGGTAGAAATCGTGGTGCATATCGTCTTCACGCGTCCACAGGAGCTTCACCGGCGCCCCGGTTTCGCGTGCGATCCAGGCAGCCTCGACCATGTAGTCGTTGGACAGCCTGCGGCCGAAACCGCCGCCGCAGCGGGTCATATGGACAGTGATGTCCTCCGGCTTCATGCCCAGCGTCTTGGCGCAGAGTTGGCGGCCCGGCTCCGGGTTCTGGCTCGGCGCCCAGATCTCCAGCTTGCCGTCCTTGAAGTGGGCCGTGGTGTTCTGCGGCTCCAACGGCGCGTGGCTGATGAAGGGATAGGAATAGGCCGCCTCCACCTTGTGGGCCGCGCGGGCCAGGGCTGCGTCGACGTCACCGTCCTTGCGCAGGCTGGTCATCGGGGCGCCGGCGTTCAGCTCGGCGGCGCGCCTGTCGAAGTCGGCGGTGCTCTGCTTGGAGGTCGGATGATCCGCCCACTGAGTGTTCAGCGCATTGCGCCCCTTGCGCGCCGCCCACCAGCTGTCGGCCACCACCGCCACGCCGGGCAAAAGGCCACCCAGGTCCGTGCCGCCCTCGACGACGAAAGCCTTCTTCACGCCCTTCACGGCGCGAGCGGCGTCGAGATTAGCGCTGGCGACCTTGGCCCCGAACACCGGCGCCTTCTCATAGGTCGCGTAGAGCATCCCAGGTACTTTGACATCGATGCCGAACAGCGGCTGGCCGCTGACGATCTTGGCCGTGTCGTACTGCGGCTTGGCCTTGCCGATGATCTTGTAGGCCTTGGGGTCCTTCAGCGGCACGGTCTTGGGGTCGGGCATGGCCACGCCGGCGCACTGGCCGGCCAGCGAGCCGTAGGTCGCCTTGCGCCCGGTCGCCACGTGGATCACCTGGCCCGCGTCGGTCCTGCACTCGCCCGATGGGCAGTTCCAGGCGGTCGCAGCAGCGGTGACCAGCATGGCGCGGGCGACGGCCCCCACCTTGCGCAGGTCGTCCCAGTTCATCGGGATCGACCGGCTGCCGCCGGCGAATTGGGCGCCGTAGAGCTTGGGATCGTTGTCGGCTTGCTCGATGCGGACGTTTTCCCACGCGACGTCCAGTTCCTCGGCGATGATCATCGGCAGCGAGGTCTTGATGCCCTGACCGATCTCCGGGTTCTTGCCCATGATGGTGACGATGCCGTCGGGCGCCACGCGCACATAGGCGTTCAGCGACTGCGCGCCGGCGCCGGCCGCGGCTTCAGCCTTGGGAGCGATGGAGAAGGACAGCACCAGGCCGCCGCCGATGACGGAAGCCTTCAGGAGGTCGCGCCGCGAGGCGCCGGTGAGCTCAAGGGTCATGGCCTTACGCCTTCACCTTCTGGCCGGAGGCCTGTTTGATGGCCGCGCGGATGCGCGTGTAGGTTGCGCAGCGGCAGATGTTGGTCATGGCCGCGTCGATGTCGGCGTCGGTGGGCTTGGGCTTTTCGGCCAGCAGCGCCGTGGCGGCCATGATCTGGCCAGGCTGGCAATAGCCGCATTGGGCGACGTCCAGATCCATCCAGGCGGCCTGCACCTTCTTGCCGATCGGATGGTGCTCCATCGCCTCGATCGTGGTGATTGCGCCCGCGCCCACGGAAGATACCGGCCGGGTGCAGCTTCTGACCGGTTTGCCGTCGATGTGGACCGTGCAGGCGCCGCAGGCGCCGATGCCGCAGCCGAACTTGGGACCGGTGATCCCCAAGCTGTCGCGAAGCGTCCAGAGCAGGGGCGTGTCAGGATCGACATCCGCCTCCATGACCTTGCCGTTCACGTTGAGCTTGAAAGCCATATTGCCTTCTCCTTAGAGCGCGCACCGGAATTTACCGCCCCAGGACCCGCCGCCGCAAGGAAAGAGCGTTGTGTAGCTGAACTATAGTTGAACTACCTTACGGTCGGGAACTCAACATGGGCGCGAAAGCCGTCCTGCTCGAAGCCGAACCGCACCTCCCCACCCTGGGGTCGCAGGACCATCTGCAGGAGCCGGGTCCCGAAGCCGGCCGGATGGTCCGCCATCACCGAAGGGCCGCCGGATTCGCACCAGGCGAAGGCCGCGCGCCCCTCCGGCGCCTCCTCGGGACCAATGGTCACCCGACCTTGGCCATTGGAAAGCGCGCCGTACTTGACGGCGTTGGTCGCCATCTCGTGGAGCAGAAGCCCCATGCCCACCGCCATCTCGCCGCGGATGACCACGTCGGCGATCACCGGGTCGACGTCCACATGCGTCTTGCCGAACGGCGACAGCGCCTTGCCGATGACGTCCGACAGGGCCACCGGCCCGCCACCGGAGGCGGTGGCCAGGTCCTGCGAATTGGCCATGGCCTGCAGGCGCGCCATGATCAGGTCGACGAAACCTTCCACCGTTTCCTGGCTGCGGGCCGTCTGGCTGACGATGGCCATCAGGACGGCGATGCCGTTCTTCGCCCGGTGCGCCAACTCGCCCATCATCAGGCTGCGACGCTCGTCAGCTTCCTTGCGGTCGGTGATGTCCAGGGATGTGCCGACCACCAGCCGCGTCCCGCCGGCGGCCTTGGACACCCGGCCATGCTGCAGGATCCATCGGGTCTCGCCCGCGGGCGTTATGATGCGATGCTCGACGGAGTAGTCGCCGCCGTCGGGCTTGGCCCAGGCTTGCTCGAATGCAGCCTGCACCGTCGCGCGGTCATCCTCGTGCACCAGTGAGAGGAAGCGCTCGACGCTGATCGCCGAGCCGGGCTCCAGGCCGAAGAGCCGGTAATTGTGGTCTGACCAGACCACCTGGTCGGCTTCCACGTCCCACTCCCAGACCCCCATCCGGGTGGCCTCGACGGCGACGGCCAGGCGGTGGCGCTGCTCCACCAGTTCAGCGGCCATGCTGCGGCGGTCGGTGACGTCGATCTGCAGCCCGTCCCACAGCACCGCCCCGTCGGGCTGCGGTCGCGGCAGGGCGGCGAAGCGATGCCAGCGCACTACCCCATCGGCCCGACGCATGGCCACCTCCACGTCAAACGGCTGCAGCCGCGCCACGGCCTGGGCCTGGGCGTCCGCGAAGGCTGCCCGATGTTCGGGCAGGATCATGTCGTAGAACACGTTGGCGTCGGCCATCACCGCCTCGCCGGTCACGCCGTTCACGCCCAGGCAGCGGGGCCCGGCGAAAAGGAAACGCCGCGAGCCGTCGCCGCGGGTCTCCAGGAGGAACGCCATGCCGAGCGCGGTCGCGTCAGCCGCCGACCGCACGATTGGGCCGCTCAGTCCCCAGTCATCGATGGAAGCGCTCACCCGTATCGCGTCCCGCCCAACCGGCCCGAAATCTGTCGCGGCCCTACCTTCCCGGCAATATCAGAAGAACCGCTGCCGCGCTTCGCGTAACCATGTGCGGCGGATCGCCCCAATCCGCTGATTTGCCGGAACAGGGCCTAGCGGGGCAGGACCAGCACAGCGTCAGGCAGTTCGTTGGGATTGTCGCCTGCCCGCGCCGGGAACCTCTCGGCCAGGACATCACCGCAGAGCCGCACGGCCGCCTCGAAGCCCACCTCCACCTCGCCGGTTCTCAGGCCGTCGGTAAGCGCAGCCATGGCCTTGTCCCAGACATGCGGCTCGACGTGATCGGCGATGCCCTCGTCGGCGATCAGCTCGGCCATTCGTTCGCCAAGCGAGACAAAGATCATCACGCCGGTCCGTTCGCGGGTCAGGTGCAGGCCCTTGGCTGCGAATTGCTCGGCGGCGCGGCGCTGGACCTGATGGCGCTTCAGGCTCCGGGGCGTAAGCGCGCGGCGCACCGGCGGGATCGCCACGATCAGGGCCGTGGCCACGAACAGCACGCCTTGCACCACGATCGCGCCGATCAGGGCGTTGCGGACCGCCAGCTCGATGGCCGCGCCCACGTCAAGCGCGCTCCAGGTGGTGAACAGGTCCGGGATCGTTACGTGAACCCCCGCCAGCAACAGAACCGCCGGGCCCAGCAGGGCGACGCCCGCCGCCCAGCCGATCACCGTCTCGGCGTAGTGGCCGCTCTCCGGGGCGATGACGCAGGAGATCTCTCCGGTCGTGCGAGATTCCGCCGAGCGGACCGCCGCCTCGATCGCGACCAGGTCGGATGCGGACAGATGCTTCATCACCAACTCCCCGACGATCCGCCGCCGCCAAACGATCCGCCGCCGCCGGAGAAGCCGCCGCCGCCGCCGCCGCCGCCGCCATCGCCCCAGCCGCCGCCGCGTCCGCCCCCGCCGCTCAGGAAGAACGGCAACAGCCACCAGGCGCCGCCGAAGCCGCGCCCACCGGCGCGCAACAGGCCGGAGATCACCCAGAAGACGATCAGCAGGATCAGGAAGACGGGGATGTGCGCGCCGACGTTGCGGTCGGCCTGAGGCCTCGGCTGCGCCTGGGCCTGGGCGACATTGGCCTTGGCCTGCTCGTCGGGCAGAGACAGCTGGGCGATTATCGCCTCGGCGCCGGCGACCACGCCCTGCTCCATGTGGCCCTGCTTGAACTGCGGCAGGATCTTTTCCTGCAGGATCACGCTGGTCAGCGCGTCGGTCAGCACCGGCTCCAGGCCATAGCCGACCTCGATGCGCACCTTGCGCTCCTTCGGGGCCACCAGCAGGATCGCCCCATCGTTGACGCCCTTCCTGCCCAGCTGCCAGGCGCGGCCGAGCTGGTAGCCGTAGTCCTCGATCGAAGAGCCCTGCAGGTCGGGCACGGTGACCACCGCCAACTGGTGGCCGGTCTGCTTCTCGAGGCCGGCGAGTTCGCCGTCCAGCTTCTCTGTCGTGGCCGGCGACAGGATGTGGGCGTCGTCCACGACCCGTCCGGTCAGCGCCGGGAACTTCGGAACCGCGGCGAAGGCCACGCCGGCCAGGGCGAAGAAGGCCAAGACCACCAGCAAAAGCCCTCCCCCTCGATGGGGGAGGGTTGGGCGGGGGCGTATCTGT
>DASRRU010000225.1:0-6838 GCA_035656795.1 Phenylobacterium sp. | reverse complement strand
GGCTGAGGGCTACGCACCTCGCCGCTGATCCGTGGATGAAGGGGGGTCCCTATTCGGCGCCTATAGGGGGTCCCGATTGCGCGCCGTTTGACACCCACTACGTCCAAAGCCCGCGCTGCACCTGTAAGGCCAATGAAAAGGGCGCCCCCTTGCAGGGACGCCCTCTCATTCAGAACAGCCGGGCCAGGATGCTGATCCACGAAGCCAACGCGGGGAAATCCCACCCGAGGGCCATGCGGAACACCGTCCCGTTCGACTGGCTGGCTTCGATAGCGAATAACAAGGTCATGGACCTGTTTTCCTCTACCTCGCGTCCGGTCCCTTCCTGTGGCCGGTGGTGGACGCGTTAGGCCAGCGTGTAGCTCGTGGGGTTTGTTAGCCTGTGCCAACGTCCGGTCAAGGTGACCCCAAAAACACCGCTCCGACCATATCGGTGCGAGGGCCTAGCCTCGCTTCAATCTTGAGATGGGGGCGATCTTGTGGAGCTTCAAGGGACCAAAACCGTTACCGATTACCACCGAGTGGTTCGGCCGGTCCGATGAGAAGTCCTTCGGGGCCACGGATGTAGCAGAGCCGATACGAGACCTCGCACTGAACCACTTCGCCGACGAGCTGCGCTCCGCTGCGGCGCGAACACAGAAAAAGCCGCGCGATTCGTCACTGCCTCAGCTGAATTTCTCTCAGCGAGCCCGGCAACACGGCACGATTTCGCCCGCCACGCCGCTTACCATGCGCTTACCGGCTCAGTTTCGAGCGATTTTCGGGGAAGTTGGTGGTTCCCTCAACGCTTTGATTTCGTTGAGGGAACCATGGTGCCACGACAGGGATTCGAACCCTGGACCTCAGCCTTACCAAGGATGCGCTCTACCACTGAGCTATCGCGGCGAATGGCGAGGCGCGGCTATAGCCAACGCGGGACGCCGCGTGAAGCCCCAATTCGCGCGCGGGCGCCTTGACGGGCGGGACCGAGGGCCGCACCCCTTGCATATGCCGCCTGCCGACAATCCCCCGAAACGGCCGTCCTCCGAGCGGGAGGCCAAGCTCGCGCAGGCGCTGCGGGCCAATTTGCGCCGGCGCAAAGCTGGCGGCGGGCCGAAGGGTCCGGACCCCGACGGGGCGAAAAGCGGGGAGAAGCCCTGAGCGGCCTTTGCGCGGCGCCCTGGCGCACGCTAGATATCGCCATCGCGCCGCCATCACGACTCCCTCGAAAAACGCGGCCGCCTCGAAGGATTGCGATTGGACCGCATCGCCATTACCGGCGGCGCGCGGCTGCAGGGCGAAATCCCTATCAGCGGCGCCAAGAACTCGGCCATCAAGCTGATGGCGGCGAGCCTCTTGACCGAAGACACCTTGCGGCTGACCAACATGCCGCGCCTGGCCGACACACGCTTCCTCGGGAAGCTGTTGCAGCGGCTGGGAACCGAGGTGGTGGAAGCCGAGGGGGAGGGCGGCCCGGAGACCCTGCTGCGCACAGCGGAGATCACCAGCGCCATCGCGCCCTATGACCTGGTGCGGCAGATGCGGGCCTCGTTCAACGTGCTGGGTCCGCTGCTGGCGCGCACCGGCCAGGCCAAGGTCTCGCTGCCGGGCGGCTGCACCATCGGGGCGCGTCCGGTGGATCTGCACCTGAAGGCGCTGGAGGCGCTCGGGGCCCGAATCGACCTGCATGAAGGCTACGTCTACGCCCAGGCGCCGCGAGGCCTGAAGGGCGGCCAGATCGACTTCCCGTTCAACTCGGTGGGCGCGACCGAGCACGCCATGCTGGCGGCGGTGCTGGCCGACGGCGAGACGACAATCACCAACGCGGCCTGCGAGCCGGAGATGATCGACCTCGCCGACTGCCTGAACGCCATGGGCGCGAAGGTGAGTGGCGCGGGGACGCCCGTCATCCGCATTCAGGGCGTGAGCCGCTTGCACGGCGCGACCCATGCGGTGATGCCCGACCGCATCGAAACCGGCACCTATGCGCTGGCGGCCGCCATGGCGGGCGGCGAGGTGCGCCTCACACGGACGCGCTCCGACTTCATCCAGCCGGTGATCGACAAGATGGTCGAGGCCGGGGTCGAGGTCACGCCGCACAACGACGGCCTGACGGTGCGCCGCAATGGCGCGCTGTTGAAGGCGGTGGAATTCGAGACCAGCGTCTATCCCGGCTTCCCAACCGACCTGCAGGCGCCGTTCATGGCGCTGATGACGCTCGCCGAAGGCGAGAGCGTCATCACGGAGACCATCTTCGAGAACCGCCTCATGCATGCGCCGGAACTGCGGCGCATGGGAGCCGACATCTCGGTGCAGGGCGGCGAGGCCCGCGTGCGTGGCGTCGCGGCCCTGGAGGGCGCGCAGGTGATGGCGACCGACCTGCGGGCCTCGGTAAGCCTTGTCATCGCCGGCCTCGCAGCGCGTGGCGAGACCATGGTCAACCGGGTCTATCACCTTGATCGCGGCTTCGAGCGACTGGAGGAGAAGCTCGGGGCCTGCGGCGCCCAGATCCGCCGGATCAAAGGCGACGGCGACGGCGACGAGGACTGATCCGATGGCCAAGCCGCATGAGCCAAAGGGCAAGATTGGACCGCTCCGTCTGCTGGCCCAGGACGCCGACGACTTGGCGGTCATCTCCGCGGCCATGCAGGACGCCATCGCCAAGGTGGGCGATATTTCCTACGAGCCGAAGGCGCGCCTGCTGACAGTGGCCTTCAACCGCTATTGCTGGGAAATCGAGGGCGGCTCACGGGTCCGATCGGCTCTGCAGCTGGGCGGCGTGCTGAAGGTGCAGGCCCGCAAGATTCGCCGCGGCGCGCGCGACGCGGTGCTCGAGGTGCTGGCGGTGACGTTCGATGCGGGCGACGCGCCGGGGGGCCTGGTGACCATCAGCTGTGCGGGCGGAGGCGACCTGCGCGCCGTGGTCGAATGCGTTGACGCCGTTCTGGCCGATGTCTCCGAGCCTTGGCCGACACCGCGCACGCCCGCCCACGGCGATTAGCCGCATGGCATGGCGCTCGGCCGCCGCCCCCGCTAAAGAGGCCGCGTTATGCGCCGGTTCCACTTCTCCGACCCCGATTTCGAGACGGCCTTCAGCGCCTTCATCGAAGAACGCCGCGAAACCCCGGAGGAGGTCGACGCCATCGTGCGTGACGTCATCGCCGCGGTCCGCGCCGAAGGACTTGTCGCCCTGCTGCGGTTCGCCAAGGAATTCGACAAAGTCGCCCTGGACGAGCAGTCGATCCGGGTGAGCGAGGCGGAGATCGAGGACGGCGCGGCCGCCTGCCCGCAGTCCGTCCGCGACGCCATTGCCTTCGCTGCGGAACGCATCCGCAGCTACCACGCCCGCCAGCGGCCCGCCGATCTACGGTTCACCGACGAGGCGGGCGTCGAGCTGGGATGGCGCTGGACCCCGCTCGAGGCGGTCGGGATCTATGTGCCGGGCGGTCGTGCGGCCTATCCTTCGACGGTGCTGATGAACGCTGTGCCCGCCGCGGTCGCCGGGGTCGAGCGGATCGCCATGGTCACGCCGCCGGGCCGCCTGCAGCCGGCCGTCCTGGCCGCGGCGAAGGCGGCTGGCGTGCATGAGATCTGGCGGGTGGGCGGCGCTCAGGCTGTGGCGGCGCTCGCCTATGGGGCAGGTCCGATCCGACCGGTGGACAAGATCGTCGGCCCCGGCAACGCGTTCGTCACGGCCGCCAAGCGGCGGGTCTATGGCGCGGTGGGCATCGACGCCCTGGCAGGCCCCTCGGAGATCGTGGTGGTCGCGGACGGGTTCAACCGGCCAGAATGGATCGCGGCCGACCTGCTGTCCCAGGCCGAGCATGACCCCGCGGCCCAATCCATCCTGATCACCGACGACGAGGCCTTCGCCGCCAAGGTCGAGGCCGCCGTCGCGGATCAGCTTTCGACACTTTCCACCGGCGCGGACGCCGCGGCGTCCTGGCGCGACCACGGCGCGGTGGTGATCGCCCCGCTGGACGAGGCGCCGCCGCTCGTCGACCGCATCGCCCCCGAACATGCGGAGTTCGCCACGGAGGATCCGGAGCGCCTCGCGGATCGGGTGCGGCATGCTGGCGCGATCTTCCTCGGGCGTCACACGCCTGAAGCGATCGGCGACTATGTGGCAGGCTCCAACCACGTGCTGCCGACGAGTCGCGCCGCACGGTTCTCCTCGGGCCTGTCGCTCTATGACTTCCTCAAGCGGACATCGATCGTGAAATGCGATGAGGCGGCGTTCGCGCGGCTTGCGCCGGCGACGGTGGCGCTGGCGGAAGCCGAGGGGCTGCCGGCCCACGCGCGTTCTGCGGCAATTCGCCTGGGGCAGGGGTGAAGTTTGGCCGCAATCAGACCTTGTTTCAGGCGCAATGCCTAACGCCTCCCCCAACGCCAGCGAGAGCCCGACGATGGCTTCCGAGACACGACCAGCGCGCGACTGGTCCAAGATCCTCGCGCCCTACCGTGACCCGAACACCGGCCGAAGCGTCTTCGAGGTCATAGTCACTGTCGCGCCATTGCTGACTCTGTGGGCCATCGCCTGGGCGCTCCATGCGCGCGGGTGGTGGTGGGCGTCGCTGCTGCTGACGATTCCGGCCTCCTTCTTCCTCGTGCGGCTGTTCATGATCCAGCACGACTGTGGCCATGGATCGTTCTTCCGGAACCGCCAGGCGAACGAGTGGGTCGGCCGCATCGCCGGCGTCTTCACGATCACGCCCTATCACTATTGGCGCCAGACCCACGCCATGCACCACGCCACGTCCGGTAACCTGGACCGGCGCAGCGGGTTGGGCGAGATCGAGACGCTGACCGTGGCGGAGTATCGCGCACTCCCGCCGATCCGGCGGTTCGGCTATCGGCTCTATCGCCATCCCCTGGTGATGTTCGGTCTGGGGCCAGGCTATGTGTTCCTGATCAGCCAGCGGGTGCCGCTTGGGATGATGCGCCAAGGATGGCGACCCTGGGTAAGCGTCATGGGCAACGGCCTGGCGGCCCTGATCGGGCTGGGCGGCCTGGCCTGGCTGTTCGGCATCGCCCCCGTCCTGATAGTGAACGTGGTCACCATGCTGCTGGCGGCCACGATCGGGGTCTGGCTTTTCTATGTGCAGCATCAGTTCGAGGGCGCGGCCTGGGCGCGCAACGGGCAGTGGAACCGCGACGAGGCGGCCTTGGCGGGCAGTTCGCACTACGATCTGCCGCAGCCGCTCCGGTGGCTGACGGGCAACATCGGCATCCATCACGTGCATCACCTGTCGAGCCGCATACCCTTCTATCGCCTGTCGAAGGTGCTGAAGGACCATCCGGAGCTGAACGCCATGAGCCGCCTCGGCTTCTGGGAGAGCTTCCGCTGTGCGCGGCTGGCGCTCTGGGACGAGGCTGCCGGGCGACTGGTGTCCTTCCGAGAGGCGCGAGCCGGCGCCTAGGCTGGGCGAACCCGTTCGATCCGGTGAAGACGCCCGGCGCACGCGCCGGGCGTTTCTTTCTTTGCGCCAGAACGCCCGTTCGCAGGCGCGGGATGACGTGAGGGGGCGGAATGCCATAAAGCGTGGGTTACGCCCCCTGGACGCCCATGGCCGACAACGACCGCCAGATGCACCGCCTGCAGAGTGTCGAGCTCGACGAAGAGTCGCTCGCGGCGGTGTCGCGCGACCAGGAGCAGGAACGCCAGATCGCCATCTTCGACCTCCTGGAGGAGAACAGCTTCCATCCGGAGGGCGCTGAGCACGGCCCTTACGACCTGAAGATGGGCCTGGTGGAGAACCGCCTGGTCCTCGACGTCCGCGGGCCCAGCTACGAGAAGCGGCACATTCTGTCGCTGTCGCCGTTCCGCAGCCTGATCAAGGACTACTTCCTGATCTGCGAGAGCTACTACCAGGCGATCCGCAACTCGACGCCGGCCCAGATCGAGGCCTTGGACATGGGCCGTCGCGGTCTTCATAACGACGCCTCGGAACTGCTGCAGACCCGCCTGGCCGGCAAGGTCGACACCGACCTCGACACGGCGAGGCGGCTGTTCACCCTGATCTGTGCGCTGCATTGGCGGGGTTAGGGGCCGATGCCGGCTGAAATACCGCCGCCAGGGCCCGGGGCGGTGCTGTTCGCCTGCAACTTCAACCAGGTCCGATCACCCATGGCTGAGGCGCTGCTCAAACGACTGGTCGGCAATCGGGTGTATGTGGACAGCTGCGGCCTGAAGCGCCCTGCGATGGTCCACGACGAATCGCGCGACGAGGACGTCGAGGCTCGCGTCGATCCGTTCGCCGGAGCGGTGATGGCCGAGCTGGGCTGGGATATCTCCCAACACCGCCCCAAGACCTTTGGCGATCTGGAGGACTCCTCCTTCGACCTCGTGGTGTCCCTGACGCCCGAGGCCCACCACCGCGCGGTAGAGCTGGCCCGCAGCCGGGCGGCGGACATCGAGTATTGGCCCACGCACGATCCGACGCTGACTGAAGGCTCGCGCGAGGCGCGGCTGGAGGCCTACCGGCAGGTCCGCGACACGCTTGCGCGACGGATCGAGGAGCGTTTCGGGGACCTGGCCGCGTCGCCCATCGACCTTGGCCCTGACGGTGCGCTATAGTTCGAGGCTCTATCCGCGGCTCGCGACCTGACTTAAGGACGCGGGCCGTCGTTTTTTCCTCGGTTTGGAGCCTGCATGGCGAAAGAAGAATTACTGGAATTCCCGGGCACGGTCAGCGAAGTCCTGCCCAACGCGACGTTTCGCGTGAAACTTGAGAATGACCACGAGATCATCGCCCACACCGCCGGCAAGATGCGCAAGAACCGCATCCGGGTGTCGGCCGGCGACAAGGTGCTCGTAGAGATGACGCCCTACGACCTCACCAAGGGCCGCATCACGTTC
>DASRRU010000224.1:0-7045 GCA_035656795.1 Phenylobacterium sp. | reverse complement strand
CGCCCTGCACGTGGCGGCCAAGCGCTACCTCTGCGCTGTCGAGCCCGGCTACATCCAAAGCCTGAGCGAAGCCTCCCTTCAGTCGTTGGCGCTCCAGGGAGGGCCTCTGTCGGAGCGTCAGGCGCGGCGCTTCGAGCGCGGCGCCCACTTCGCCGACGCCGTGCGGCTTCGGCGATATGACGAGGGCGGCAAGCGCGACGAGGTGGTCGGCAAGACGCTCCGTGACTACGGCGATCTTCTGGAAGAGGTCGCCGCTCGCGGCCGGCGCGCGGCGATTTAGCCGGGCGGCTCACCAAGCTTTCGGCGGGGGCCGTCACGAGACCTCCGCGTCGCGCCCCACGACGGGGCGCGCGGATCGCGCCTGACTGGATTGTTCCACAAGTGGAACGATCCGTTGCAGATCGCCCCCCTGCAGCGCCGCCATTCCAGACGCAAATACAGAGCACCTGAAGAAACCAAGGGTGCGACCATGAAGGTGCTCCGTATCGACCAATCCCTCGCCGCCGGCCCGCCCGGGCGCAGCGAACCTGAACTGACCCTGGTGCCGCCCGCCCGGGCTGGGGACCGTGCGCGCCAGCTCATGCTGGAGGCGCGCACCGCGTCGGTCGATCACCTGATGGAGCTCGGCGCGGCGATCAGCGTGGTCCGCAGCCTTTCCGAGACGGTCATCGAGAGCGGCGACGTCTATGGAGTGGGCCTGCGCGACTTCGCCACGCGCCTCGCCGAAGACATGCTGTGGCGCGGCAAGAGCTTGCAGGCGCTCACGGAGCGTCAGCGCCTCGGCCTGCTGTCCCACTAGGCCGGATCGGCGACATGCTTTCCCCCCGGTCCATGCCACACCTCCTGTTCGCGCTCGCCGCCCTGGCGCTTGCGCTGTACGTCATCATCATGGGCGCGCGGCCGAGCAGCCTGTACGCCGAGACCTGGCGCGCCCACACGCCGCCGGCGGCGGGCCAGCGGGACATCTCCGCCCCGTAGGTGAATGCCGCCAGGCGTCTCGGCAGCCGGCGTCAGCTCCCGATCAGGCTGACGTGCGTCGCGCCCAGCGACGCGAGGGTCGCCGCGCGCTGCGGCGAGGCGACCCTGTAGACCAGCACCGACTTGGCCACCCGCTTGGCCGCCGCGATGCTGGCGGTCGCCCAGCCCATGAACTCCGTGTCGCCAAGGCCCTGCGGGCATTCGAACGACAGCGCCTGCAAGCCCGCGCCTTTCAGGCGCTCGATCGTCGCCGCGATCGGCCCGGTCATCCGGCCGACCACCAGCAACGAAAAGGGCCTCACGAGCGAGGTCGCCGACAGCAGCGCGCTTGGCGGCACGCCTTCGATGTCGAGGATTTCGCAGATCACGCCCAGCCGGACGAGGCTGTTGGCTTCCTTCAGGGGCTCGATCAGTTCGCTGCGGCCCTTCTGGCTGTGCAGGCTGGTGAAAGAGAGCGGAACGATGAGACTGAGGTGGCGCTCGGCGCCCGTCTCCGACCGCAGCCGGGTGATGCCGCGGGTGATGGTTGCGAGGTCGGCGCGCAGGATGTCGGCGGCCGACAGGGCCGCCACCTGCTGCACGGAAAGTTCTTCGCCGGTGGCGACGACGATGACCCGGCGGATCATGCGGAAGCCGATACGGGTGAAGCCCTTGAGTTCGTAGACCGGCTCCAGGGTGGCCGACACCCTGAGCTGCCGCCCATCGACCGCCACGAAGGGCGTCCAGCGATTCACCAGCCGAGTGGTGATGTCGGAGTCCTCGTCGAAGACGCTCAGCCGGGGCGTCGCCTCCTCGTCGGCGCCGGAGGCCACCATCTCCTCGGCAGCGGCGGCGTCGACCTGCTCAGCCTGCGCACGGCCATGGGCGATCCGGGTCACCTGAAGAATGCCGCCGGCGGTTTGCCGCGCATCGCCCAGGAAATGCGTGAGGATCTCGCGCAGATAGCGCAGGCAGGCCGCCTGGCCGCCCAGGCGGCTGAGGTCGGGATGGACGATGAAGTAGTCCATGTCCGAAACCCGGACGGATACGCCCCGCGAATCCAAGCCGCGCTCGAACACCCGCTCGGCGAAGTCGAAAACCTGGTCCTTGCGGGTCTGCCAGCGGTCGCCGAAGCGCTGTTGGACGGCCTCCAGCGAGACGATGTTGACCTTGCCGGACGCCAACAGCTGCGGGTCACAGAACCGCTCGACCTGGGCTTCGGCGTCGGATGAGACCAGGCGCATGGCGCCGGAGAGCTGGGCCTGGGCCAGAGCGTCGAGTTGCGCGCCTTGCGACGCAGGCCGGGCCCCCGCGGGCTCAGCTTTGCGGCCCGCAGCTGCGGCGCTCTCGCTCACCACGACCTCCATTGGCGCAACCTTCCCGGGTGGGAGAATCGCAGCGAAGGGTTAAGCGAAGGCGCACATCGGGCGAAAAATCCGCCCGGAATCCCAGAACAATTCAAATGCCGCACAAGAAGAAGCCTCGCCGGGCAAGCCGGCGAGGCTTCTGCGACTCAAAGATCTGTGGCGATCGCGATGCGCCGCCGCAGGCTGTCGGCTACTTCAGATGGCCAGCCAGGTGCTTGTTCATCTCGAACATGCTGACCTTGTCCTTGCCGCCGAAGACGGGCTTCAGCTTGGCGTCAGCCAGGATGTCGCGCTTATTCGCCGGGTCTTGAAGGTTGTTCTTCTTGATGTATTCCCAGATCTTAGAAACTACTTCGCCGCGGGACAGTTGCCCCGGACCGACCACGGCCGCCAATTCAGGCGACGGCGTAAGCGGCTTTTGAAGGGCGTTGGTTTTCTTGGCGTCGGCCATGTGTTGGGCTCCCCCAGCTAGATTTTAGGCGTCTGCAGCCACACGCGGAATGTGCGTGGACTGAGTCGCTTGGCGGTATCCTAGGAGCCCAATGCGCCCCGCGTCACCTAGGAAACGCGAGACGCTCGCCTCAGGCGTGCAAAACGACGTTCTAAGATCTGCTCGCGGGAGCGTCCACGACCTCCAAGGCGAGCCCGGCGCGCGCCTTGACGTGACGGCGGGTGGCCTCCAGGAACCGCTCGGCCATGTCCCTGTCCGAGACCGCGCGGGCCAGGGCGACCGCGCCGGCCATTTCGGACATCAGCGACGACGCCAGGCTGTGGCGCGCCAGAAGATCCAGCCCGGGTAGCCACGCTTCCAGCCGCGCGGCGGCGTCTGCCACCCCGGCGTCGAAGGCTGCGCGGACCGCTGCGCCCTGGCGCGGCATGTCGCTGGTCAGGGTCGAAATCGGGCAACCACGCTGCGGGTTGTCCCGGTGCTCGCTCGAAACATAGGCGTCGACAAAGCTCGCCAGGGCCTGATCAGGGCTCATCGCTTCGGTCCTCCGCATGAAGTGGCGACGGCTCTGAGCGAAAGCCTCCTCCACCGCCGCGGCGACCAGAGCGTCCTTGTTCGGAAAGTGGGCGTAGAACCCCCCATGAGTGAGGCCGGCCTGCGCCATGATTTCGGCGACGCCAACGCCGTCCGGCCCCCGGGCGCGAACCGCCGCCGCCGCCGCCCGCAGCACCTTCTTGCGGGTCTCTTCCTTGTGAGTGTCACTGTAGCGCATGCCGCAGCCCGGTTTGGATGATGCGCATCATACCATGATCTCCAGCCGGCAGAACCATGACGGGCGCCGCCGAACTGCCGCGGGGAGCAAAGGCGTCGATCTGGCGCGCCAAACCCTGTCGCCGTAGAACAGGATTCCAGGGTGGAGGCCTAAGGCATGACAATCGTTCTCGATCCCATTGACCGGCGGATTCTGCGCGAGTTGCAGGCCGACGCCACCATACCGATCGCCGAACTGGCCGAGCGGGCGGGACTTTCACAGACCCCCTGTTGGAAGCGGGTGAAGCGGCTGACCGACGCGGGCGTGATCGAACGCCGCGTGGCGATCCTCGACCGCGAGCAGCTGGACCTGGGGCTGGTGGTGTTCGTGTCGGTCCGCACCAGCCGCCATGACGAGGACTGGCTGAACGCCTTCGCCAAGGGGGCCGCTCACCTGCCGGAGGTGGTCGAGTTCTACCGGATGTCCGGCGAGACGGATTACCTGCTGAAGGTCGTGGTCCGCGACATTGCGGCTTACGACGCCTTCTACAAGCGCCTGATCGCGGCTGCGCCTCTGCAGGACGTCTCCTCGTCCTTCGCCATGGAGCAGATCAAGTTCACCACCGCCCTGCCTATCTGAGCACGAGGGTTCATCTGAGCCGAGGCGCCCATCTGATCGGGCGGTTGACTTCCCCGCCGCCCAGGACGCCAACTTCGGCCAAACAAGAAGTCTTTCGGGAGGATGCGGTGAGTTCTTGGACCTTCGCGGACGTATGGGAGGCGATCGCCGCCGTCCAGCCGGAGCGGCCCGCCAACATCCAGGGCGAACGGGTGTTGACCTGGGGCGAGTTCGACGTCCGGGCCGACGCACTGGCCGCCTATTTCATCGCCAAGGGCCTCGGCCATCAGGCCAAGATCGCGGCCTTCCTCTACAACGGGCCGGAGTACATCGAGACCTACTACGCGGCCTTCAAGGGCGGCTTCGCCCCGGTGAACACCAACTACCGCTATGGGCCCGAGGAGCTCTTCTACCTGTTCGACAACGCCGACGCCGAGGCGGTGGTGTTTCACGCCGGGTTCGCCGAGGAGCTGGCGACCATCCGGGGCCGCCTCGGCAAGGTGAAGGCCTGGGTGGCCGTGGCCGAGCCCGGCCATCCGGTTCCGGCCTGGGCCGAGGATTTCGACGCCATCGTGGCCCAGGTTCCCGCAAACCGGCCTGTGAGGGGGCCCTGGGGCCGCTCGGGCGAGGATCTGCTGCTGCTCTACACCGGCGGCACCACCGGCATGCCCAAGGGGGTGATGTGGGCCCAGGATGACCTGTTCAACGTCATCGGAGCCGGCGGCAACGCCCTGCTCGGCATCCCGCCGGCGACGTCCATCGAGGAGCTGATCGCGCGGATCCGCTCGCCCGAACATTTGCGCCCGACAACGCTGATTGCATGTCCGCAGATGCACGGCACCGGCCAGTTCTCGAACCTGATCTGCTTCAACGCCGGCGGGACGAGCGCCTTCCTGCCGTCACGCAGGTTCAACGCCATGGAGCTGTGGGACGAGAGCGACCGCCTGGAGGCCAGCAACATCGTCATCGTCGGGCTGGCCTTCTCCACGCCCATGCTGGAGGCCCTTGAGGCCAATCCCGGCCGCTGGGACCTTTCCAGCGTGCGCGCCATGAGCTCCTCAGGCTCCATGTGGAGCCAGGAGAACAAGCAGGGACTGTTGAGCCACGCCAGGAACGCCATGATCTTCGACAGCTTCGGCTCGTCGGAGGCTGTGGGCCTGGGCGTCTCGGCCTCGGCGCCGGGCGCCGAGGCGAAAACCGCCGCCTTCACGCCGGGCCCCAGCTGCGTGGTGTTCACTGAAGACGGGCGGCGCGTGCAGCCGGGCTCCGGCGAGCGCGGCATGGTGGCGGTGAGCGGCCTCCTGCCGCGCGGCTACTACAAGGACGAGGCGAAGACCGCCAAGACCTTCCGGATCATCGAGGGCGTGCGCTGGAGCGTGCCCGGCGACTGGGCCGAGGTGAACGCCGACGGCTCGCTCAAGCTGCTCGGCCGCGGCTCGGTCTGCATCAACACCGGCGGCGAGAAGGTCTTCCCCGAGGAGGTCGAGGAGGCGCTCAAGACCCACCTCGCCGTCCGCGACGCCGTGGTTGTGGGCCTGCCCGATCCACGGTTCGGTGAGCGGATCTGCGCCGTGGTCGAGCCCGAAGGCGCGGCCCAGCCGACGCTGGCGGAGCTGTCCGAGCACGTGCGCGGCGCGCTGGCCGGCTACAAGGCCCCGCGCGACCTGGTGCTGGTGGACACCATCGGCAGGGCCCCGAACGGGAAGGTCGACTACAAGGCCATCAAGGACCGCGCCCTGGCGGCCCTGGGCGTCAGCGCCTAGACCAAGGCCGCGCCCCCTGGCCGGACTGGCCGGCCCGCAGCTCAGACCGACTTCAGGCTGCGGACGAACTCCACCAGGGCCGCGCGGGGCGCGCCGCGCGGCAGGATGGAATAGGCGCGCAGCAGTTCCAGCGCGCCAGGTTCGGCCAGGAGCGCAGCCACTTCGTCGATCGCGCCGCTGGCCGGGGAGACGTCGCCGAACATCTCGGCGACCGGCGCCTGCAGGGTGGCGGCGATCCTCGACAGCATGGAGGCGCTCACCCGGTTCGCGCCGCGCTCGTACTTCTGGATCTGCTGGAAGGTGACGCCGGCGGCTTCGGCCAGCGCCTGCTGCGACAGACCTCGGACCTTGCGCAACAGCCGGATCCTCGCGCCAACGGCGATGTCGATGGGGTCGGCGAGCGCGTCGGGGTTGCGGGCCATGGTGTCTCCGGCAAAACTGACTGAACTAGCGGGTCCGGCGAGCGGGATCTTCCGCCGGCGGCGCCCAGTCCGGCTGGGCCAGGCCATGATCGCTGATGAGGTAGCAGGCCTCGGCGATGGCGATTCCGACAGCCCGTCGGAGCTGTCCCACGCTCAGGTTGTCCCGTTCAAGCACCATCAGCTCTTCCTCATACGAGGCTAGGATTTCCATCAGATTTCGAGCGAGTTCTTTCGCCCGCTCAGCGGTCGTCTGGCCCATCGATTCCCCCCACCACCCAGGGGAAACCTTGAGCTTCGCCGCGGCGAAAGCAAGGCGTCCGTCGCAAAAGCCCACACGCGGCTGGCGAAAACGCATCGCACAATGATCGTTGATAAGTTACAGAGTGAAACAATATTTCGCAGAGCTCCGGGCTCGCCCTGCGCCTGAGTCAGCGATCAGGTGATTTTAGGCGGCTCCATCAGGCTCTATGCCGGCGTCGGGGACCTGCGGCGGTTGGCGGGGTCGCGGCGGCCCGCGCCGTAGGCTGGATTGCTCTCCCAGCGCACAGCGTCGGCGACGATCTCGTCCAGCGAGGAATGGCCCGGCGCCCAGCCCAGCAGCTCGCGACCGCGGCAGGGGTCGGCCACAAGGCTAGGGGGATCGCCCGCCCGGCGCGGGCCGATGCTATGCGGCACGGGCACGCCCAGCGCCCGGCCGACCGCTTCGACCACCTGCGATA
>DASRRU010000223.1:0-8675 GCA_035656795.1 Phenylobacterium sp. | reverse complement strand
CATCGCCCCCATCATCCACCTGGAGTCGGTCGACATGAACCTGGCGTGGCGCCAGTCGCGCTACGACAAGGAAGGCCCAGGCGGCGAGGCGGCGGCTTACATCAACTGCCCCATGGACAAGGCGCAGTACGACGCCTTCATCGACGCCCTGCTTGCAGGGCCAAAGTCCGAGTTCAAGGACTGGGAGCACGTCCCCTATTTCGACGGCTGCCTGCCCATCGAGGTGATGGCCGAGCGCGGCCGCGAGACCCTGCGCCACGGACCGATGAAGCCGGTGGGCCTGACCAACGCGCACGATCCGCAGACCAAAGCCTGGGCGGTCGTCCAACTGCGCCAGGACAATGCGCTGGGCACGCTGTGGAACATGGTGGGCTTCCAGACCAAGCTGAAGCATGGCGCCCAGACCGAGATCTTCCGGATGATCCCGGGTCTGGAGAAGGCTGTGTTCGCCCGGCTTGGCGGCCTGCACCGCAACACCTTCCTGAACAGCCCACGCCTCCTGGACGCCAGCCTGCGCCTGAAGGCCGACCCACGCCTGCGGTTCGCCGGCCAGGTGACCGGCGTCGAGGGCTATGTGGAGAGCGCCGCCGTTGGCCTGCTGGCCGGCCGCTTCGCCGCCGCCGAGCGCTTGGGCCGAGCCGCGACGCCGCCGCCGCCCACGACGGCCCTGGGCGCCCTGATCGGCCACATCACCGGCGGGCACCTGGATGGTGGCGCAGGCTCGTTCCAACCGATGAACATCAACTACGGCCTGCTGCCGCCCCTGGAGGGCCCAAAGCACGGCGTCGACGGCAAGCGCCTGCCGCACAAGGAACGCGGCCGCGCCAAGAAGCGGCTGCTGGGCGAACGGGCCTTGGCCGACCTGGATGCCTGGATCACCGGCGCGCCTGCCCTGGCCGCGGAATAGCGCCGCGGCAACCTAGTGAGTCGGGATGATCCAGGGGATCAGGAACTGCTGCGCGGCCACCAGCGCCCCGAGGATCAAGGTCAGCACGATGCTGTGCGGGAAGGTGCGCGCGAAGATCTGGCCCTCCTGCCCGGTCATGCCGGTCACCGACACGCCGGTGGCGATATTCTGCGGCGAGATCATCTTGCCCATCACTCCGCCTGACGAGTTGGTGGCGGCGAACAGCACCGGGTTCAGATTCAGCTGATTGGCGGCGACGACCTGCAGATTGCCGAACAGGGCATTGCCCGACGTGTCGCTGCCCGAGAGCATAACCGCCACCCAGCCCAGGAACGGTGACAGCAGCACGAAGGCGTGTCCCGTCGACGCCGCGCCCAGGCCCAGGGTGTAGGCCAGGCCCGAGTAGTTCATCAGATAGGCCAGGCCCACGATCAGCATGACGGTCACCACGGCCTTCCAGGCCTGCCGCACGGTTTGCCCCGCACAACTGACGAAGGCCGCGGGCGAAAGCCTGACAGCCGCGGCGGTGATGATGGCGGCCAGCAGGATCGCGGTCCCCGTGGCCAGCGGCTGAAACGTCCAGACCGCCGCGTAGGGCTTGTCGTGATAGAGGGTGATCGAGATCGCCTTGTCCAGCAAAGGCCAGTGGATGTCCCGTTGGCCGATGGATGCGACCTTGAACGTGGTCCAGAGCACCACCGTCGCCGAGATGATCGCCCAAGGCAGCCAGCCCTGCCAGGCCGGCGGCGCGCCGGCGCGGAGCTCTCGCTCCAAGTCGTCCCCGATCGCGAAGGCCGGGTCCGGCCGCGGGCGCCAAACCCGCAGGAAGGCCAGGGTCGCGAGCAGCGAGAACAGCGACGCGAGCACGTCTGTGAGCGTGTAGTCGATGTAGTTGGACGCCGCGAACTGGGCTGCCGCGAAGCTCAGCCCCGCCACCAGCAGCACCGGCCACAGCGCCCGGATCGAGCGCCAGCCGCCGTAGAGCGCCATGACGTAGAACGGCAGGATGGCGGCCATCACCGGCAGCTGTCGGCCGATCATCGCGGCGAGCGCATGGGTCGGAAGGCCGGTCACCGAGCCCAGGACGGTCACTGGCGCCCCCAAGGCGCCGAAGGCGACCGGGGCGGTGTCGAAGATCAGCACCAGAACCAGGGCTTCCGTCGGCGGAAATCCGACCAGGATCAGCAGCGATCCGGTGATCGCCACGGGCGTCCCGAAGCCGGCCACGCCTTCCAGCAGCGCGCCAAAACAGAAGCCGATGACGATCAGCACGATCCGCCGGTCGTTCGGTACGTTGGTCAGCAACCAGGACCGGAAGGCCTCGAAGCGCCCCGAGACCACGGCGATGTTGTAGAGCAGCAGGGCCGCCAAAACGATCCACATCACCGGCCAGAGCGCGAACACCGCCCCGTTGGCCACTGCGCTCAGCGCCAGGGTCAACGGCAGCTTCCAGACGATGATCGCGGTCGCCAGCCCCACCGCGAGCCCGCCCAGCGACGCCAGCCAGGCTGGTCGGCGAAAGGCGCCCAGGAGCACAAGAACCGTGAGAATTGGCAGGGCCGCGACCAGGAACGACAACGGCAGGCTGTCACCGACCGGAGTCAGAAGCTGTTTGAACACGCCGCGCCTCCCATCCCTCAGGGCGACCTTTTTGGGAGGCGGCCTCGTCAGGGATGCTTGGCTGACCTCCGCCGATTGGCAAGCGGCATCTCGCAGGCCGCGTGACGGCTCTCGGGGCTAGATCCTCCCCCGCGCCACCGCGATGGTGAGCCTCAGCCGGCGCGCGAAGTCGTTGGTCGAGGGGCGGCCTGCCAGCGCGGCATGGGCGATCGCCGGGAAGGCCGCCACGCTGAGCGCTCGCGAGGCGCTGCGCGCGGCATGGATCACCTTCAGGAAGGTGGGGCGCAGGTCCGGATCGGTGACCAGCCGCTTGCCTAGCGCCCAGGCTGAGCCGCCGGCCAGCGCCATCTTCGCCTCACTCGCGGGGTCGAGCACCTGCGCCACCAGCTGGGCGGCCATGCCGCCGGTGTCTCGCGCCAAGTCGAGGACGTCGGCCTCGCTCATCGGCTCCGGGTCGAGCTCGCGATAGCGCGCGTCGATCAGTGTCTCCAGGTCCGCGCGCGCCAGACCCCGCCGTTCGACCGCCTTCGCCAGGGCCTGGGCCGCAGGGTGATGGCGCACTGGCCGCCCGTCGAAGATTTCCTCCAGCGCCTCTCGCCACCAGGTCAGCCGCATCTCGGCCAACAGGGCGCTCGACGCGGCCTTGGGGGCGCGGGCCAGTTCATTGTCGAAGGCGTAGATCGCCACCACATCGGCGCGCGCCTCGACGTTCCCGACGAACCTGCTGGAGAGCCAGCGGTCGGGGTCGATCCGGCGGATCAGGGCGTCGAGGTCGCCAGTCTCGGCGCCGGAGGCCGCCATATCGCTCATCTGGGTCATCGCCATGGCCCCTAGACCCTTCCTGGTTCAGGTGGAAACACCCGAACCGGGTAAGAAGGGTTTAGCTTCAAAGGGTGAGAGCACGTCAGACGGGTGAACAAGGTTCTACTTCGCCCTGATGCGCTCATGTGAAAAGGCCCGCCGGTTAAGGCGGGCCTTTCCGATGTCGGAAATCCTAACTCAGTCAGCCGAAAATCGTTTGCGACATGGTCATGGCCACCAGCATCGGCAGGGACAGCAGAAGGTTCGTGCGCGAGCCCAGCATCGCCATCTTGGCCGCCTTGGCCTTGGTGTCGGCGTCGGCCTCGACGAGGCCCAGCGCGCGCTTCTGGTTCGGCCAGATGATGCCCCAGACGTTGAGCATCATGATGATGCCCAGCCACATGCCCACGCCCAGCAGCGCGAATTGCTTCTGGCTGGCCGGATCGGCAGAGCCCGCCAGGCCGAACGACAGCGTCTGGACGAGGTAGTGGCGGCTGCCGGCGATCGCGAGGCCCATGACGACCGTCGCCACGGCCGCCCAGCGGAACCAGAACAGCGCTTCCGGCGCGATGTACTTCGAGACCGCCGGCTTCAGTTCGGCGGGCACCGCCGGCATGACCCGGATCTGGACGAAGTTGAAGTAGTAGAGCAGGCCGATCCACAAGATGCCGAAGAACACGTGCATCCAGCGGAACACGGCGACGAAGAAGACTTCGCCTGCACCCTGCGGCCCTTGCGAATAGGCCCAGATCATCACGCCGGCCAAAAACAGGCCGACGATGAATGTGTTGCGGAAATTGGAAAGTAGTCCAGCCATTGGTGCGCCCTCGCGAATCCTACCCTGGCGGTCAGGTATAGGTCGTTTTGACGCAGCCGGAAACCGGCTCAGATTGCAATCAGCGCGAGCGCCAGTCGGCGGCCCTCCGAGGTCAGCACGTTGTAGAGCTTGGCGGCGGCCGGCGTATCCATGAACTCCAGGCCCATGCCCGCCGCCAGCAGGGCTTCGCGGATCGCCCGCGGCGGCTGGGCGTTGCGCGCGCCCATGCCCAGCAGCAGGAATTCCACTTCTGCCCTCCCCGCCTCGAACACCGGCGCGAGCGATTCCACGGTCAGCTCGCCAAAGGTCGCCACGGACCATGCCTGGGCCTTGTCGCCGACGATCAGCAGCGAGCCTTCATGCCGCTCGCCCGACAGCCGGAATCCGCCATCGCCATAGGCGTCGATGGAGGGCGCGTCGCGGGCCATGGCCGCCCGCCCCCTAGCGGACGGTCGCGGGCTTCAGCGGCTCGGCCGGCTCGTCGCTGCGCTTGACGCCCCACAACAGGATGATCGGCAGGGCGACGTAGACCGACGAGTAGGTGCCGATGATGATGCCGAAGACCATGGTGAAGACCAGCGGGAACAGCACCGGGCCGCCCAGGAACAGCGAGCCGGCGAGCGCCAGGATCGCGGTGGTGCCGGTGATCACGGTCCGCGACAGACGCTCATTCTCAGAACGATTGATCACTTCGCGCAGCGGCGCAGACTTGTACTTGCGCAGGTTCTCGCGAAGCCGGTCGAAGGTGATCACCTTCTCGTTCATCGAATAGCCGATGACCGTGAGCAGGGCCGCGATCGACGTCATCGAGAACTCGATGTGCGTCACCGACAGCAAGCCCAGCGTCAGAAACACGTCGTGGAACACCGCCGCCACGGCGCCGAGGCCGAACTGAAGCTGGAACCGGAACCAGATGTAGGCGAGCATCAACAGCAGGGCGATGCCGACGGCCTTCGCGCCGGAGACCGCGAGTTCGCCGGACACCTTCGGGCCGACGACCTCGACGCTCTTGAAGACCATGCCGGGAAACGCCACCGACAGCTTCTGCTTCACTGCCTGAGCAGCCCCGACGCTGTCGGAACCCGCGGTGCGGAAACGCAGGCTGGCGAGGTCGGGCTTGCCGGCCCCCTGCACCTCGGCGTCCGCGCCGCCCGCGGCGGGGAGCGCCCGGCGCAGCTCGTTCAGCGGCGCCGCGTGCCCCGGGGTCTGCACTTCGATGAGGGTCCCGCCCCGGAAATCGATGCCGAAATTCAGGCCCTGGTAGACGAACGACCCGATCGAGCCGGCGATCAGGATCGCCGACACCACCGCGGCGAAGGGCGCCAGCCGCACGAAGTCGATGTGAAACGCTCTCGGGAGCAGGCGGATGAATGGCCAACGCATGATCGGAGCCCTATTCGATCGGCAGGGTCTTGGGCTTCGTCGCCCGGAACCACCAGCCGATCAGCAGCTGGGTGATGATCACCGCGGTGAACACCGAGGTGAAGACGCCGATCAGCATGGTCCAGGCGAAGCCGCGGATCGGACCTGAGCCGAACTGGAACATGATGACGGCGGAGATGGCGCTCGTGATGTTGGCGTCGATGATCGAGACAAGCGCGCGGCTGTAGCCGTGCTCCATCGCCATCATCGGCGTCCGCCCGGCGTGCGCCTCGTCGCGGATCCGCTCGTAGATCAGCACGTTGGCGTCCACCGCCACGGCCAGCGTCAAGATCAGGCCCGCGATGCCGGGGAAGGTCAGCGTCGCCTGGGTCATCGACATGACGCCCAGGATCATCAGCACGTTGACGATCAGGGCGGCGGCGGCGAAGACGCCCCAGAGGCCGTAGGCGAGCATGATGAAGACGATGATCGCGATGGCGCCGATGCCAAGCGAGATCGCACCGGCCTTGACCGCATCGGCCCCGAGCTCAGCCCCAACCGTGGTCTCCTGCTCGAATTTCAGGGGCACCGGAAGTGCGCCCGCGCGCAACAAGACCGCCAGGTCGTTGGCGCTTTCCGGCGTGAAGTGACCGGTGATGCTGCCCGATCCGCTCGGGATCACGCCGAGGATGTTCGGGGCGGAGATGATCTTCTTGTCGAGGACGATGGCGAAGCGCTTGCCGATGTTCTGGCGGGTGATGTCGGCGAAGCGCTGAGCGCCAAGGCCGTTCATCCTGAATTGGACCTCTGAGCCGCCGCCCTGCTGGTCAAAGCCGGCCTGGGCGTTGGTCAGCATCTCGCCGGTGATCGACTGGCGCTTCTTGACCAGATACTGCGGCGCGATCCCGTCGGTGGAGGGCAGCACCTCGTCGCCCGGCGGCACGCGCCCAGCGGCGATGTCTTCCGGCGAAGCCTGCTCGTCCACCATCTGGAAGCTGAGCTTGGCGGTCTGGCCGATGACGTTCTTCAGCCGCTCGGGATCGCTCTCGCCGGCCACCTGCACCAGGATGCGGTCGCTGCCCTGGCGGCGGATATCCGGCTCCTTGGTCCCCATCTGGTCGATCCGGCGGCGGATGATCTCGATGGACTGTTCCACCGCCCGCCCGGTCTCGGCGTCGAGGGCGGACTGCGAGAACGACAGGCGAAGCCGCTGGTCGGGGGCCTGGCTGAGGCTGACCTCGTGGCCGCCGGCGGCGCCCTGGGTCGGCACGGCCACGCTCTTGCGCAGGGCGTTCATCGCCGGTGTGATCTGCGCCGGGTCGGTGATCCGGACCGTCACGTCGGCGCCGGTCTGGCCAAGGTCGGTGAAGTCGATTCCCGCCTGCTTCAGCGCCGATCGCGTGTCTTCGATGAGATTGGTGGTCCGCTCCTTACGCAGCGCATCCCCGTCCACCGACAGCAGCAGGGACGACCCGCCCTGCAGGTCGAGGCCGAGCTTCAGGGTCTGGTGCGGCAGGAAGGCCGGAAGCTGGTCACGGACCTTCGCGGGCAGCAGGTTCGGCAAGGTGAAGAAGACGCCGAACAGCACCGCCAGGGCGACGACAACGACCTTCCAGCGGGAAGGATTCATCATGGCTGAGGCTGGCCCCTAGGTCTTGGCGTCGTTGGCCGGGGCCGGCGCGCCGCGGGCCTGGACCTCGGTGATCATCGACTTGCGCACCTTCACGGTGACGCCGGTGGCGATTTCGACACCCACATCGGCGTCCTCGACACGGACGATCTTGCCGTGCACGCCCGACGACAGGATCACGTTGTCCCCGCGCTTCAGGCCGCCCAGCATCGCCTGGTGCTGCTTCATGCGCCGCTGCTGCGGGCGGATCATCAGAAAGTAGAACAGGACGACAAGGCCAACGAGCGGCAGGAACTGGACCAGCATGTCCATCGGGCCGCCCCCTCCGAGGGCGCCGCCGGCGGCTTGAGCATAGGCTGGGGTCGCGAACATGGACTCTCCGGAAAGCAGTGCGGCGACGGTCTTCGGGAGACCCCCGCTCAAAGTCGGCGGAAGCTATGCGTTGCGACCCCGATTTGCAATGGAACACCGCCGGGGGTCGGGCTAAGCGTCGCAAGCATGACACACGACCTGGAACCCATCCTGATGCGGATCGCCGCCGCCCTCGAACGCCTGGCGCCCGCCCAGGCGCCGGCGCCGGCCTTCGAATCCGCCCGCCTGTTCCGCCACGACCCGGCGAACGGGGCCTTCCACCCCGCCCCCGACTACCCCCTGCCGCTGGCGGCCCTGGTGGGGGCCGATCGCCAAAAGGACCGGTTCCTGGAGAACCTGCAGCGGTTCGCCGCGGGTCTGCCGTTCAACCACGCCCTGCTCTGGGGCGTGCGTGGCACCGGCAAGAGCTCGCTGGCCAAGGCGGCCTTCATGCACGTGGCGGCCGAGACGGGCGACCTGAAGCTGGTGGAGGTGGACCGCGACCAGGTCACCCAGCTTCCCGCCCTGTTCGACGTCCTGCGCGCCCGACCCGAACGATTTGTGGTCCTGTGCGACGACCTCTCCTTCGAAGAAGGGGCCGACGCGGCCAAGGCGCTGAAGTCGGCGCTGGAAGGCGGGGTCAGCGGGCCGCCGGCCAATGTGCTGTTCACCGCCACCTCCAATCGCCGCCACCTGATGCCCCGATCTCACGCTGAAAGAGGGGGGCATCAGGAGGACCGCGGCCTCGTGGCCACGGCCGAGGACGCCGAGGAAGAGGTCAGCGTCTCGGATCGCTTCGGCCTATGGATCGGCTTCCCGCCCATGGACCAGCCGACCTACCTGGCCGCCGTGCAGGGCTATGCGAAACGCTACGGTCTGAACACCACCGACCTCGACCGCCGAGCCCTGCAGTGGGCGCAGCTGCGCGGCGCCCGGTCCGGCCGGGTGGCGTGGCAGTTCATCCGGGATTTGGCCGGCGAGCTCGGGAAGCCCCTGCCGCTGTAACGCCCATCCCGCCTCTTTAAGGGACGGAGGGCGACTTCGGCGGCAACACCAGCTTGGGATCCACCGAACGGGCGCGGTCCGTCGGGCTCGGCGTGTAGCGTACTTCGAAGTGCACCTGCGGTTCCGACACGCCGCCGGAAGAGCCCGCCTGGCCGACCTGCTGGCCCTGGGTGACCTTCTGC
>DASRRU010000222.1:0-1511 GCA_035656795.1 Phenylobacterium sp. | reverse complement strand
TTTTCTCCTGAAGACGTCGCCTTCCGCGCCGAGGTGCGGCGCTTCATCGACGAGAACTATCCCGACGCGCTGCGCAGGAAGCAGGAAGCGGGCGGGGAGCTGGGGCGGGAGGACTTCCTGTCCTGGCACCGCATCCTGGGCGCGCGCGGCTGGTCGGCGCCGGCGTGGCCTAAGGAATACGGCGGCCCCGGCTGGAACTCGGTGCAGCGGTTCATCTTCGCCGAGGAGCTGGCGTGCGCGGGGACCGTGCCGATCCTGCCGTTCGGCATCAACATGGTCTCGCCGGTGATCCAGGCGTTCGGCACGCCCGAGCAGAAGCAGCGCTTCCTGCCGCCCACCCTGGCGGGCGAGATCTGGTGGTGCCAGGGCTATTCGGAGCCGGGGGCGGGGTCGGACCTGGCGGGCCTGTCCACCCGCGCCGTGCGCGACGGCGACCACTATGTCGTCAACGGCCAAAAGACCTGGACCACCCTGGCCCAGTTCGCCGACTGGGGCTTCTTCCTGGTGCGCACCGACCCTGCCGCCAAGAAGCAGGAGGGCATCAGCTTCCTGCTGATCGACATGAAGACGCCTGGCGTGACGGTGCGCCCGATCATCACCCTGGACGGCGCCCACGAGGTCAACGAGGTCTGGCTGGAGGACGTGCGGGTCCCGGTGGAGAACCGGGTCTACGAGGAGAACAAGGGCTGGACCTGCGCCAAGTTCCTGCTCGCCCACGAGCGGACCGGCATCGCGGGGGTGGCCCGCTCCAAGCGCGCGCTGGAACGGCTGCGCGCCGCGGCGGCGCAGGAGGACGACGA
The DNA here is from genome assembly GCA_035656795.1 of Phenylobacterium sp. Classification (GTDB taxonomy): domain Bacteria; phylum Pseudomonadota; class Alphaproteobacteria; order Caulobacterales; family Caulobacteraceae; genus Phenylobacterium. Next base: position 711 of record DASRRU010000222.1, on the reverse strand, counting down.
CGGCCGTCCGATGGGCCAGGACCCGTTCTTCCAGCGCAAGATGACCGAGCTGGAGATCGAGCTGATGGCGCTGGAGTACACCGAGCTGCGCACCCTGGCCCGCGAGTCCGAAGGCAAGGGGCCCGGCCCGGAGTCGTCCCTGCTCAAGATCGAGGGCACGGTGATCCAGCAGCGCCTGACCGAGCTGACGCTGGAGGTGGCCGGCCGCTACGGCGCGGCCCACCTGGCCGGCGAGCCGCCGGGTGAGAACGAACTGCCGGTGGGGCCGAAGTACACCCGCGGCGCGGCCGACGCCTATTTCAACGTGCGCAAGACCTCGATCTACGGCGGTTCCAACGAGATCCAGCGCAACATCATCGCCAAGGCGGTGCTCGGCCTCTGAGGCCGGCGCGCCCGTTCAACCGTTCCTGCCGGGGATTACGCCATGGACTTCAGCTTCAGCGAAGAGCAGCGCCTGCTCCGCGATTCCTTGGCGAGCTTCCTCGCCGACACCTACGGCTTCGAGGCCCGGCGCAAGGCCTTGGCCTCGGAGGCGGGCTGGCGGCCGGAGATCTGGCGCGCCCTGGCCCAGGACGTGGGCCTGCTGGGCGCGGCCCTGCCGGAAGAGCTGGGCGGCCTCGGCGGCGGCCCGGTGGACACCATGGTGGTGATGCAGGAACTCGGCCGGGCCCTGGTGGTCGAGCCGTTCCTGGAAACCGTGGTGATCGGCGC
>DASRRU010000221.1:0-7991 GCA_035656795.1 Phenylobacterium sp. | reverse complement strand
CGCTTGACCACGTCGATCTGCTCGAGGGTCGTCTGCACCGCCGCCGGGCCGGTGATGGTCACCGGAATCCACACCGACCAGAACTGCCCGCCCACGTGGCCGGCCTTCAGGCGCGGGATGTCGGTCATCAGGCCGCCGGTGGAGTCCGAGCCCGGCGCGGCGGGGGCATGGGCAAGGTCGCTCCGCATATCGAAGGCGCCGGTCTTGCCCGCCCAGCGCTCGCGGACTTCCCAGGGAAAGTCGTTGTGGCCGTCGATCAGCGGGGTGCTGGCCAGGACGCGGGCCACGCGGGCGTCGATCTGGGCCGTGGTCTGGGCAGGCGGGGCCTGGCTCCAGGCCGCCGATCCCGCCGCCAGGGCGAATGCGACCGCGAGGCCCGCCGTCTTCCAGTGCCGCATGCGTAACTCCCCGACCAGATGCGGTGACAATGGCCGCTGTAGCGGCCCGGTCAACCGCGCCTAGCTGGCGATCGGCAGGACCTCGGCGTCCACGCCGTGCTCGGCCAGCGCGACCTGCTCGGTGCGCCAGGCTGGGCCCGTGACCAGGCGGGCCACGCGCAGGCCCTGGGCGGCCAGCTCGGCCAGATGCTCGATCGTCTGCGGCCCGGTGCGCTCTGCATCGCGGCGGGCCAACGCCAGGATGTCGGGGTGGGCGGCCTCGTCGCAGACCAGCACGTCGGCGGCGGCTAGCGCGCGGGCGGCCTTCAGGGTCAGCAGGTCCGCCGGGCCCCGCGCGTCGACGAACTGGACCATGCCCGCGCCCGGCTCGTCCCGCGCCAGGGCCTCACGGAGCAGGGTCGCGGCCCGCGCCTTGTCGCCGAGCATTGCAGCCTCGGCGATGGGGCCGTTGATCGCCGCACGCAGGAAGGCGCGGCGGCGGTGGGGCTCGGGGAGCGCGCGCCGCACCTCCTCCTGCATCCCGGCGAACAGGGCCGCCACATGGCCCGCGCCTTGCGGCACGCGCGCCTCGATGTCGTGGCGCAGCAGGGTCGCCAGCATGGGCGAGGCCCCGGCGGTGCCGATGGCCGCCACCACCTCGCCGCGGTCGATCAGCGATGGCGTGGTGAAGTCGCAGAGCGCCGGCCGGTCGACGACATTGACCGGCACCCGCGCGGCCCGCGCGGCCCCCGCGGCGGCTTCGGCGAAGGCGTCGTCGTCCATGGCGATGAAGGCGAGCGCCGCGCCCTCATAGGCCTCCGGATTCAGCGCCGCCTCGCCCTCCAGCCGCCGGATCACCGCGGGGGAGCCCGCAAACAGCCTGAGCTTCGCCTCGGCGGCCTCGCCGGCGCCAGCCACGACGATGGTCTTGCCGGACAGCGGAAAGAAGGCGGGGAAGGCATGCATGGGCGGGATCCTGAATAGCCGAGCCCGCCCGAGTGCGCCACGCCGGCCTGATTTCCCGTGCGGTCTGAACATTGTTAGGATGGTCGGTGACTCGCCGAAGGACCCCTCGACCATGACTGCGACGCTGAACGTAAACGGCAAGGCCGTGACGGTGGAGGCGGCGCCGGAGACGCCTCTGCTGTGGGTGCTGCGCGACGAGCTCGGCCTGACCGGGACCAAGTACGGCTGCGGCATCGCCCAGTGCGGCGCCTGCACGGTGCTGGCGGACGGCCAGCCGATCCGCTCCTGCTCGACGCCGATCGCCGCGCTCGCCAGCGCCAAGATCACAACCGTCGAGAGCCTGGGTGGGAACCATCCGCTGCAGGTCGCCTGGGTGAAGAACGACGTGCCGCAATGCGGCTATTGCCAGTCGGGCCAGCTGATGAGCGCCGCAGCCCTGCTGGCCACGAAGCCCAAGCCCACGGACGCGGAGATCGACGCGGCGATGAGCGGCAACATCTGCCGCTGCGGGACCTACCAGCGCATCCATGCCGCCATCAAGGAAGCCTCCGGCCAGCCCGCCGCGGCCCAGCCCGTCGCAGCGAAGGCTTAAGGGGACAGCATGAACCAGCTCTTCAAAGGCCTCCAACCCGTCCCGACGCGGCGCCAGGCGCTCAGCATCGGCGCGACGCTCGCGGGCGGCGCCCTGCTGATCGGCTGCTCGCCCCAGACGATCGGCAAGATCATGAGCGTCGGCGCGCCCCACGACTTCGGCGCCTTCGGCCCGTTCATCAAGATGGCCGCCGACGGAACCGTGACAGTGGTCTCCAAGCACATCGAATTCGGCCAGGGCAACCACGCGGGCCTGGCCGCCATCGCCGCCGAGGAGATGGACGCCGACTGGGACAAGGTGAAGGTCGAGCAGTCGCCCGCCAACGCCTCGGTCTACGCCAACACCGGCTTTGGCATGCAGGGCACCGGCGGCTCCTCGGCGATCTCCAACAGCTGGATGCAGCTGCGCAACGCCGGCGCGGCGGCCAGGGCGATGTTCGTGCAGGCCGCGGCGACCACGTGGAGCGTCCCGGCCGGCGAGGTCTCGGTGAAAGACGGCGTGGTCAGCCACGCCGCCAGCGGCAAGCAGGCCCACTTCGGCGAGTTGCTGGGCGCCGCAGCCAAGGTGACGCCACCGCAGAAGCCGGCTCTGAAGGACCCCAAGGCCTTCACCCTGATCGGGACCGATCGCGTCCGGCGCAAGGACTCCGCCGCCAAGTCCAGCGGAACGGCGCGTTTCACCCAGGACGTCCATCTGCCGAACATGCTGACTGCCATGGTGGCGCACGCGCCGAAGTTCGGGGCCAAGGTCGCCAGCTTCGACGCGGCCGCGGCCAGGAAGGTTCCGGGCGTGGTGGACGTATTCCAGATCCCGACCGGCGTGGCCGTGGTCGCCAAGACCACCTATGCCGCGCGCCAGGGCCGCGATGCTCTGGTCGTGACCTGGGACGAGACCAAGGCCGACAAACGCGGCTCCGACCAGCTGCGGTCCGAATGGACGACGCTGGCCACCAAGCCCCTGCCCACTGGCGCCAGTCTCAAATGGTATCCCTTCGAGACCCGCGGAGACGCCGCCAAGGCCGCTTCGGAACCGGCGGCGCTGGAGGTCAGCTACGACTTCCCGTTCCTGGCCCACGCCACAATGGAGCCAATGAACTGCGTGGCGATCGTCGACGGCGGCAACGCCAAGCTGATCCACGGCTCGCAGATCCCGACGCTCGACCAGCTCAACACCGCCAAGATCGTCGGCGCCCTCCCCGGCTCTGTCGAGATCGAGACCCTGTTCGCCGGCGGCAGCTTCGGCCGGCGCGCCAACTATCAGTCCGACTACGTCACCGAATGCGTGCACATCGCGAAGCACGTGGGCAAGGGCCGGCCGGTCAAGCTGGTCTGGACCCGCGAGGACGACATGACCGCCGGCTACTACCGCCCGCTGGTCCACCACGCCGTGCGGGTCAGCGTCGACAAGGACGGCTATCCGGCCACCTGGCGCCACCGCATCGTCACCCAGTCGCTGAGCAAGGGCTCGCCGCTGGGCGGCGGCGGCCTGGACCCGACGTCGGTGGAGGGCGCCAAAGGCTCGCCGTACCTCAAGGCCACGCCGGTGGTCGACGGCCAGGCGCTCCATCCCGACGCCGGCGTGCCGGTGCTCTGGTGGCGCTCCGTGGGGGCGACGCACACCGCCTTCGTCATGGAACACACCATCGACCAGCTCGCGAAGCGGGCGGGCAAGGATCCGGTCGACTATCGCCGCGCGCTCTACGCCAAGGCCGGCGCCAGCCGTCACCTGGCGGTCCTGAACCTGGCCGCCGCCAAGGCCGGCTGGGGCGCGCCTGCGCCGGCCGGCTGGACCCGCGGCGTCGCAGTGCATGAGAGCTTCGGCTCGGTGGTGGCCCAGGTGGCTGAGGTGAAGCTGGTGAACGGCGAGCCGCGTGTGGGCCGGGTGGTCACCGCGATCGACTGCGGCGCCGCCATCTCGCCGGACCAGATCGCCGCTCAGATGGAGGGCGGGACCTGCTACGGTCTGTCGGCGGCCCTGTTCGGCGAGATCACCCTTAAGGACGGGGCGGTGCAGCAGCACAACTTCGACACCTACAGGGTGTTGCGCCACAAGGAGGCTCCGACGGTGGAGACCTATATCGTGGCGTCGAGCGCGCCGCCGAGCGGGGTCGGTGAGCCCGGCACGCCGGTGATCGGCCCGGCGGTGGCCAATGCGCTCCTGGCCATGGGCCAGCCCGCGACGACCAGGCTGCCGTTCGTGAAAGCCTAGCGTCGGCTGTCACAAACCGGCTAGGTAAGGCTCAGTCTGAGCATATGGGGTCCCGATGGACGACGCCGGCGCGAGCTTGCAGGCGCAAATGAGCGCCATGGGGCGAGCGGCCCACGAGGCCGCCGCGGCCCTGCGGCTGTCCGACGCGGCGACCCGCACCCGCGCCATCGCGGCGATGGCCGACGCGGTCCGCGCCGACGCCGCGGACATCCTGGCCGCCAACGCTCGCGACATCGCCGCCGCCCAGGCCGCCGGCATGGCCCCGGCCATGATCGACCGCCTGCGGCTGGACGCCGCCCGCGTCGAGGCCATGGCCAAGGGTATCGAGACGGTCGCCGCGATCAGGGATCCGCTGGGTGCAGAGATGGATCGCTGGGACCGGCCCAACGGCCTGGACATCGCCCGGGTGCGCACCCCCATCGGGGTCATCGCCATAATCTACGAGAGCCGTCCCAACGTCACAGCCGACGCCGCGGCGCTGTGCGTTCGCTCGGGCAACGCCGCGATCCTGCGTGGCGGCTCGGAGTGCCTAGCCTCCAATCTCGCCATCCACGCCTCGGTCGCCAAGGGCCTGGCCGCCGCCGGCCTGCCGCAGAGCTGCGTGCAGGTGGTGGCGACCGCCGACCGCGCGGCCGTGGGCCTGATCCTTGGCGGCCTTGAGGGCGCGGTGAACCTGATCATTCCCCGCGGCGGTAAGAGCCTGGTGGCGCGCGTACAGGCCGAGGCCCGCGCCCCGGTGCTCGGGCACCGGGAGGGGATCAACCACGTCTTCCTGCACGCCAGCGCCGACCTCGACAAAGCCATCGCCGTCACCGTCAACGCCAAGATGCGCCGCGTCTCTGTCTTCGGGGCGGCAGAGACCCTGCTGGTCGATAGCGCCGACGCCCAGCGCCTGCTGCCGCCGGTCGCCGCGGCCCTGCGCGCCGCCGGGTGCGAGCTGCGCGGCGACGCTCGTGCGAGATCCCTGGTTCCGGGAATGGACCCCGCGTCGGACGAAGACTGGTCCACGGAATACCTCGCCCCGATCATCAGCATTGCGGTCGTCGACGGGGTCGAGGGCGCGGCGAGCCACATCGCCGCCCACGGCTCGGCCCACACCGACGCCATCGTCGCCGAGGACGGCGCGGCAGCCGAGCATTTCGTGGCCCTGGTGGATTCGGCCATCGTCCTGGTCAACGCCTCGACCCAGTTCGCCGATGGAGCGGAGTTCGGCTTCGGCGCCGAGATCGGCATCGCCACCGACCGCCTGCATGCGCGCGGGCCGGTGGGCGCGGAGCAACTGACGACCTATAAATATGTGGTCCGCGGGACCGGCCAGACGCGCCCCTGAAGGTGGCCGCCCGGCCGCGCTCAGGCCCGGATTCCATCTGGAGCCGGGGATGCGCGTCGGTCTCTACGGCGGCTCCTTCAACCCGGCGCACGAGGGCCACGCACACGTGGCCGAGACCGCCAAGCGGCGGCTGAACCTGGACCATGTGATCTGGCTGGTCTCGCCCCAGAACCCGCTGAAGGGCCGCCACGAAACCGCAGACCTGGCGGAACGCATGGCCGGCGCGCGGAGCCAGGCCAAGGGGCCGGGCATGATCGTCACCGACGTCGAGGCCCGGCTGGGCAGCGCCTACACCATCGATACGGTGCGGGCGCTGAAGCAGCGGTTCCCAGGCGTGAAGTTCGTCTGGATCATGGGCGCCGACAGCTTGGCCACCTTCCACCGCTGGCGCGGCTGGACCCAGATCATGCGCGAAGTGCCGGTCGCCGTCATCTCGCGCCCGTGGATCGCCATCAAGAGCCGGTTTTCGCCCACCGCGCGGCGGTTCGCCCGCTTCCGGCGACCGTCGATGGCCGCCGCGACCCTGCCCGGCGCCAAGCCGCCGGCCTGGGTCTTCCTGCGCGGTCCGCTCAATTTCCAAAGCTCCACGGTCCTGCGCGAGCGGCTGAAACGCTCAAGGCCTGATGGGCGGCTGACCAAGGCCCCTGCCCGTGCTAGGGTCGCTCTTGCGAGGATTTCAAAGGAGCACCCCGCTGACCCGTGAAGCTGCGCCCCGTGCGCACGAAGGCCCCAAGCCTTCGAAAGATCCCGCCAGTCCTGTTGGTGACCGCATCAGCGCCCTGCAGGACATGATCCTGAGCCGCCTGGACGACGATAAGGCGCAGGACATTGTGTTCATCGACCTCAAGGGCAAGTCCGCCGTCGCCGACGGTCTGGTGGTCGCCTCCGGGCGTTCGCACCGCCATGTCGGCGCCATGGCTGACCACCTGTTGCGGGCTCTCAAGGACGAAGGCTACGGGCGCGCCCGGGTCGAGGGCCTGCCGCACTGCGACTGGGTGCTGATCGACACCGGCGACGTGATCATCCACCTGTTCCGGCCCGAGGTGCGCACCTTCTACAACATCGAGAAGATCTGGGCGGTGGACAGCCCCCACCGCACCCAGGCCGCGGGCCAGGTCGTCTAAGACCGGCGCGGGGACGCTGGCGGACCGAGAGGCGCCGGCTTCCGGCCGCTTCCCGGACGCTGAAGCTTGGGTTCGCGGAGCAACCATATCCGTTTGAATCCATTAGGGTCATATGCCCAGGATCATCATCGACTGTCCCACGACCGGCGCGGAGGTCCCCACCGGACACCGCACCCAGGATTTCGCGCTCGTCGCCGTCGTCGAGCCACGTTCCTTCCGCTGCCCTGTGTGCCACGAGGTGCACGCCTGGCGCGGCGAGGATGCACGGGTGGAAGGCGCCGGTCGGGAGTCAGCGGCGCAGGACGGCGCCTGGGAATCCTCCCACCCGAACTGAATCGTCTCCGGTCGCGTTTCCTCAGTTCCAGTCAAGGGGATCGTGACCATGGCCACTCGTCCGACATGGCAGGGCTACCTGCGTCTCTCGCTGGTGAGCTGCCCCGTGGCGCTCTACACGGCGACGTCGCGCGGCGGGGAGGTGCATTTCAACATGCTCTCCAAGGCGACGCACAACCGCATCCGGATGATCCCGACCGACCCCGAGACGGGGCCGGTGGAACGCTCCCAGATCGTCAAGGGCTATGAAATCGAGAAAGGCCGCTATGTGGTGGTCACTGGCGAGGAACTGGAGAACGTCCGGCTGGAGACCACGCGCACCCTCGACATCGAGCGCTTCGTCGACGACGATGATATCGACCGGCTCTACTGGAACGATCCCTATTTCCTAGCCCCCGATGGCGACATCGCCGCCGAGGCCTTCGCGGTTATCCGCGAGGCCATGAAGACGGCCGGCAAGGTGGCCCTCGGCCGCCTGGTGATGCACCAGCGTGAGCGGCTCATGGCGCTGGAGCCACACGACAAGGGAATCGTCGCCTACACCCTGCGCAACGCCACCGAAGTGCGCGCCGCCGACGAGATCTTCGCACACATCAAGGCCGTGAAGCCGCCGGCCCAGATGGTCGAGATCGCCGCCAAGATCATCGACCAGCTGGAGGGGCCTTTCGACCCCAGCCAGTTCAACGACCGCTACGAGGATGCGCTGCGGGCCCTGATCCGGGAAAAGCAGAAAGGGCACACCGTCGAGGCGCCCGAAGAACCCAAGGAAGCCCAGGTCATCGACCTCATGGAAGCGCTGAAGCGCAGCCTGGGCCAAGCGAGCGGCCAGCGACGCAAGCCGGCCGCCGCCGCCGCCACGAAGGCCAAGACGTCCGCCGCCCGCAAGCCGCCGGCGAAGAAGCGGGCCTGAAGAAGCGGACCTAGCAGACCGCCTCCGTAATGGTCGGCTTTGATCTCGACGAGGCGGGAGGATGCTGATTCACTTCGGGGATGAGCAAGACCTTCCGTCCGTGGCCGGTTGACCAGGCCCAGCTGCTTCCGCCGTCTGTGAGTGATTTTGT
>DASRRU010000220.1:0-4913 GCA_035656795.1 Phenylobacterium sp. | reverse complement strand
CGTTTTCGTTTGCGCGACGCCAGCGGATCGCGTCTCTGTTCGGTGAACCGGAATAGGGATTACGGAATGGCGGCGAAGATCGGTCGGACGCTCGCTGACTCCACGCCCGAGTGGCCGCCAGGACCGCGGGTCCCGAAGACGGCGCCCAACATCCTGGTGGTGCTGTTCGACGACGTCGGGTTCTCCGACTTCGGCTGCTACGGCTCGCCGATCGCAACGCCGACCATCGACGCGCTCGCCGCCGCCGGCCTGCGGCTGAACGGCTTCCACACCACCGCCATGTGCTCGACGACACGCGCGGCGCTCTTGACCGGGCGCAACCACCATTCGGTGGGCGTCGGCTGCCTGGCCAACTTCGATTCCGGCTTCCCCGGCTATCGCGGCAAGATCGCCAAACAGGCCGGGACCCTGCCCGAGATGCTGCGCCCGCACGGATACCGGAACTACATGGTCGGCAAGTGGCATGTGACGTCGCTGACCGAGACCGGCCCCACGGGACCCTTCGACGGCTGGCCGCTGGGCCGCGGGTTCGACCGCTACTACGGCTTCATGGACGCCGAGACCGACCAGTATTCGCCGGAGCTGGTGCGCGACAACACGCCCGTCGAGCAGCCGAAGAGCTATGCCGAGGGCTATCACCTGACCACCGACCTGGTGGACCAGTCGATCCGCTATCTCGCCGACCACGCGGCCAATGCGCCGGACACGCCCTGGCTGCTGTGGCTAGCGCCCGGAGCCTGCCACGCGCCGCACCAGGCGCCGAAGGAGATCATCGAAAGCTACGACCCGGTCTTCGCGGGCGGCTGGGACGTCGAGCGCGACCGTCGGCTGGCGCGGCAGAAGGCGCTGGGGGTCGTGCCGGCCTCGACCGACCTGCCGGCGCGCAACGACGGCGTGCGCCCCTGGGCCGGGCTTTCCGCCGATGAGCAGACCGTGGCCACGCGTCTGCAGAGCGCGTTTGCCGCCATGCTCGACCACACGGATCGTGAACTGGCGCGGCTGGTGGCCTTCCTGGAGGAGGCAGGCATGCGCGAAGACACCCTGATCCTGGTGATGTCGGACAATGGCGCCAGCCAAGAGGGCGGCCCGAACGGCTTCGTGAACGCCATGGGTCCTTACAACGGCAAGGCCGAACCGCTGGCCGAGAAGCTCGCGCGACTGGACGACATCGGCGGGCCGGACAGCCATTCGAACTTCCCCCACGGCTGGGCCATGGCGTCCAACACCCCGCTGAGGCGCTACAAGCAGAACACCCACGGCGGCGGCATCCGAGATCCGCTGGTGATCTCCTGGCCCAAGGGGATCGCCCGCCGAGGCGAAGTGGTCGAAGGCTTCGCCCACGCCAGCGACCTGGTCCCGACGATCCTGGAAATCCTGGGCGTCGAGGCGCCCGCCGATGTGGCCGGCGTGGCGCAGATGCCCATCGAGGGCGAGAGCTTCCTGTCCCGGCTCAAGGGTCCCGGCGCACCCGACCGGGCAAAGCCGCAGTACTTCGAGATGTTCGGCCACCGCGGCCTGTGGAAGGACGGCTGGAAGGCCGTGGCCTTCCACCCGCCGGGCACGCCGTTCGAGGACGACCGGTGGGAGCTCTTCCACCTCGACGCCGATTTCTCCGAGGCCCACGACCAGGCCTCGGCCGAGCCGGACCGACTGAAGGCCTTGCAGGACATCTGGTGGTCCGAGGCCGGGGCGCATCAGGTGCTGCCGCTGGACGACCGCTTCGCGCCGCGCTTCGCCGAGAACTCCGCGCGGTTCGGCGGCCGGCGCAAACGCTACGTCTTCCATGCGGGCATGGGCCACCTGCCCACCGACGTGGCGCCGGACGTGCGCAGCCGCTCCTATCGCATCGAGGCCGACGTCATGGTCCCGGCCGGCGGGGCGGACGGCGTACTGATCGCCCACGGCGACGCCACCAGCGGCTACAGCCTCTACGTCCAGGGCGGGCGGCTGCACTACACCCTGAACATCGGCGGCAAGCGCGAGACGTTGGCCGCCGACCGGCCGACAGCCGAGGGACCGCATGTCCTGGGCGTCGCTGTCCGCCAGGGCCCCGATGGCCGCACCTTCACCCTGACGATCGACGGCCGAGCGGCTGCGTCGATGTCCACGACGCTCGGCTTCGCCACCCTGATCTCATGGTCAGGCCTCGATATCGGCCGCGACCGCGGCAGCCCCGTCGCGCCCTACGAGGCCCCCTTCGCCTATGCGGGGACCCTGCGCCGCGTGACCGTCACCATGGACGACGACCAGGTGCTGGACGGGGATGCGATCGGCGAGGTCGAGATGGCCCGGCAGTAGGATCAGGCTTCTCGGCTCTCGCGCACATAGGCGGTCGCGCCCTCGACCAGATGATCGAACATCAGCCGCATGCGCCGGCTGCCGCGCAGGTTCTCGTGCATCACCACGTAGATCGGCAGCACGAAGAGGGTGAAGTCCGGCAGGACGCGGACCAGGCCGTGGCGGCGCGCGAGCCCGTCCTGGCACACCCCGATGCCAAAGCCCGCGCGGGTGGCGGCAAGCTGGGCAAGGTCGCTGTCCGACCGGAAGGTGAAGATCTCGCGGCTGACCGGCATGTTGATGCCCGGCAGGTCGCGGATGCCGCGCCCCGGGCTGTCAAACCCGATCATGGCGTGGGATTCGAAGTCCCCGAGGCTCACCGGCACACCGTGGCGTTCGAGGTAGCCGGAGGTCGCATAGAAGCCCAGCGACACCTCGCCCACCTTCTTGGCGACCAGGGAGCTCTGGCTGGGCGGGCTCATGCGCACGGCGATATCGGCCTCGCGCCGCGACAGGTCCTCGTTGATGTTGGACAGCATCAGCTCGATCACCACGCCGGGATGCTGCTCGCGGAAGCTGGTCAGCATGGGTGGAAGCACTTCGGCTCCGACGGTCTCGCTGGCGGTGATGCGGATCGAGCCGGTCAGCGAATTGGCCGCGCCCGAAGCGTCGCGCACGGCGGCCGAGGCCGCAGCCGACATGTCATGCAGATGAGGCTTCAGTTCAAGCGCCAGGTCGGTGGGCTGCAGGCCGCGCGGGCTGCGCAGGAAGAGCGGCGAACCCAGGCGCTGTTCCAGGGTCTCGATATGCCGCCCCAGCGTCGGCTGGGTGAGCCCCCTCAAGCGCGCCGCCGCCGACAGGGTGCCAGCCTCCAGCACCGCATGCAGGCTTTGGAACAGGTCCCAGTCGTTCGGTCCAGGCATGCGTCAACGAATAGCTGATCCAGAGAATTCGGCAATTCTGTTTAGGATTACGGCGGCGGGAAATCTTCCGGAGTTTCCCTGAGGAGGCAGGAATTTGCGCTGGTCGCCCGCAAAATGCGGCGCCGCAGCACTAGACGTGCGTGGGGGTGCGGACCTACATGCGCCCCATGCCCGGCAAGACCCTCTACGACAAGATTTGGGACGCTCACGTCGTCACGCAACAGGACGGCGAGGCGATCCTCTACATCGACCTGCACCTCATCCATGAGGTGACCACGCCGCAAGCCTTCGCCGGCCTACGCCTGGCGAAGCGCCCGGTGCGACGGCCTGACCGCACCCTGGCGGTCGCGGACCACAATGTGCCGACTGAAGGCCAGGCGCTCGGGGTCGACGCCGTCGCGGACGAGGAAGCGCGCCTGCAGCTCCAGACCCTGGAGCGAAACGTCAAGGACTACGGCATCGAGTTCTTCCCGATGGGCGACGTGCGCAACGGCATCGTCCACGTGATCGGCCCCGAGCAGGGCCGCACCCAGCCGGGCATGACCATCGTCTGTGGCGACAGCCACACTTCGACCCATGGCGCGTTCGGCGCGCTGGCCCATGGCATCGGAACGTCCGAGGTCGAGCATGTGCTGGCCACCCAGACCCTGCGCCAGAACAAGGCCAGGAACTTCCGGGTCACTATCGAGGGCGAGCCGATCCCGGGCGTCGGCGCCAAGGACTTCGCGCTGGCCGTGATCGGCGAGATCGGCACCGCCGGTGGCACGGGCTATGTCATCGAATATGCGGGCTCCGCCGTCCGCGCGCTTTCGATGGAAGGGCGCATGACGCTCTGCAACCTGACCATCGAGGCCGGGGCGCGGGCGGGCCTGGTGGCGCCCGACGAGACCACCTTCGAGTATCTCAAGGGCCGGCCCGCCGCGCCCAAGGGCGGCGCCTGGGAGATGGCGCTGAACTACTGGAAGGGCTACTCCACCGACCCCGACGCCCATTTCGACCGCGAGATCACCCTCGACGCCACGAAGATCGCGCCCCTGGTCACCTGGGGCACCAGCCCCGAGGACGTGATCGCGGTGACCGACCGGGTGCCCGCGCCGGAGGACTTCGCCAGCCCCGACAAGCGCGCCTCGGCCGTGCGGGCATTGGAATATATGGGGCTCGACGCCGGACAGCCGATCACCGAGGCCATGGTGGACGTGGTGTTCATCGGGTCCTGCACCAACAGCCGGATCGAGGACCTGCGCGCCGCCGCCAAGGTGGTGGAGGGCCGCACGGTCTCGCCCCGCGTCCGCGCCATGGTGGTTCCGGGCTCCGGCCTGGTGCGGGCGCAAGCCGAACAGGAAGGGCTGGACAAGATCTTCCTGGCCGCCGGCTTCGAATGGCGCGAACCGGGCTGCTCCATGTGCCTGGCCATGAACCCGGACAAGGTCCCGCCCGGCCAGCGCTGCGCATCCACCTCCAACCGCAACTTCGAAGGCCGCCAGGGCCGCGCCGGCCGCACCCACCTGATGAGCCCGGTGATGGCCGCCGCCGCGGCCATTGCGGGGCACATCGCCGACGTTCGGCTTTACCTGTGAGGGCTTCTTCGTGATCGCGGGCCTGGACCACGTGGCGATCGCGGTCCGCGACTTCGACGCCGCGGTGGATGGCTATCGTCGACTGCTGGGCCGTGAGCCTGACTTCGCGCACAGGGATGGGGCGAAGCGGGCGTGG
>DASRRU010000219.1:0-6925 GCA_035656795.1 Phenylobacterium sp. | reverse complement strand
AGGTCCGGCAGCCAGGAGCCCGTGGCGTTGGTCCCGTGGCAGACGCCGCAGTTGTCGTTGAAGATCGCATAGCCGTGCGCCTTGTCGCCGGTCGTCGAGACTTTCGAGAGATCGATGCTCGGTTGAGCCGGCAGGACGAAGGCGGGCGCCTTGACCGTTCCGCCGGTCTTGAAGACCAGGAGCCGTCCCGGCAGGCGCGGCCGGGCGGGCAGGTAGGCCGGCGCTGAGATCTGTCCGCCGCCGCCCGCGCCCACCATCAGGGCCACATACTGCTCGCCGTTCAGCTCATAGGTCATGGGCGCAGCGATCACGCCGTTGCCGGTCTGATAGGACCACAGCTGTTTCCCGCTGCTCGCGTCGTAGGCGTAGAACTGGCCCTCGGCTGCGCCCTGGAAGACCAGGCCGCCGCCGGTCGACAGCACGCCGGCGTTCCAGAAGTACGGATGCTCGACGCTCCAGACCGCCTTCTGGGCCACCGGGTCCCAGGCGACGAGGTAGCCCTTGTAGGACGCCGCGGCCGCCTTGGCCTGGTCGGCTGTCATAGGCCCCGCGTTGGCTAGCGTATTGATGCCTAAGTTCCAGGCGCCGGCCTTGTACCCGAAGGTCTTCGCGCCCTGATAGGCGAAGGGATCCGACTGGGCCGGGATGTAGACCAGCCCGGTCTTCGGACTGAACGACATCGGGTGCCAGTTGTGGCCGCCGAGAGGCCCCGGTTGCTGCAGGTCCACGCTGCCGTTCTTGTAACGGGCCTCAGGGTTCTCCACCGGCCGCCCGGTGGTGATGTCGATGCTCTTGGCCCAGGTCACAGGCACATAGTTCTTGGCTGAGAGCAGCTTCCCGTTGGTGCGGTCCAGCACATAGAAGAAGCCGTTCTTCGGCGCCTGCATCAGCACCTTCTTGACCTCGCCGCCGATCTTCAGGTCGGCCAGGATCATCGGCTGCACGGCCGAATAGTCCCAGCTCTCGCCGGGGTTCACCTGATAGTGCCAGACGTACTCGCCGGTGTCGGCGTTGATCGCCACGATCGACGACAGGAACAGGTTGTCGCCCTTGCCGCCGGACCGCTTTTCCTGATCCCACGGCGTGCCGTTGTCGACGCCGAAGTAGATCAGGTTGAGCTGCGGATCATAGACGATCGCGTCCCACACAGTGCCGCCGCCGCCCACGGTCTTCCATTGGCCGTCGGGCCAGGTGGCCATGGCCTTCTCTTTCAGGGGCTTGTCAGAGGGCTCTCCGTCCGGCGTGCCGGTGGCGTTGGGCAGGGTAAAGAAGCGCCAGAGCTTCTTGCCGGTGGCGGCGTCATAGGCGGCGAGGAAGCCGCGCACGCCGTACTCTGCGCCGGACTCGCCGATCAGCACCTTGTCCTTCACCACGCGCGGGGCCTGGGTGATCGTGAAGGGCTTCCTGGGATCGCCGACCTGGGCCTGCCAGACGACGTGACCGTCCTTGGCGTCGAGCGCGATCAGGCGCGCATCCATTGTGCCGACGTAGACGCGGCCCTTCCAGACGGCGACGCCGCGATTGACCACGTCGCAGCAGGCGTCGAAGCCCTTGGCGCCGTCGACCTTGGGGTCGTAGGCCCAGATCTGCTTTCCGGTCGCGGCGTCGAATGCATAGACCTTCGACCAGGCCGTCGTCGTGTAGAGCACCCCATCGACCATCAGGGGCGTCGCTTCCTGGCCGCGGTCGGTGTCGAACTGGGCGTACCACGCCAGACCCAGCTGGCCGATGTTGCCGGTGTTGACCTTGTCGAGCGGGGAGAACCGCTGCTCGGAGTAGCCCTTGCCGTAGGAGACCCACTCGGCGTTGCCGTCCGCCGCGGCGATCCGCGCGCCGTCGACATTGGCGACCGGCTTGCTGCAGGCCGCCACGGTTGCGGCCAGCGCCATGGCCAGCGCGAACTTGATGATCCTCATGAACGCCTCTCCCGAACGGCCTGTGAACCTCGGCCTTGGGAGGCACTATGCGCGGACCGGGGTCGCGGGCAAGCGGTCCGCCGCGTCAAGCGACGCATCGGGGACCCCGCGTTCCGCCAGCCAGGCGGCGCCCGCGGCGAGCAGGTAGGCCAAGAGCGCCGTGGCGCCCATCGCCAGAGTGTCGATGCTCGGGGCGCCATGGGAGCTGTGCGGGCTGTCGGATCCGCCTATGCCGATGATCTGCAGGATCACCAGGAAGGCGACGAACAAAGCCGCAGGCCAAGCTCTGCGCCCGACGCGTAGGCGCCAGGCGGTCCAGAATACCGCCGCCACGGCCAGCAGGCCGAT
Organism: Phenylobacterium sp.; assembly: GCA_035656795.1. Lineage (GTDB taxonomy): Bacteria > Pseudomonadota > Alphaproteobacteria > Caulobacterales > Caulobacteraceae > Phenylobacterium. The sequence goes on along the minus strand of DASRRU010000219.1, from coordinate 4,661 downwards.
CTCGACCGCCTGCTCCGAAAGCGGATGGTTCCAGAGCGCCAGGCCCGCCTTGTAGCCGCCGAACCCTAGCTCCAGGTCCGGCCTGTGGACGATCAGATCCAGCACCCAATGGGAAAAGACCGTCAGGCCCACAAACACCGCCGCACGCACCGGCAGGCGCATCGCGAACCGCACGACAAGGGCGCCGGCCATCGACCATGCCAAGGCCCCAGGGAGGCTGTGGGTGAAGGGCATGTCGTAGAGGTCGAGCGGCGAGCCTGGGAGGCTCGGATCGATCCGCACCTTCTCCACGCCGGCCATCACGAACCCCGCCCAGGCGACGTCCAGCAACTGGCACCCGATCATATAGGTCCAGAGCGGAGCCCTGGGCTCCGCCGCCTTGGCCGCCAACGCTGCTGAATAGTGCCCCGCGAACATGCCGCTCTCCCACCCGGTGATGGGACAAGCCGTAGCTCAGGCCGCCACCCGCGGCGATGTCGAGGACCGTTCGCCCGCTATGCGCTGGCGCATAGCGGGCGCGCTGTCAGCGCTTCTGGTTGGCGCTCAAGGAGATCGACTCAGGCGGCTTGGCCTTCGGCTGCTTCGGCTTTCGCGCTTCCTTGTTGGACTTCTTCTGACCCTTGGCCATGTCGGGCTCCTTCCGTTTCGAGGCTTAGCGCGTGCTGCGCGTATCGTTGAGGACCGGCGCGGCGGGCAGCGCCTGACCGGGCTTGCGCGACGAGCGCGGGTCGGAGAGGTCGCGCCGGGTGGGCGTGATCGTACCAGCGTAGCGTTTCATGGCCGTCTTCCTTCGGAGGGTCGGCCGACGCGGGCGCGTCGGTCGACCGCACGCGTATGGGATGACCTATCCTATCACGCAGGACCGCCCGGCTCGCCGTCTAATCTTCGTCAGGCGTTCAAAGCTTCGGCCCGCCGAGCGATCTCGTGTGCGGCGGCGTCCAGGTCGGCGGCTTGCAGATCGCCCACGTCCAGGACGCCCAGGCTCGGCCGCTCGTCCTTGCCGCTCGAACGGCGGTAGGCTGGGTCGTAGTGCAGGGCCATCAGATCCAGGGCGATGGCCTCGAAGTCGCCGGCGTCGGCGATCTGGCCCCAGGCTTCCAGCCGCTTGCGCCCCGGCCAGGTCGGCAACCGGCGCAGCGCCTCGTCCAGGGCGGCGCGATCGGCGGCGATGTCGCCATAGGCGCGCACCAGGTAGCGGGCGCGGGCCTCGGGGGAGGCGGCGAGCTCGATGCGTGGCGCAGCGGTCATCAGGTTCCAGAGCGCCGGCGGGACCATGCGCTCGCCCACCTTGCTGGACTCCGCCTCGACGATCACCGGCCGCGCCGGATCGAGCGCCTCCAAGGCGACCAGCAGCCGAGACTCGAACAGCTTCTGGCTGGGCTGCGGCTGGCCAGCGATCGCGCCGAACAGCGAGCCGCGATGGGCGGCCAGGCCCTCAAGGTCGATCACCTGCTGGCCGCGGTCGGCCAGTCGCTGCAGGATCTCGGTCTTGCCGCAGCCCGTATTGCCGTCGACCAGCACCAGACGGAACGGCAGGGCCTGGTCGTAGAGTCGCGCGCTGACGTATCGCCGCCAGGTCTTGTAGCCGCCTGCCAGAACGGCGGTTCGCCAGCCTACCTGGGCCAGGATGGTCGCCATGGCGTTCGACCTCTGGCCGCCACGCCAGCAGTAGATCAGCGGCCGGAATGACCCCGGCTGGTCGGCCAGCGCAAACTGCAGGTGATGGGCGACGTTGCGGGCGATGTAGGCTGCGCCGATCTTGCGGGCCAGGAAACGGTCCTGCTGGACGTAGATCGTCCCCACCTCGGCCCGCTCTTCGTTGGAGAGCACCGGCAGGTTGATGGCGCCCGGCGCATGGTCCTCGGCGAACTCCGCGGGGCTGCGCGCATCGATCACCGCGTCGTAGAGGGCGAGGGTCGCGAGATCGGCGGTCTCGAGGATCTGGATGCCGGACAGGGAAATGGCCTTCGGAATGGGCGGCGAGCCGCGCTAGAATTGACCCTATGACAGCGATCTCGCCAGAAGCCATCCCCGCAACCGCGCCGAAAAGCGCGCCCGTGCGCCTGACCTCCCTGGCCCACGGCGGCGGCTGCGGCTGCAAGCTGGCGCCCGCCGTGCTGCAGGACATCCTGAAGGGCATGCCGGCGACCGCGGCGTTCTCCGACCTGATGGTCGGCGCCGACACCTCCGATGATGCGGCGGTCTGGCGGCTGAACGACACCCAGGCCCTGGTGGCGACCACCGACTTCTTCATGCCGGTGGTGGACGACCCTTTCGACTTCGGGCGCATCGCGGCGACCAATGCGCTGTCGGACGTCTACGCCATGGGCGGTACGCCGATCCTGGCCCTGGCCATCGTCGGCATGCCCATCGACAAGCTGGCGCCCGACACCATCCGCGCGATCCTGGAGGGCGGCGCGTCGGTCTGCGCGGCGGCTGGCGTGCCGGTGGCCGGCGGCCATTCCATCGACTCCGTCGAGCCGATCTACGGCCTCGTGGCCCTCGGTCTCGTGCATCCCGACAAGGTGCTGACCAACCGCAGCGCCCGGCCCGGCGATGTCCTCATCCTCACCAAGGCGCTGGGCGTCGGCGTGCTGAGCGCGGCGTTCAAGCAGGAGCGGCTGGACGATGCCGGCTACGGCGCCCTGATCGCCTCCACGACCCAGCTGAACGCCGTGGGCCGCGACCTTTCCGGCGTCGAGGGGGTCCACGCGGTCACCGACGTCACCGGCTTCGGCCTGCTCGGCCATGCCCTGGAGATCTGCCGCGGCTCGGGCCTCTCCGCCGACATTGGGGCCGATCCGCCGCTATTGCCCGGGGTCGAAGCCCTGGCCCGCGCAGGCGTCCGCACCGGCGCCTCGACCCGCAACTGGGCGAGCTATGGCGCCGACGTGCGCCTGCCTGCCGGCCTGCCCGACTGGAAGCGCGACCTGCTCACCGACCCACAGACCAGCGGCGGCCTGTTGATCGCCGTCGCGCCGGACGCCGCCGAAGCGGTGCTGACCCTCGCGCGCGAGCGCGGATTCAACGCCGCGGCGATCGTCGGGCGCCTGGGCTCCGGCCCCGCGCAGGTCCGGGTCGCCTGAGGTTCCAGCGCTCCTCTCGACGCCGTGACTTGACGGACTGAATTACGGCTGTAACGTCCAAGAATATTTACGGACGTAAAGCCATGACGCGAATATCAGCAGCGGAAAGTCAGGTGATGGAGGCGGTCTGGAGCTCGGGCCCGCTCGCCGCCGACGAGATCGTGGCTGCGGTCGGCGCGCCCCAAGGCTGGGGCGAGGCCACGGTCAAGACGCTGATCAATCGTCTTCTGAAGAAAAAGGCGTTGGCCTCCGAACGCAACGAAGGCCGTACTCGCTACCGGCCGCTGGTCAGCCGCGCCGAATACGTCCAGGGCGAAAGCCAGGGCCTGCTGGACCGGCTGTTCGGCGGCGAGCTCGCCCCGCTGGTCGCCCACTACGCCAAGCACCGCAATCTGTCGTCCGAAGAAGTGGCGCGCCTGAAGCGTCTGATCGCGGACATCGACAATGGCGACTGATTTTCTCGCCGCCCTCATCCACCTCAACCTTGCCGCCGCCGGCGCCGTTCTCGCCGTACTGGCGATCCGACCCCTGGTCCGCAAGAACTTCGGGCCGGAGATGGCCTACCGCCTGTGGGTCTGCGTGCCGATCGCGGCGATGGCCGCCCTGTTCCCCGCCGCCGCCGCCACCCGCATCGTCCCACCGGGTGATGGCCCGCATTTCGATCCGCTCTACCAGGCCTCGCAGGGGCTGACGCAGGCGCCGGCCGGCGCCTTGCTCGCGCTGTGGCTCGCCGGCGCCGTCTTGGCCGCGAGCATCATCGCCATCAGCCAGCTGCGGTTCCTCGACATGGCCCGCCGCGGCCTCGCGGGGCCGGCGGTGGCCGGGGTCATCGTGCCCCGGATCATCATGCCCGCCGACGCCGAGCATCTCTACTCCACCGAGGAGCGCGCCCTGATCCGCGCCCACGAGCGCACCCACATTGAACGCGGCGACCCGCGCACCAACGGCCTGATCGCGCTCGTCCAATGCCTGTTCTGGCTGAACCCGCTGGTGCACCTGGCGGCCCGCGAAGCGCGGCTCGACCAGGAACTCGCCTGCGACGCCCTGGTGTTGGCTCACCGCCCGGGCCAGAAGCGCCGCTACGCCGAGACTCTACTGAAGACCCAGCTCGGCGCCATCGCCGCCCCCCTAGGCTGCCATTGGCTGGCCGGCGCCTCGGCCCATCCCCTGGAGCAGCGGATCGCCGCGCTGCGCAGGCCGGCGCCGAACTTCGAGAAGCAGGATCTCGGCGCCTTCGTCATGGGCGGCGTCATCCTGCTGGCCGCCTACGGCGCCTGGAAGGCGCAGCCGCCGGCCCCCGCCGAAGGCATGCCCCCGGACGAGGTCTACGTGGCCCACGAGGTGCACCACATGCAGGCCATCATCGTCCCGCCGATCCGCGACTAGGCGCGCGTCATGCGACCCCTGGCGCTGCTCGCCCTGCTCGGCCTCGCCGCCTGCGATATCGGCCGCGCGAGCCAGACCGAGTTGCTGGCGCGGCGGCAGGCCGTCGATCCGCCGCAGCTGTGGCGCGTGGAGGTGATCGACCGTCACGGCGCGGTCAAGACGGCGCTCTACGTGTGCGCCGACAGCTCC
>DASRRU010000218.1:0-22484 GCA_035656795.1 Phenylobacterium sp. | reverse complement strand
CATGTCCAACCCGGCTGTTCCCGCCCTGTCCGAAGGGCACGCAAAAACTTCCGCGTCCGACCTTACGAGCGGCGACCAATCGGCAAGCGGTGTCGACGCCGCCAGGCTGGGCTGCCCAACATAAAACCCAAGCCACCGCCGATCTTGCGGCTTGAGGGCTGCCTGTAAGGGGTCATCCAGCCAACCCGGCTACGGGATCGGAACTGTGCCGCTGTGCCAGACCCCTGTTGTGACCCAGGCGAGCATGGCGCCAACGCTCAGGAAGAACACCAACATCATCACCCTTGAGCGCTTACATGCCCGAACAAGCATCACATGCTCCGGTTGCGTCCGACATCATCCACGCCTTGGCTGTCAGCCGACAAATCGGTCTTCCGGCGGCTCGTAAAGTCGAGCTTTCCTGGTCGGAAACGTCAACGACGGCTTCCGCCTGCACAGTCATTCGTGGCGTTCCGGTAGACCGCTGAGGTCCGGTCGCCGGCGGCGTGCCGATGATCGGGTTCGACCCAACGCGGGCCTTCACGCAGCGTCAGGTTTGGTCGAAGAAATTCTATGCAGCGTCGGAATCCCTGGGGCGCTGTCCGCCGAAAGCGGAGGCCCCCGCCAAAGCCTGAAGGAGCCGGCTTTCCGCGCCCGAAACCCGCATCATCCTCTCAACGTCCCAATGGTTGAGATCCGCGACGAAATGCTCGTCCGCATCCCTTACCGGCAACCGTGATGGCTTCACGGCAAAGGGCCGGCGCGCCGTCAACCGATCCGAGGCGTCCGGCGCGGTGGGCTGGAGTTCGATGTTCAGCCAAAAGGTCCCGCCGCGCCAGGCCGGAGGCCGTCGCAGCGGGCCGCTGACGGGGTCGAGGGTGATCAGATTGGCGATGGACACCCCGCGCCGAAGAGCGGCGACCGTGGCGACATAGGCATCGACCGCACCCCAGCTGTGGCCGACGACATTGACGATCTCCCCCCGTTCAGAGGCGGCCTTGATCTCGCGGAATACCCGACCCGTCCGCGCGTTCGACAGATAGACCGCGGGGCGGCCGCTTGAGCGGGAAAACTGCGCCACATAGGTTCGCACCACGCCCAAGCCCAGCCACCACAGGTCATCTCCGCCGCCGCCTATGAAGATGTCCATCGATTGAGCCATGGGGGAAGGTGGTCGAGGCCGAGGTCCTGGTCTGCAATGCGAAAGCCGCCTCAAAGCAAACGGCGCGCCACTGAAACGACGCGCCGTCCTCGCATTGGCCAATGGCGACTGCGTGAACGTCCAACGCTGGGCGCGGCGTTTTGTGCAGCCGGGACGGAAGAATTTTTTTGCAAGGCTTCGCTTCGCGGATCACCAGAGCCGCGGGGCTCGGCGAACTTGGGGGGTTCGAGACGCGCCGCGGAAAAATCGGGATCGGGCGGCGGCGCGGAGCGTTCGGATCAGCTGCGAGCGAAAGGACCCCCTCATGATCCTCGTGGAGGACGTGTTTGGACACCCAAGGTCGGATTGGATTGCGACTGAACGCCTTGCGGACGGATCCCCTCGGCCGGAAGACGCCGATGTGCGCTCTGACCGGCTCGACGCGGCGCAAGATACCCCCGGCCAACCTCAGGCTTAGGCGATGTCGGCAAACAATTTCCTGTTCTGGACAAGCCTCGCCCTGGGGGCCTGCGCCATGATCTGGCTATGGGCCGCGAAGATCCTCCGACGCCCGCCCCAGGAAGAGGGACAGCAGGTCGTCGACCTGCCAACCGATCCTGAGTAGAAAATCGAACAGCGGCCACGGGCGCTTTGGATCGCCATCCGGGATCGCCTCCCGCAGGGGAACAAGCCTTGCTCCTTGTCCGGGGGTGATCCAGACTTGCGGGCGTCGGTGGGGACCAGACAAGGAACGCACCGTTATGAAGTCCCTCATACTCGCCGGCGGTTTGGCCTTCGCGTTGGTCGGCGCCGCGCTCGCCCAGGACAAGCCCCCGCCGAAGAACACCGGCACGGCTGGCGGCGCCGTGGCAGGCGCCGCCGCAGGGGCCGTTGTCGCCGGACCCGTGGGCGCGGTGGTCGGCGGCGTCGCTGGCGCAGCGGTCGGGCACAAGACCATCGACAAGTCGGCGCATCACCGCCGCCACAGCGCGCACCCCACGCCGAAGAGTTCGACGAGCCAGGATTAGATCGGCGGTTCGAGGGTCATGGACGAGTCCGCCGGTTGGCGGACTTAGGGTGATTTGCGGCGGCGGCGCGCGCTCAGATGGCGGCGCGGAATCCGCGGCCGCCGTGATCTAGGGTTGTGGCGGGCTTCTTTGTCGTGGCTTCCGACATGGGAACCGATCCCGCGAAGCTTCATTTTGGGGACGCTGCGGCGGGCCTTTGGAGATCGCCGGCCCCAGCAAAGGCGCCGGGCCGACGTCCCGCGATCTGGCCCAACTGGTCATTGGAGCGTGGTCCATGAACGACCCCCACGAGTGCCATCGAAAGGCTGAAGCCCTCGCCACACTGGCCGAGATGTTTCCGGAAGACGCCGAGCGGTACCGGGCCAAGGAAGAATACTGGAGACAGCTGGAAGTCGAGGCGCGGGCGCCGAAACGCGCCGGCGCGGCCCCGGTCACTCGGTGACCCTTCCTTGCCGCAACCGATGCAGCCATGAAGCAGAGGCGCAAACCCCTTCGATAAGCCCCCTCGCGGCGCTGAGACGCCGTTGGCGCAGCAGCGCCGGTGTGGATGGGTTTGGCGCCCGTGGCGTCTGTCGGCCTGATGCCCATTTCGGGTGGAGGCGCCAATCGTTCGCATGGGATTCGAACCGCGGCCCGGATCTGAGGAACGATCATCCGGGGGGCCAGCTTTCCGGCGTCGCTGATAACCGTGGAGTCCTTCCCAGGAACTTTCGCGGCTGGCTTTGATTTGGGGTCTGGCGACCGCGAGGGTCGCAGGAGGACATCAAATGTCTATTCTAGCGTGGGTTGTCTTGGGCCTGATTGCGGGCTTCATCGCGAGCAAATTGGTCAACAGAACCGGCAGCGGCATCGTCATGGATCTTCTGCTGGGCGTCGTGGGAGCTTTCGTCGGCGGCTACCTTTTCACGCGCTTCGGCGCGGCGGGCGTAACCGGCCTCAATCTCTATTCGATTCTCGTCGCGACCGTCGGCGCGGCGGTTGTCTTGCTCATCTACCATCTCTTCGTCGGACGTCGCGCCCTCTGAGGTCTGGGACTCCTCGGGTTCGGCCCTCGGCTCCGCGCCCTGCGGCGGTGGTCTTCGTCAGGCGACCCCTCTGCAGGCGCGCTGGCCGAGGCGCAGATCCATCGGAACAGAGATCCGCAAACCCCTGAAAAGCCGCAAGGGGAAGGGTGGCGAGGCCCACGTTCCGCGGCGGCGCTTGTTGTTGCGCAAAACTACACAATCTTAGGGTCTGGCCGATCGAGGACCACATGAACACGCTCTATTTTGTCGCCCTGTTAAGGGGCGCCCAGCCGGGTGGATACACCGCGACCTTCCCGGATCTGCCGGACTGTTCGGCGCGCGGCGTGGATGTGGCGACGCTGGTGGTCGAGGCCCGGCGGGCGGCCCAGCACCACCTGCAGGCCCTGGCTGATGCGGGCGAAGCCTGGCCGAAGGCGACCCCGATCGAACAGGTCGCGGTCGAGGCCGGGGTCATCGCGGTGCTTATCGACGTCGCCGTCGACGACCCGCCCATCCGGGTCAACGTCTCGCTGGGCGAGCGTTTGGTTCAGCGGCTCGACGCGGCGGCCGAAGCCCGTGGCATGACCCGCTCAGGCTTCATCGCGCAGTCGGTTCGCATGAGCCTCGGCGAGCAGCCTCGCAACGACTTCGAAGGCGCGGGCCGGAAGCTGCAGGACGACTTCGCGGCCCTGGCGCGGAAAATCAACGAAGCCATCGGTCCCAACTCCACCTTCGAGAAGCGCATGGCCGATCTCGACGACCGGTTCTACGACGGCGTGCGCCGCGCCGCCGACAGCGTTTCGGCCGCCATGGCGCGCCGCCGCGGGGCCTCCAGGGGTGGGGGCGAAACGACCGCTCGTGAAACCGGCGCCTCCGAATAGTTGATCCGCTTTCTCGCCTTCATCAGCGCAGCGCGCAGCAGACCTCGGATTTCCAATGACCCAATCTCACGCCGAGCTCCGTTCGATCCGTGCTCAGGTGGCCCTGGTCGGTCGCCTGTCGGATAGCCTTGTCCAAATCGGTCCCTTCAGCTTGGGCATCGATGGCGTGTTGAGCTGGGCCCCGGGGTTAGGCGATCTCTATAGCACCCTGGCCGGCGGCTTTATCCTTGTACAAGGCGCCCGCGCCGGGGCGCCCGGCCCGGTGCTCGGTGGCGCGGCCCTGCTGATTGGGTGCCGAACCTTGATCGGCGCCGTGCCCGTCGCGGGGGCGGCTTTCGCGGACTTTTTCACGGCCCACAAGTGGGCGGCAGCCATGATTGTCCGAGCCATTGATCAACGCCTGGGCGTGGCCTCGCCATCCAGCCAGCCCGTGTTCCGCGCTCCGGTGCGCCGCAATTCGGCCGGGGGCGTCGCCCAAGCCTGATAGGTCGGCTTTCGGCGAAGAACCGGGCTCGCGGCTGGATCTCTCGCCCGGCGCCCGAGGGCGGACTGGCCATAGGGTTCTTTGCGAAATCGGGGAGGGCGCCTCCTCCGGTCCCAAATACTGACGTCGGCATGTCAAGTTGACGCCCGCGCTATCTCGCCAAGGTTCGCTTCACCCCGCAGCGTTCTTCGATCCCCCTATGTCGGAAACCTGGAAGACAACCGTGATGGACGGCACAAAACTGTGAGTTGTGGGCCCATGAAATTAACGTCCTTGGATTGCCCGCGGGGCGGTCTCCCCCGAGGCCGCCCCAACCCAAGGCCGTCGCCGAGCCCAGCAACAGGTCCCGGTCGCGCACCTGATCGCGAACGGCGGAATAGGGCCGGGGATTGAGGCGATGGAGAACGCTTGGATCAACGGCCATGCATCGGACAACGCACAGCCAAGCTCGAGGCTCACGCCGCCGCGCCCGGTCGGAATGGTAGGACTAGGGATCCGGCTCCAGGCCGTCTCCCGCGACTCCGTCGCTGCGGGCGTCCAACTGATCTTCCTTGAGCGCCCCAAGGGCGGCTTCCCGGCGCCTTGGCGCTGTCAGTCCTGCTAGCCCCGCCAGCGAGGCTTCCATCGGCGTCCACTTAGCCGAAGGGCGAACAAGTCCGCATGCAGGCGGCCCGCCTATCTGTAGCTTCGCGTCACGAACCAGAAGACGCCCAGGCCGACCAGGAAGCTCGAGACGATGTCGACGGTGATCGTCCGTGGCGTCGCCAGCTTCAGCCTCGAGACCGCAAGCACGAGCCCGGTCACTCCCAGCACCAGGGTCAGCTGCCCGATTTCCACGCCGAGGTTGAAGCCGACGAGCAGCTCCGCCAGCCGCCCGGTCGGAAGCTGCATCTCCAGCAGGTTGGAAGCGAAACCGAAACCGTGGATCAGGCCGAAAACCAGGGTGATCATCATCCGGAACCTGCCGGGGTCGGCGAGCCGGCCGGAGATCATCAGGTAGTTGCTGGTGAAGAGGCCCGCGCCAAGCAGCAGCAGACTCGGCAGTTCACCGAAGCCGAACGAGCTGGCCAGCGCCATCAGCGCGAGGATGGCGCCGAACGGCAAGGCGACGAGCACGGGCTTGTGGGTGTGTTCGGCGATGTTCTCCGCGCCGATCAGCGCGATGGTCAGCGCCACCAGGGCGTCGATGAACTCCGGGTGCGGCCGGATCACGCCGGTCACGGCCAGGGCCAGGGTGAGGCTGTGGCCGATGGTGAACCCCGAGACCACGAAGACGAGGTCGCGCAGGCGCCGCGAGATCAGCACCAGTCCCAGCAGGAACGACATGTGATCGACGCCGGTGAAGATGTGCATCACGCCCATGCGCACGAACTCGAAGAAGCTGGCGCTCTTCAGGCCGTTGGCGGCCTTTCCGGTAATGGCGACGGTCTGGTGCTCATTGGTGATCAGCTGCTCGGCGAAGGCGCCCGTGGTCGCGTCCTGGATCTCCGCGAAGTTCGTGTGGCCGGGCGCCACGTCGAAGAATGCGGCCGACCGAATCTCAAGGTCGTCACGCACGGGGCAATGGAAGGTGAAGTCATATTTGCGGTAACCGGGCGTGGCCGAGAGGGTCTCCACCGGCGGGATCAGGGCGCAGCGGCGGCCGGCCGCGATGGGATAGACCCGCGCCGTGAGGTAACCTTTCACCTCGTCATCGTTAGGCGCCGCGCCGCCGGGGCCGAGGCGTTGCAGCTCGATGACCGGGATGGTCATCGCCAGGTCCACGTCGGCGCCGTTGATCTCCCAGACCGAGTGGGATTCGCTGCGGGTGTGGGCCTCTGCCGGCCGGGCGGCGAACACGAGGGCGAACGCGAGCCAGAGCAAGGCGCGGAGGATCCGGCCCATCAGCGCAGATCGCCGGCGATCAGGATGTTCGCGCGCTGACGCAGGAAGCCCTGATACTGCGCCGTCGTCCGCTTCACCTTGTCGTTCCGGAAGTCCGACAGCACCTGCGCGCGGGCCTCCTCGAACCCGAACGGTTGCGGAGGCGCGTTGCGGATCATGTAGATGAGGTGGACGCCGTCCGGCTGGGCGACGGGCGAAGACACGCCGCCGTTCGGCAAGGCGCGGGCGACTGCGAACAGGGCGCCGCCCAGATGGATCTTTGCCGCGAAGTAGAAGTCCTCTCCGCTCTCCCGGCGCGTGTCGCGGCCTCGAAAGCGGCCCAGCGCCGCGGCGAGCGGCGTGCCGGCGGCCAGGACCTGCGCTGCGCCCGCGGCGTCAGTGGGCTCCGGAAACACCAGGTCGCGGGCGGTCATCACGCCTTCCTGGGCGTAGTGGTCCTGATGCGCCTTGAAATAGATCTGCAGCGCGCCATCGCTGGGCTCGGAGGTGACCGCGTCAGCCGCCGCCATCTGCTCGACCGCCCCAACCATGGCCGTCCTGACGTCGGGGTCCGTGGCCGCGACATCGAGTTCCTTGCCCCGCTGCACGAACAGCTCCTCGCGGACCATGTCATCGAGCACCATGCGGCGCTGCGCCGGCGTCGCCTGGGCGTCTTCGACGCCCAGGCTCGCCTGCAGCTGGGCGTAGAAATCGGCCCGCGCGATCGGCTGCTGGTTGACCAGGGCCACGTCTTCCGCCGGGACATGGAAGGTGGTGGTGCCGCGCGCCGTGAACAGGGCGTAGCCGGCCAGCGAAAGGCCAGTCAGGGCTCCCAGCGCCATGAGCGTGAGGGACCGGCGAGGGTTCACGCGCCTTGGGTTCCAGAATGCCGGCGCGGGGGCTTGGGCGGTCGGCGGGGTCATGGGCGGGACGTGTCCGAATGTTGGCCCGGCCGATGGGACAGGGCGAAGACATAGAGAGAGACTTCCCGCAGGCGCAGCGCCGACAGCCGGCCAGCCTGCGCGGGGCAGACGCCTTGGCGGCCGTAGGCTATGGAGTCGAAGATCGCCCGGCGGCTGCCGTCGCCGTAGAGCCAGATCTTGTCGACCAGGTTCGGCGCGCCGATCGCAGGATCGCCCTTGGCGTCGTTGGCATGGCAGTCGTAACAGCCGCCCTTGCCTGAGTAGATGGCGCGACCGGCTTCGGCCGTGGCCGGGTCTGCGGGATGGCCGGCCCGGGATTGGAGATAGGCGATCACCGCCTCGATCTCGCCGGGGCTGAGCGGCTGAAGGCGTTCGCCGGTGGCGGGAACCGGCCGGGCGAACGCCGGCATGAACGCCAGGCTCCACCCACGCGGGTTATGCGCGCGGATGCCGTAGTAGGCGACCTTCTCGATGTCTTTCACCTTGCCGCCGCCATAGAGCCAATCGGCGTCCGAGAGATCTGGGACCCCACGAGCGGGACTGCCCTTGCCGTCGGCGCCGTGACAGCTGGCGCATTGCGCGTTGAAGACGTCCGCACCACGCGCCGCGGCGAAATTCATCAGCTTGATCTGCGCCGGAATCGCGTCGGGGTCGCCGCGTACGATCTGCGCCTCGCGCCGGTCGGAAGTTACGAGCCAGGCCCCAGCCCACACCAGGACGATCGCCGCGCCGATCCAGAGCAGCCGGCCGAGCGGGCGGCGCGTTGTGACGCTCCTCCAAAGGCGACGCACAAGATTTGCAATCCTGCGGGCCGACATGCCTTCCCCCTATGAAAACGATGCAGCCACTAAGGAATATACGCCTTTCGGTCAAGGAATAGCGGATATGAAAGCCGCTGTTAGTCTGTACAATATGAAGATTGACTACAGTTAAGTTTGCCTAATAATTCGAAAGGCATGACTATTTGTGTCACAGTAACTTGTTTCGATACAAAATGATGCAAATTTCGACTTAAAAGTTATCTGGAGGAGCGCTAGGTTGCAGGCGTGCGCGCCTCGCGACCCCAAAAACTTTGGGGGTCAACGGGGCCGCTGACGGGGGAAGCATGCTCGAATCCTTGTGCGCCTGGATCGAAAAGTCGCCGCTCAGCGCCAGCATCCAGAATGTCGGCTGGATCATCCCGGTGAGTCAGATCGTCCATATCCTCGGTCTCGCGGCGATCCTGTTTTCGGCGCTCTCGATCGACTTGCGGATCCTGGGCGTCGGGGGGCGCCGGACCTCTGTCCCCGGGATGACGGCGCACTTCCTGCCGTGGATCTGGAGCGCGGTGGCGCTGATGGCGACGACCGGCGCGATCCTGATCATCGGTGAACCGCGGCGCGATCTGCTCAATCCCGCCTTTCAAACCAAAATGCTCCTGCTGGTCTGCGCGCTGCTGGCGACGTTGGGCATCCAGCGCATGGTGCAGGGCGCGTCGCCGCTCGGCGCGGCAGGCGGCCGCCCCGGCTGGCCGGTCCGGATTCTGGCCGTCTTCTCGCTGGCGCTTTGGTTCAGCATCGCCGTCTGCGGGCGTCTGATCGCCTACGTCAATTGAGCGTGCGGGCCGCCGAGAACCAGGGAGTCTGAGGAATGTCGATTGTGTCCATCGCCCAGTGGATCGAGGCGACAGGTCCGGCGCGGTCGATCGCCCAGTCGACCTGGATGTTTCCCGCCGCGGAAACCGTCCACGTGCTGGCCATAGCGGTGGTTGTCGGGTCGATCGCCGTGCTCGACCTTCGGCTGCTGGGTGTCTCGTGGAAAAGCCGGCCGGTCACCGAGGTCGCCCGCGACGTCCTGCCTTTCACCTGGACCTGCTTCGGGATCGCGGCGATCGCGGGATCGCTGATGTTCGTCTCCGCGGCGGTGAAATACGCCACCGACCTGCCGTTTCAGCTGAAGATGCTGCTGCTGCTGTTCGCCGGCGCGAACATGCTGATCTTCCACCACTTCACCTATTCGGGTGTTGAAAACTGGGATCATAACGCCCCGTCGCCCCGCGCGGCGAAGGTGGCGGCCGGACTCTCGCTGGCCTTCTGGATCGCAGTCGTCGTCTGCGGGCGAATGGTGAGCTTCACCACGCAGAACGATTTCGGGCCGCCGAGCGCCAGCAACCCGCAGGCGACGGTCCTGGCGCAGGTCGATCCTGGAGCTGCACTGCGCTAAGCGGCCGAAGCCTGTGACGCCGCCGCTTCGCCGGGGATCAGGCCGCGGCGGATGGTGAGGCAGGCCTCGAGGCCGCCCTGCGGGTGATTGGCCAGGACAATCTCGGCCTCGCTTTTCTGGGCGAGGGCGCGGGCGATGGTCAGGCCGAGGCCCACGCCGCCCCTCGGTGGTCGGGCCGTCTCCAGGCGCACGAACGGCTCGAACACCGACTCCAGGTTGGCCTCCGGGATTCCCGGCCCGAAGTCGCGAATCCGGATGCGGACCGCATCTCCCTCGACCGTCGCCGACACCTCGGCGGAGCCCCCGTATTTCAGCGCGTTGTCCAGGAGGTTGGCCAGGCACCGCTGAAGCGCGCGCGGCTTGGCTTCGACGTCATAGCCTGACCGCTGCGTGAGCAACGCCCTGCCACCGCCTTCGGCCGCATCCTCAACGATGCTGTCCAGCAGGGAGTCGAGGGCCAGCCGCACGAAGGGCTCCTCGAGCTCGTTGCCCCGATGGTAGTCGAGGCCCTGGCGAACCAGGGCGAGCATTCCCCCCAGGTCGTCAATCAGGCGACTGCGCAACGCGGGATCGGAGACCTTCTCGATCCTCAGGCGCAGGCGCGTGAGAGGGGTCTGAAGGTCGTGGGTGATCGAGGCCAGGATGCGCGTGCGCTCCACGACGTGGTCGCGCAGCTTGGCCTGCATCAGGTTGAAGGCGCGGATCGCGTCGCGCACTTCATAGGGGCCACGCTCGGGCAGGGGCGAGCGGTCCAGGTCGCTGCCGAGTTCCCGGGCGGCGCGAGACAAATCCCGCAAGGGCGCGGCGGCCATGCGCGAGGCGAGAAACGCCAGCACGCTGACCGTGAGGGTCAGGATGGACAGGAAGACAGGGTCCAGCCGCGGAAGGTCGAAGGTGTCGGTGCGCGGGCTGAGCGCGACGAGGGCGATCGATGAGCCGTCCGCGAGCCGGGTCGAGATCACCCAGCAACTGAGCTGCGCGTAGAACGAAGTGCGGAACGGCTGGATGCAGGTCCGCGGAACGGCCTTCTGCGCCCGGCTCGAGGGGTCGAGGCGCGAGGCGAGGACCCGGCTGAACTCAGGGTCGGGCCCGACGATCCGTTCGGAGCCTTTCAGCGGCCGCAAGCCCAGGATTCCCTCCGACAGCATCTGATCGCGCAGCGGCTTGGGGGCGCTGTTGATCAGGGAAACAAGATCCTGAACCCGGTCGACCAGGCGCACGATGTTGATGTGCTCCAGGTCAGCCTTCCGCCGGATATCGGCGAGGCCGAGGGCAAGGCTGGACGATCCGACGACCCCGACCAGGAGGAACAGGAACAGACGCCCCGACATGGAGTCGAAATAGCGCTGCAGGATCATTCGAAGGTCACCGCCGCGGCGAGCACATAGCCTTGGCCGCGCACGGTCATGATCAGCTGGGAGGCGCGGGCGTCGTCGTCCAGCTTGTGCCGCAGCCGGCTGATCTGCAGGTCGGCCACCCGCTGAGGCGAGCCATCGATCAAGGTCGGATGCGACGTGAGGGTGAGCAGCTGCTCCCGCGTCAGCACCTCGTTGGCGTGCTCGACGAAAAACTTGAGCAGGCTGAACTCATTGCCTGAAAGGATGACCACGCGACCCTTGGGGTCGCTCAGCCGGCGGTTTTCGAAGTCCAGGGTCCAGCCCTGGAACGTCGCCCGCCTCGGCGGCGCCGAGTCCTGCGTGCCGCTGGGCGTGTAGGTGCGCCGAAGGACGCTGCGGACCCGCGCCACCAGCTCGCGTGGTTCGAACGGCTTGGTGATGTAGTCGTCGGCGCCGACCTCAAGGCCGATGACCCGGTCGATGGCGTCGCTGCGCGCGGTCAGCATGATGATCGGAACGTCGCGGCGACTGCGGCTCAAGCGGCAGAGAGACAGGCCGTCCTCTCCCGGCAGGTTGAGGTCCAGCACGATCAGGTCGATCGCCTGGCCATTGAGCGCGGCGAACATCGAGGTTCCGTCCGCGGCCATGACCACCTGGAAACCGGCCTGGCTCAGAGGCTCCGCGGCCAGGGTGCGGATATCCTCGTCGTCGTCGACGATGAGGACGGTTCGTTGAAGCGATTGGGCCGCAGCCTCCAGCGGCGCCCAGGCATCCGACGGCACGTTCTTTCCCATTTCCATCCTTCGGTCCCGGCCGGCGGCGATGCCGGGCGGGACGCGCTCCTTCCCCGATCTTGGCGCTGCGGTTGCCTGAACCTCAGGGTCCGCGCGCTTTCCGAAAGCTACCGCCGTTACCCACCCGGCAAAAGTGTCAAAGTGTGTCAGACCCTATCAACTCGAATTAATGAGATAGAGTTTGAGATAAGGTCACAGTTAATGATATGTATCGCCATCGGTGTACATGTAAAGGCACAGTAAAAAAGGCTTGTTGATCATCCTCATTTATTGACTCCATCGGAGGGTCGCCGTAGTACGGGGCAACAATAGTT
The DNA here is from genome assembly GCA_035656795.1 of Phenylobacterium sp. Classification (GTDB taxonomy): domain Bacteria; phylum Pseudomonadota; class Alphaproteobacteria; order Caulobacterales; family Caulobacteraceae; genus Phenylobacterium. Next base: position 10,534 of record DASRRU010000218.1, on the reverse strand, counting down.
GATGACGAGCGCTGAGCGCTCTGGGAAAGGGACAAATGGCGCAATCAGGAGCGCGATTTCCGGGCGGTTGGCTTCTGGGCCTGACCGCATTCTCGGCCGTGGTGATCACGGCGTCCGCCGCCTCGGCCCATCACTCGTTCCAGATGTTCGACAAGGACCATCCCGTGGAGATCCAGGGCACGGTCAAATCGTGGGAATTCACCAACCCGCACAGCTGGCTGGTGATGATGGTCATGAGGAATGGCCGGCCGACCGAGATCAAGGTCGAGGGCGCTAGCGTGCTGACCCTGGTGCGCCAGGGCTTCGGGCTCAACACCTTCGCACCTGGCGACAAGCTGGATCTGGTGATCAGTCCCCTCAAGAACGGCGGGCCGGGCGGCGCCTTCATCAAGGCCACCAAGTCCGACGGGACGGTCCTCACCGAGTCGCCCACGCCGAACTGACTGCAAGGATCGCGCGCGTCGCGACAGGGGAATGTCATGAAGATGAGAGTTGGGTTCCGCGGCGCGGCGTCGGTCGTTGCGGTCTGCGTCGCGGCGGCGAGTTTGCTGGGCATGGGCGCTGCAAGCGCCCAACAGGTGAGGTATCCCGCGGGCGGTCCGAAACTGCCGCAATGGACGGCCTTGCCGGATTGGAACGGCCTTTGGGAGCGCGGCGGCGACATCGTCTGGAACGACCGCATTCCGTTCAAGGCGGGCGAGCCGGAGCTGCCGCCCTACAATGACGAATATCTGAAGGAGTATCAGGCCCGGCGCGCCGAGATGCGCGCCGACGCCCTGGCCGGCCGCCCGCGCACCTTCAAGGGGGCTGGGCTCTACGGCAGCATGCCCGCGATGATGATCATGCTCTTCCCGATGGATATCCAGGTCAATCCGCGGGAAGTCGTGATCATGAGCGCCAACGGCGGCGGTCCGCGCGAAGTCTATACCGACGGGCGCCTGCATTCGCCCGACACTCTGCCGAGCTCAAAGGGTCATTCCATCGGCCATTGGGAAGGCAAGACCCTGGTGGTCGACACCTGCTGCTTCCGGGCGGACACCCGGCTGCCGGGCGGTGGCGCCCATAGCGATCAGATTCATGTGACGGAGCGGCTCTGGGCGCCGGACGCCCACACGCTGAAGGACGCGATCACGGTGGAGGACCCGAAGGCCTTCACCAAGCCCTGGACGACCGAGAAGACCTATTACCGCCGGCCCGACTGGGAGCAGGTGGAATACGACGGAGACGAGAACAGCCGCGACTTCGACAAGCCACCGGCGGACGGTGAATCGACGTTTGGGCCCGCGTCGAAGGCCGATGGTGCGCCAGCGCCGACGCCGGTGGTCGCCGCTGCGCGGAAGCCGCTGGGCAAGCCCGCGACGACCGAGGGCCTGCAAAAGGCCACCGCCCTGGCGGTCGGCAATCTGGCCTGGGAAACGGTTGTCGTCGCCGAGGTCAAGCGCAACGCCGACAAGGTCACCTGGAATGGCGTGACCCGCTCGGTGATTTGGCATTGCACGGCCGCGTCGGACGGAACCGGGGCCTATTGCGAGCAGCCCCCGGCGGCGCCCGGCGCCGACGGTCCGCCCGGGAGACGGCCCGCCGCGGCGGTTGCCGCCGAATCCGCAGCGCCGCGGGTGAGCGCCGCGCCGACGCTCACCAAAAACACCGTCACGGTCGGCGGCCAGGACCGCGACTACTACTATTTCGTACCGCCCAAGGCCGACCGCGCCGGCTTCAATCAGGTGGTCTATGCGCTGCACGACAACGGCCAGACGGCGCAGCAGTTCGCCGAGACCTCGGGATGGATGACGGTCGCCGCCGAGAACGGCTTCGTCGTCGTCTTCCCAGAGACCGTCCAGAAGGAGTGGGGCCCCAGCGCCGGGGGCGAGGACGACTACCTCGCCGCCGTGCTCGCCCACGCGGGCACGCACATGCTGATCCCGCCGCCTCCGGGCGGAGGGGGCGGTCCTCGCGGTGGTGGCGGTGGTGGTCGGCCAGGCGGCAATCCTGGCGCGGGGGCCGCGGAAGGCGACGGCGGCCGGCGTCAAGGTCCCCCGAGGGCCCGCACTTGGGCGCCGTTCCAGTATCTCACCGGCGTCGGCGCAGGTGCGACCCTGGCGCAGTCCTTCGCAATGAACCACCCGGGTCTCTACGCGTCCGTGGCGACGGTCGATGGCGCCGCTAACGATGACGCCTTCGCCAAGGGCGAACAGCCTGCGGATGGGGCCTACCTCCACATCTGGCCGGACAAGGCTCTTGTCCCGATCTGGAAGCAGCAGAAGAAGGACGTGCCGGTCGCAGTCTGGCTGTTCACCCGCGGCACGCCCACCGCCGGCGAGACGCGGCAGGCGGACTACTGGAAGAAGGCCGACCACGTGGCCGGCGCGGCTACGTCGGATGCCGCTGGCGGCTATCAGACGGCGATCTTCTCTTCGCGGGACAATCCGGCGCAGCAGGTCCGCACCACGGTCCTACCCGCCTCGGCGACTGCGGACACCGCGCTCGCCGGCGTGATCTGGAACCAACTCTTCTCGCGGGTCGCCCGCTGGACCTCCTCGCCGAACGGCGACCTGGGCCGCCTGATGACTCACGCCGAGGTGGACAAGGCCTTCGAGGTCAAGTCGGTCGCCGTGGGCGACCAGACCTACAGCTATTACGTCAAGACGCCGGCCAGCTACAAAAAGGGACAGAAGCTTCCGGTGGTGCTGGCCGCGCACGGTTTCGGCTTCCCGGCCTGGATGTATCTCAGCCAGATCAAGATGCATGAGGTCGGCGAGAAGGAAGGCTTCATCACCGTCTATTTGCAGGGCCAGCGCGACGCCTGGACCTTCGAGGATCCCGACGGGCCGGACCAGCAGTACATCCTGAAGGTGATCGCCGCCGTCGAGGCGGACTACGGCGCCGATCCGAGCCGCGTCTACATGCAGGGCTTCTCGTTCGGCAGCGGCCTGACCTACATGATGGGCCTGACGCACCCGGAACTGTTCGCCGGGGTCTCGCCCAACAGCGGCATCGGCCCGATGCCCAAGGACGTCGAGACACGGATCGCGCAGATCAAGGGCAAGTCGGACGCCCGCACCCCGATGCTGCTGCTGTACGGCGACGCCGACCGCGGCGGCTCGGTGGATGGCGAAATCCCGTCACAGGGCATCCTGCGCGGCGCCATCGACGAGGTGAAGACCTACAACCACATCACCACGACCGATGGGGCCAAGCCGTTCCACAGCCCCACGGGGCCGGGCTACGAGGTTCTGGTCCCGGGCGCCAAGCTGGTGTCGGACGCGGTCGATGTCCGCTACCCGCAGGGCCGGTTCAAGATCTATCCCTACAGCAGCGCCGACCCCACGCCGCGAAACCTGCTCAGCTTCGTCTGGGTGCGCGACCTGACCCACGGCGGCGATCCGCGGCAGGCGCAACTGGAGTGGGACTATTTCAAGCATTGGCGTCGCAACGCCGACGGTTCGCTCAGCTACGTCCCCAACTAGGCCGACCAGCCCAGGGAAGGGACGGCGATGAAGCCCGGAACACTCGACCTCGAGACCATCGTCGACACGAGTCCGCTCAACAGCCGGCAACTCGTCATCTTCGGGCTTTGCGCCCTTGTGGCGATGATCGATGGCTTCGACACCCAGTCGATCGCCCTGGTCGCGCCGGTGATCGTTTCGGCCTGGGGGCTCCAGGCGTCGGCATTCGGCGTCGTGTTCGGCGCAGGGCTGTTCGGCAGCCTGATCGGCGCCTTCCTGTTCGGGCTGGCCGCCGATCGGGTAGGGCGCAAGCCCGCCCTGATCGCCGCGATGCTGCTGTTCGCGGTCGTCACCCTTGCGACACCGCTCACCACGTCGGTAGGGCCGCTGATCGCCGTCAGGCTGGTGACCGGACTGGGCCTGGGCGGGGCTTTGCCGATCCTCATCTCGATCACTTCGGAGTACGCCCCGGCCCGGCTGCGCTCGACCCTGGTGTCGTTGATGTTCTGCGGCTTTCCGCTGGGCGCGGTGGTCGGCGGCGTCGCCGCCACGCGGCTGATCCCGGCGTTCGGCTGGCCCGGCATCTTCTATGTCGGCGCCGCCATCCCGTTGTTGCTGCTGCCGGCGATCCTCGGCCTCGTGCCGGAGTCCGTGCGCTTCCTCGCCATGACTCAGAACCGGCCTCGGGTATTGGCCATCCTCCACCGGATGAGATGGGTGGGGACCTGGGACGGCCAGCTATCGGCCGCCCCGTCCGAGCCGGGCCGGTCCCGTGTCGCTGCGCTGTTCGCCGAGGGCAGGGCGGCGGGAACTCTGCTGCTGTGGACGACGCTCTTCCTCAGCCTTTTGCTCACCTATTTCCTGATCAACTGGATCCCGCTGATCGCCCGCCAGGCGGGTGTGGGCATGTCGAGCGCCGTGCTGGCCGTGGCGGCGGTCAATCTCGGCGCGATCGTCGGTTGCCTGGTGATCGGCCGGCTCGCCGACTGGCGGGGGGATCCCACGGCCTTCATCAGCTTCGGATTCGCCCTGGGCGCCCTGGCGATCGTGCTGATCGGCTCTGCAGGGCCGTCCAGCGCCTGGCTCCTGGCCTCGACCTTCCTGGCAGGCGTGTTCAGCGTGGGCGCCCAGATGTGCACCGTCGCCTATTGCGCGAGCTTCTATGACACCGGCCTTCGGGCCACCGGCGTGGGCTGGGCGATCGGCGTCGGGCGCGTCGGCGCGATCGTCGGCCCCGTCGTGGGCGGCATGCTGGTCGGGGCCGGCATGCCGACGGCCCGGCTCTTCCTGATCGTCGGGGTGATGTCCGCAGGCGCGGCCCTGACCGCGTTCGGCGTCGGCCAATACGCCCCACGTTCCAACGCCTGAGCTCATCACGGAGGCCCCATGTCCAGCGACGCTGCCCGCCTCGGCCCTATCACCGGATCCGCCGATCCGGGCTTCGACACCAACGGGATCTCGTTGCTTCTGCTGCGGTTCAGCGAGGCGGTCGACTCCCGCCGTCCCCAGGAGATCGCCGAGCAGTTCACCGCTGAGGGCGTGTTCAAACCCGCCGCCGCCGCCATCCAGGGACCGGCCGCGGTGGAGGCCTTCTATGCGGACCGCCTGCGCGATCCGCGGCGGACCACCCGGCATCTGTGGTCGAACCTGCATGTCTCGCCCTTGGCCGACGACCGGGCGGATATCCGCGTGGTGCTCTCGAACTATGCGTTCGACCCCGCCGTCTCCGAAACCGACGTCCAACTCCGCGTCGGCAGCGTCTCCGGCGCCTGCGCCAAGGGCCCCGACGGCCGCTGGCGCTTCGCCGAGCATGTCTACGAGCGCCTCTACGCCCTGCGCCTACCGTTGAGCGACCCGCAACCCCCTCCGCCCAAGCCCTAAGGAGCGACCATGACCGTCCTCACCCTCGAACAGGCTTCGCAGATCGTCGACGCCGGCCTGGCCCGCGCCGCCGAGCTGAAGTTTCGGCCGATGACCGTCGCGGTCCTCGATGCCGGCGGCCACCTGGTGGCGTTCAAGCGGCAAGACCGATCCGGAATCCTGCGGCCGGAGATCGCGCAGGGGAAGGCCTGGGGCGCGCTGGGCATGGGCCATGGCGGCCGCGATCTCGCGCGCCGCGCGATCGAGGCCCCCGCCTTCTATGCCGCGATCGCGGCGACCTCGCAGGGGCGGGTGATCCCGGTGGGCGGCGGCGTGCTGATCCGCGACGCGGCCGGCGACATAATTGGGGCGGCCGGCGCCAGCGGCGACCATCCCGACAACGACGAGGCCTGCGCCGTCTACGGCATCGAGCAGGTCGGGCTCGTCGCCGACGGCGGCCACGGGCCCGGCGCGCCCAAGTGAAGCTCGCCGCCTTCACTCGCCAGGGCGTGGCTGGCGTCGGCCTTGTCGAAGGCCAGGAAATCGCCGACCTCAGCGCCGCCGATCCACGCCTACCTGGCGATCTGCGCGCCCTGCTTGAAGGCGGCGAAGACGCGCGCGACGCCCTTGCGGCGGCGGCCATCCGCGCCCCCCGACATCCTTTGGCCGAGGTGCGTCTGCAGGCGCCGATCGCGGCGCCCAGGAAGTTCCTGGGGCTCGGCCTCTCTTACCGATCGCACGCCGCGGAGGTGGTCTCGCGCGGCCGCGCGCTCCCCGAACATCAGAACTGGTTCAACAAGCAGGTCACTGCGGTCAGCGGGCCCTTTGACCCCATCCACATGCCGCGGGTCTCAACCCAGCTCGACTATGAGGGTGAAGTGGCCGTGGTGATCGGGCGCCGGGCTCGTCATGTCCGCGCGGCCGATGCAGCCGGGGTCATCGCCGGCTTCATGGTCTGCAACGACGTCAGCGTGCGCGACTGGCAGCAGCGATCGCCCACCGGCACCCTGGGCAAGTCTTTCGACACCCATGGACCGATCGGGCCGTGGCTGACGACGGCCGACGAGATCGCCGATCCCCACGCTCTGCGTCTGCGCACCTGGGTAGACGGCGTCCTGCGCCAGGACGGCGACACGGCCGAGCTGATCTATACCTTCGGCCAGATGATCGAGGAACTGTCGACGGTCTTCACCCTGGAGCCCGGAGACATCCTCACCACCGGCACGCCTTCGGGCGTCGGCCAGTACATGCATCCGCCCCAATGGCTGAAGGTCGGGCAGACGATCAAGGTCGAGGTCGAGGGCCTCGGGCACATCGAAAATGCCGTCATTGTGGAGCCTGACCAAGCCTAAGATCATTTCGAGAATACGACTGCGCTCGAGATCGTTTGTGGAAAGTACAAACTTGCAACATGAAGACTAAGTGCGAAATAATTCGACAATTATCGCTAAGTGTTCAAATATATTTCGCTGATGACTAGGTGAGTCTAAGATCTAATAGTCTGCTGTATCTCGAAATGCAGCGATGCGAACAACCCGCCATTCAGGTCGGGGGCGCATATCAATAGACCGGGGGAGGGGCATGATCACCAAATTGTCTGCCGCGCTATGCGGAAGCGCCAGCCTGTTGGCGCTGGCCTCGCCGGCGCTGGCCCAGCAAACCACGGCCACGCCCGCCACCGCCACGCAGCTCGAGGAGGTCGTGGTCACCGGCACCCATATCCGGGACGGTTTCACCGCGCCGACGCCCGAGACCGTGGCCACCGCCGATCGGCTGGAGGCCACGACGCCGACCACCATCCCGGACGCCCTCAACAAGTTGCCCCAGTTCGCCGGTTCGGCGATCAACGCCGGGTCCGCCAACGGAGCCGCCAGTGGGCCGCCGAGCGTGCTTTTCGGCAACTTCCTGAGCCTGCGCTCCCTGGGTCCGGTGCGCACGCTGATCCTGCTGGACGGCCGGCGCGTCCCGCCGACGACTCTGAACGGTCAGGTGGACACCAACACGCTGCCGGAGATGCTGACCCAGCGGGTGGAAGTGGTCACCGGCGGCGCCTCGGCCGTCTATGGCTCGGACGCCGTGACCGGCGTCGTCAACTTCATCCTCGACCACAAGTTCACCGGCCTGACCGTCGAGGCCCAGACCGGAATTTCCGACCGCGGCGACGCGCCGTCGACGAAATTGGGGATCGCGGGCGGCGGCGATGTCCTCGACCGCGGCCATGTCATCTGGAGTTACGAGCACTACGCGAACACGGGCATCAAGGCGCACGAAGACCGAGGCTACAGCGCCTCGGCGCCGGTCTATACGGGCGCCGGGACGGCGGCCAATCCCTTCGTCCTGACGCAAGACGCCCGGCTATCGGGGGCCACCTATGGCGGGCTGGTGACCAGCGGTCCCTTCAAGGGGCAACAGTCCGTCGGCGCCGACGTTCTCGCGCCCTTCACTTCGGGCGCGCCGACCAAGACCAGCAGCATCGCGGTCGGCGGCGACGGCGCCTACTACAGCGGCCTAGCGCTTACCCCGCCGATCCGCACCGACCAGCTGTTCGGCCGATTTGAGTATGACTTCAGCAACAACGTCAAAGGCTACTTCCAGGTCAACGGAACCGAGGAACGCAGCGCCGATCAGCTCACCGCCAACGCTCCGCCGACGCCGTTCACGATCTTCAGTGGCAACCCGTTCCTATCGGCGGCCCAGCAGGCCCAGTTGACGGGCGCCAACGTCTCCAGTTTCACCGTGGCGCGGCTCAGCCGCGACCTCGCGGCGGACAGCTCGACCACCCAGACGGACAACACCTTCAACGTCACCGCAGGCCTGACGGGTACGGTGTTCAAGGACTATGTCTGGGACGTCTACTACACCCATGGCGAAGCCAGGGTCCGGTCGATCCAGTACAACAACATCAACTATCCGCGCTTCTACGCGGCGCTGGACGCGGTCAAGGATCCTAGCGGCAACACCGTCTGCCGCGTGTCCATCACCAATCCCGGGCTCTACCCTGGATGCACGCCGCTCAATCTGCTTGGAAACAACACAGCCAGCGCCGCGGCTAAGGCCTACATTTACGACAACACCCAGTGGCAGGCGCTTAACAAGCTCGACGATGTCGCCGCGACGATTTCGGGGGTGGCCTTCGAGAACTGGGCCGGCCCTGTCTCGGTGGCGCTCGACGCCGAATTCCGCGCGCAGAGTCTGGTGGAGAGCTCCAACGCCAGCTCGCTCACCACACCCGTCACGACCGGCATTCGGCTGGGTGTCGCCCCGAGCACCAACTGGGCCTATGCGACCCAGGCGTCGCAACAGGGCTCCAATTCGGTCTGGGAAGTGGGCGCTGAAACCGTCTTCCCGCTGCTGCATGACCTGCCCCTGGTCGACAAGCTCGAGGTGAATGGCGCAGCCCGCTACACCGACTACAGCTCCAGCGGCCCGGCCACGACCTGGAAGGTGGGTCTGAACTACCAGCCGATCGCGGATCTGAGGTTTCGGTTGTCCGAGTCGCGCGACATCCGGGCGCCGACGCTCGCCGACCTCTACGCCGGCACAACGATCTCGATCCTCAATGTCAACGATCCGCACACTGGCGTGAACGGCGTGATCAGGGTGCAGGGTGGCGGCAACCCGAACTTGGTGCCTGAAGTCGGGCGGACCTCGACGGCGGGCGTCGTCTACACGCCGTCCTGGATTCCGAGGTTCTCGGTGTCCTTCGACTACTACAATATCGTCATCGACAACGCGATCGGGTCCATCAACGGCTCCAACACCGCCATCCTCCAGGAATGCGAGAATTCAGGCGGAACATCGCCCGTCTGTTCGACGATTGTCCGGCCCCTGCCGTTCAGCGACCATTCCGCGGCCAATTTCCCGACGCTGGTCTACAACCTCAACCAGAACATCTCCCAGACCTACACACACGGGTTCGACGTCGAGGCGCGGACCGACCGCACCCTCAGCGACGTCATCGCGGGCGCACCCGGACATCTCGATCTGCGGTTGCTCTGGTCCCACCAGCCGGTCCTCAAGAGCCGCACCTATCCGACGTCGCAGCTGACCAATGCGGCTGGGGTGGCTGGCCTTTCGGCCGATCGGGTCACGACCACCGTGGGCTATGAGCTCGGGCCGTTCTCGGCGCTCTGGCAGGCTCGTTACCTGAGCAGCCAGGCGCGTAGTGGCAATCCGCTACAGGTCTATGCGGGCCCCGACCTGCCTGCAATCTGGTACCACGACCTGAACTTCACCTACCGGTTCAAGGCCGCCGGCCACGACGTGCAGGCTTTCGTGATCATCGACAACCTGTTCGATCAGCAGCCGCGGATCTCGCCCTCGACGACCTTCGCCGGCATCCCCGGCTTTGGCACGCCCTACGTCGCGGGTGACGACCCTGTCGGGCGCTACTACACGGTCGGCCTGAAAATGAAGTACTGACGCGACGGGGCGCGGGGCGGCGAACCAAGACCGATCCAGGCTCGTCTCCCGAGCATCTAATGTCCCTCTGGGACAGCCTCGCTGATTTCATGGTCGCCTGCCTGTGCGTTTAGCCGGATAGCGCTCGAACGACATATCCCCGGCACGCGGGCGAGGCGTGCGCGCGAGCGCCCAGAGGTCGTCAACAGTGGCTCTTGAGCGTGCAGGCGCCGCAGTCAGCTTTGGTCGCCCGGTAGCGGTGGGTGGCCGAAGCGTCGTCGGCATGAAGCGACCGCCGCGCGGAGGGGGCGCGGCGCCGCTCGCGGCGGCGGGCGTGATCCTGGTGGCGAGGAACGCCGCGCGGCGCCACGAGCGGGCTCCGGTGGTCGTGGGCCTCGTGGTCATCGGGAAGGTGGGCGCCGGCGCGATCCATGCGGCCGGCGTCGCGGGTCGGCGCGGCTACTTGCCGGGCGCGCACATCGCCTTCTTGGCCATCTTGCCCTTGGCGTCGTGGCAATTGCCCTTGGCGTCGAGCTTGTAGGCGCCGGCGTCGGGCTTCGCGGCGTTCCCGCTGGCGCAGACCTCGGCCTTGGCGAACTCGCCGTCGGCGGCGTGGCACTTGCCGTTCTTGTCGAGCTTCTGGGCGGCGGTGGCGCAGAGCGCAAGCGCGGCGACGAGGGCCAGGGTGCGAAGCATGGTGGTTCCTCCCGTGTGTGGTCGCGGCAGGCTACAAACTGGTCTGGAACCGGCAGCGGAAGGTCCGCAAGCCCCGCCGGGCCCGCAGCCCCGACGCCTGAGGAGAGCAGAACGCCCCGCCGGTCCGCCGG
>DASRRU010000217.1:0-2903 GCA_035656795.1 Phenylobacterium sp. | reverse complement strand
TTCGGCTCCGGCTACCTCGCCAACGCCGGCATCATCCCGACCTTCGTGGGGCCCGGCGACCTCTTCCTGGCGGACGAGCTGGCGCACGCCTGCATCTGGGCGGGCGCAAAGCTCTCGGGCGCGGAGACCCTGGCCTTCCGGCACAACGACATGGCCGATCTCGCGGAGAAGCTCGCCCAGCGGCGCGCCGGAGCGAGACGGGCGCTGGTCGCCACCGACGGTGTCTTCTCCATGGATGGCGATCTGGCGCCCCTGGACGAGATCAGCCGCCTCTGCCGCGCGAACGACGCCTGGCTGCTGGTGGACGACGCGCACGGCCTCGGCGTTGTCGGCGACGGCGGGGGCTCGGCGAAGCTCTTTCCAGACGCGACGGTCGACCTGGCGATGGGAACCTTCTCGAAGGCGCTCGGGGGCTACGGCGCCTATGTCTGCGCGAGCCGGCCGGTCATCGACCTAATCAAGACCCGAGCGCGGACGGTGGTCTATACGACCGGCCTGCCACCGGCCAACGCAGCCGCGGCGATCTCGGCGCTGGACGTCATGGCGGCGGAGCCCGAGCGCGTGGCGGCCCCTTTGGCGCGCGCGCGGCGGTTCACCAAGGCCCTTGGTCTGCCGGCGGCCCAGAGCGCGGTCGTACCCATCGTGCTGGGCGCGGCCGAGACCGCGCTGGCCGCCGCCGCCGACCTGGAGGCGCAGGGCCTGTTGGCGGTCCCGATCCGTCCGCCGACGGTGCCCCCCGGCACGGCGCGCCTGCGCATCGCCTTCAGCGCGCACCACACCGACGCCCAGGTGGACCGGCTGGCCGAGGCCGTGAGGCCGTGGCTCCCGGCATGAGCCCACGGGCGCCGTTCGTCGCCGGCGCGCACATCGATGTCGGCAAGCCTCATGTGGCGTGTGGCCCGACCCGCGCGGTGGGCCGGCGCGGCTGGGCGGCGGAAGCCCTGAAGCCGGTGGTGAGCGGCTTCGACCAGGATGACCGGACCGAACGCGTCCTCAGCACCGATGACCTGCATCGGGCCGGCGGCAGCTTCACGCCGACCCTGGCCTTGATCTTCGTAAGGCCCGATAGCCGGTCGGAAACAGTGCGGCCCGCCAGCCGAACGGACACCTACGGGTTTGTGTCCAACCGGGCGTTCTCGGCGACAATGTCGGCCGGGGGCTCCGGGAAGCTCGCCCAGGGCAGGTCCCTGTGGAGGGTGCGGGACCAGCGGGTCAACCACTCGTCCCCGTCCGGGCCGGCGTAGGTGTCGGCGAGCTTATAGGCCGGATCCTCCATCGCCTTGTCGAGGCTGATCGGATGCAGGTCGTTCCGTCGCAGGATCACGGCCAGGTCGTCCAGCGTGTCGGCGTTCAGCCGGGTCGCATGCAGCAGGAACACCAGCGAGGGCCTGCGTCCCAGAAGCTGGAACGCCGCTGCGCGATACCAGGCGACGGCCTTGGCGGTATGGTCAAGGTAGGCCCGCCGGATGCGCATTGCGGCCACCGTGTCGTGGTGGAGGATGGCCTCGTCGTAGGGCAAGGCGAAGACATAGTCGGAATTCTCCAGGGTCACCGGCGCGACCCGGTATCCGTGCGCCGCAAGCCAGGTCTCGAAGGTCGTTCGGCTCTCAAGCGCCTGTCCTGTCTCGAGGAAAGGATGCCGGAACCAGCGGAGTGGACGCCCCCGCATCGCCAGCAGGGGCCTCAGAATCCTGTCGGCTTGCTCAACGTCGGCGATGTAGTCGGCGACGGGGGTTTTGTTGAGTGAGGCGTGAGAATAGGTGTGGTTGCCAAGTCCCATGCCGGCGTCCCGCCAGGCCTTGATCAGCCGGATGTGCGCTTCCCCGCCCTCCCCCTCCAGCCGCTCTCCGATGACGAACCCCGTCGCGGGCGCGGCATGCCGCCGCAAACCGGCGAGCAGCGCCTTGGTGGTCTCCTGCGCATAGGGTGCGTCACCCGTCAGGGCCATCGTTGGAAGGTCATCGAAGGTGAGCGCGACGTCCTCGGCGCGAACGGACCTCGCGAACGCGACGGTGGCGACCAAGAAGATGAGAACCAGCCATCGCGGCATGTCATCTCCCAGCCCGGCGGGTTCTCTAGCCGGAGGACGACACACCTTGTGGGGCGATATGCCGGGGGTCGACGCCATGTCAGCAGTCGGCCTCGCCACCCTTCCGCAAGCCGGCCCGCTGGTCTTGGGCCAGCCTAGCGGCAATTGCGGCAGACGCCCTGCGCTTCGAGGGTCACCCTGTTGATCTTGAACCCGGCTGTTGTGGCCGCCGCCCGCTCGGACCTCAGGTCCGGCTCGAACTCCTCCGCGCCGCCGCAGCACTTGCAGAGGAGGAAGGCCGCGGCGTGTCCACGCCGCTCGGCGCGACACGCGATATAGGCATTGATGGATTCCAGGCGATGGACAAAGCCCATGCCTTCAAGGAACTCAAGCGCGCGATAGACGGTCGTCGGCGACACCGCGCGGCCGTCGCCCTGGTAGGCGCCGATCAGGTCGTAGGCCTTACTTGGCGTTCCGGCCATCAGCAGCAGCTTCAGGACCCGGCGCCTGGGCGGTGTCAACCATTCGCTGAACTCTGCACATGTCTTGTCGGCGGTCGCCAGCGCCTGCTCCAGGGCCAGACCTTCTAGGCGCGCCGGCATCGTGACGTCATGGCTGCACTGCGTCTTCATGTCCCGCATTCCAGGCGCCGCGCATCGATGCGGGCTCCGCGGGCGGCCGGTCAACGGCCCGGCCGCCCAAAGATGTCTCCGGCCAGCTGGCGCCGCTGGTCTAGAACGCCTTGCTGATCCCGGCGTAGAAGCCGCGCCGCGGGCCGTACTGCGGCGCGCCGACGCCGACGCCGGTCCCGTCGCGGATCTCGTATTCCTTGTCGAACAGGTTGATCACGTCGGCGCGGATCGTCAGCGGCCCG
>DASRRU010000216.1:0-3024 GCA_035656795.1 Phenylobacterium sp. | reverse complement strand
CAATGTGCTGGTCAACGGCAACTTCGCCTCCGAGATCAACGGCGGCCGGTCCTGGCTGTTCTGCGCCTTTCGGCTGATGCAGTTCCCGTTGGGGATCTTCGGGGTGTCGCTGGCCACCGCCACCCTGCCGGCGGTCGCCAGGGCCTTCGGGCGCGGCGACATGGCCGGCTTCGGGGCCACCGCCCGCGATTCCCTTCGCCTGGCCTGGTTCCTGGCCCTGCCGGCCTCGGCGGGCCTTGCCGCCCTGGCCGGACCGATCATCACGCTCATCTACCAGCACGGTCGCTTCAGCGCCCACGACACCGCCCAGACGGCGCTGGCGCTGCAAGCCTATTCCCTCGGGCTGGCGGGCTATGCGGCGATCAAGGTGCTTACGCCCTGCTTCTACGCTCTAGGCCTGCCCAAGACGCCCCTGCGCATCAGCCTGATCGGCATCGCGGTCAACCTGACGCTCAACCTGCTCAACGTCTGGGTGTTCGGCCTCGGCCACGCCGGCCTCGCCCTGGCCACCTCCGGGGTGGCGCTGGTCAATTTCCTGCAGCTCATGGCCGCCCTTTCGAAGCGGGTCGACCTGGGCGGCCTCGGCCAATGGACCGGATTCCTGATGCGCTGCCTGGCGGCGGCGGCGCTGTGCGGCGCGGCGGCCTGGGGCGTGAACCATCTGGCCGAGGCGGCGACCGCGAGCCGGCTGTGGCGCGCCGTGGGTCTGGGGGCGGCGATCGGCGTGAGCGTCCCTATCTATTTCGGCGCGGCGCGATTGATGCGCCTGGACGAGAGCGTCCAGGCTTGGCGCATGATCCGCCGCCGTCTCCCCGGCGCCCGCGCCGCGTCGGAGGCGCCCTGAAAACGACTGCAACCCGCGCATGGTGCGACGGGAAGCGCTCGGCGGGAAAGTGGATGACCGACGGCTTGGACATCGGATCGCAAAGGCCGGCGCGGCAGCCGGTGTTCAATGCGCCCTGGACGGTGATGGCGCTGGTGGCCATCCTGGTCGGCGCCCACGCGGTCCGCGTGCTCGGCGGCGGATCGGCCGACCAGTTCGCCTTGACCTCGGCCGATCTGGCCGAGCGGCGGCTCGACGGCCTTCTGACCTACCAATTCGTCCACGCCAGCTGGGCGCACGTGCTGGTCAACTCGGCCTTCGTCCTCGCCTTTGGAGCGCCGGTCGCCCGCTACCTGGGTGGCGGGGCCCGCGGGGCGGCCGTGTTCTTCGCCTTCTTCCTGTTCTGCGGGGTGGTCGCCGCCGCCCTCTACGCCGGCATGGTCGACGCCCTCGATTCGGCGGTCGGGCAGGGGCGATCGGCATGGGCCCTGGTCGGGGCCTCGGGCGCGGCCTCGGGGCTGATGGGGGCGGCGGCGCGGCTGATCCAGGGGCAGGGGCGACCGGGCTCGCTGGTCGGTCGCACGGTCGTGGGCATGACCTTCGGCTGGATTGCCGTCAACGCGGTGCTCGGGCTCTCCGGCCTGACCCCCGGCACCGCCGGCGCGCCGGTGGCCTGGCAGGCGCATATATTCGGCTATTTCTGCGGCCTGCTGCTCATCGGCGCCGCCGGGCGGCTGGCCGGCCTAGAGCAAACCCCGCCCGGACGGATTCGTCTGGGCGGGGATAATTTGCTCTAGAATCATAGATTTAGAGCGCGCTTCCTGATCGCCGAACCAGTACCCACTTCGTCGGGAAGCGCTCTGCCCGCCCATCACGCGAACGCGTATTGATTTCCGCGTCTCCAGGGCACAACCTCCCTCTTTCCGAGGGAAACCAGGGAGGAAACCATGCTCCTTTCCCAAGTGCTCAAGGACAAGGGCGATCTGGTGTTCACCGCCTCGCCCGGCGAGACGGTGGAGGCGGTGGCGGCGATGCTCCATGCCCGCCGCGTCGGCGCTCTGGTGGTGACCGAGGGTGAGCGCGACGTCGTGGGCATCGTCTCCGAGCGCGACATCGTCCGCGTGGTGGCCGAGCACGGCGGCGCGGGCCTTTCCCGGCCGGTCTCGGATTTCATGACCCGCGAGGTGTTCTACGCCGAGCCCTCCGAGGCCGTCGACACCGTGCTGGAGCGGATGACCGATCGCCGCATCCGCCATTGGCCGGTGTGCCACGAGGGCCGGCTGGTCGGTATCGTCTCGATCGGCGACTTGGTGAAGAGCAAGATCGCCGAGACCACCGCCGAGGCGGAGGGCCTGCGGGCCTACATCCACGCGGCGTAGGCAATCCGCGCGAAAATCCCGTCCCGGAGGCGGGTGTAACGCTTGCATGACAGGCGGGGCCCGGCTATAGGCCGCGCCTCGCGGATCGGAAGCCGGTTCGCCCCATCACATCGGCAGCGGGAACCGAAAAAGTTCTTGCAACCTGGATGGGGCAGGCCTATCTTCCGCTCCCTCAATCGACTCACCGAAGGACTGATGGGGCACGCCCCGGCGGCCCCAAGGTGAACTTTGCGCGCTGATTCATGGCTTCTTCGGGGGCTTCCGGAATGGTTCGCAAGGCGGTTGACACTCCCAGGCAGGGCCTCTAGAGACGCCCCTCCTCGCGGCCGCCGGGCGTATCGGTGGGCTTGGCAAACGCCGGGCAGGTCTTTGACATCGTTGATTTGGAAAGAGAAACGCAGGCGGCGACGTCCTGGCGATGGCGCTAACCACGCCATCAATCAGACGCTGACCAGAATGCGGTCTCTTGAAGACATACCATGGCCATTGGGTCCTGGGGCGAGAGCCCGTGGGTCCGGTGGTTTTGGGAACTCGTCAATAGAACTACGCAGACTACGCTCATGCCTTTCGAGGTATGAAAACGAAAGTCAGAACGTCAACTCAACCTGAGAGTTTGATCCTGGCTCAGAGCGAACGCTGGCGGCAGGCCTAATACATGCAAGTCGAACGGACCCTTCGGGGTTAGTGGCGGACGGGTGAGTAACACGTGGGAACGTGCCCTTTGGTTCGGAACAACTCAGGGAAACTTGAGCTAATACCGAATGTGCCCTTCGGGGGAAAGATTTATCGCCATTGGAGCGGCCCGCGTCTGATTAGCTAGTT
>DASRRU010000215.1:0-7676 GCA_035656795.1 Phenylobacterium sp. | reverse complement strand
AGGTTCCGGAATAGGGGATAACGCCCCCGTGCAGCGCCATGCCGTTCATGGCCGCCGCCATCCCGAACTCGCGCACGCCGTAATGCACGTAGCGGCCGGCGAAGTCCGGCAGATCAAAGGTCCCCATGCCTTTGACGATGGTGTTGTTGGAGCCGGTCAGGTCCGCCGAGCCGCCGACCATCTCCGGGATCGCCGGGATCAGTTCGGCGAGCGCCGCGCCGGAGTGCTGGCGGGTGGCGGCGGCGGGCTTCTCGGCCTCGGCCCTGGCGATGTGGGCGTCGATGGCCTCATAGGCGCCCGCGGGCAGGTCGCCGGCCATGGCGCGCTCGAACTCGCCGCGCTGGTCCGAGCCGGCGAGCGCGGCTTCCCAGGCCTTGCGGACCTTGGCGCCGCGGCGGCCGGCGGCGCGCCAGGGCTTCAGCACCTCGTCGGGCACGGTGAAGGGCTCGGCGGTCCAGCCCATGGCCGCGCGCGCGGCGGCGATTTCCGGGTCGAACAGGGTGTAGCCGTGGCTGTGGGGATCGCCTTCCTTGGGCCCCGCGCCCTTGGAGATCTTGGTCTTGCAGGCGATCAGCGAGGGCCGGTCCTGCCGGGTCGCCCAGCGCAGGGCCGCGGCGATCTTCGCGAAGTCGTGGCCGTCGACCGCCTTAACCGCCCAGCCGGCGGCCTTGAAGCGGGCCAGCTGGTCGCCGGTCTCGGAGATCGTCGCCTCGCCGTCGATGGTGGTGTTGTTGTCGTCGAACAGCACCGTCAGCTTGGAGAGCTTGAAGCGGCCCGCCAAGCTGATCGCCTCGTGGCTGACGCCTTCCATCAGGCAGCCGTCGCCGGCCACCACCCAGGTGCGGTGATCAACCAAGGCGTCGCCGAAACGCGCGGCCACGTGCCGCTCGGCCATGGCCATGCCGACTGCCGTGGCCAGCCCCTGGCCCAGCGGCCCGGTGGTGGTTTCCACGCCCGGCGTATGGCCGTACTCCGGGTGGCCCGGCGTATTGGAGCCGAGCTGCCGGAAATTGCGGATCTGCTCCATGGTCACCGCCTTCACCCCGGTAAGGTGCAGGAGGCTGTAGAGCAGCATCGAGCCGTGGCCGGCCGACAGCACGAAGCGGTCGCGGTCGGCCCAGTCCGGCCGGCTGGCGTCGTACTTGAGAAATTTCGTGAACAGCACGGTGGCCACGTCGGCCATGCCCATCGGCATGCCCTGGTGCCCGGATTTCGCTCTGTGCACGGCGTCCATCGAGAGGGCGCGGATGGCGTTGGCCATGGTCTGAAGGGGCGCGGGCATGGGCGTCGAGTGGTCCGGCGTTTAAGGATTGGCGCGCGGGGTCGCATGCGGGGGGCCGAGGGTCAAGGAAAGCCAAGACGCTCCCCTTCAGGGGAAGCTCCCGGCAAAGCCGGGTGAAGGGGGGCATCTCCACGCGCTATGGATGAAACCCCCTCCGTCGGCTTCGCCGACACCTCCCCTGCCGCGCTTCGCGCTGGGGGAGGATCGGCGCTTTCGAAGGCGGCCGACGCAGGTCTATAGATAGGGGCCTCGAGGAGGATCGCGATGAGCGGCGGTGACAACGCCCTGGACCTGGCGGCCCGGCGGCTGGAGCAGGCGGTGCATGTCCTGGAGCAGCGGCTGGCGAAGCGGCTGAAGACCGCGGGCGATGCGGTCGGCGGCCTGTTCGACCAGGACCGCGCCAACCTGGCGTCTCAGCTGGACGAGGCCCGCGCCCGCGAGCGCGAGCTGGAGGCCGCCGGCGCCGAGGCCTCCGCGGCGCTGGGCCGCGCGATCGTCGAGATCCGCGCCGCGCTCAACGGTTCGGCCCCACCGCCTTCGGCGCCGCCCGCCTTCCCGACGGAGCACTAGCGATGGCCCAGATCAGCGTCGAGGTGAACGGAAGGCCCTATGCGGTCGGCTGCGAGGACGGCCAGGAAGCCCACCTCACGGAGCTGGCCAAGATGTTCGACCACCAGGTCCGCCAGGTCGGCCAGGACATGGGGCAACTCGGCGACACGCGCCTGTTCCTGATGGGCGCCCTGCTGCTTGCCGACGAACTGTCCGACGCCCGCGGGCGCCTTGCGAGCCTGCAGGCCGAGGTCGCCCGCCTGCAGTCCGACCGCTCCCGCATCGAAACCCGGGCGGTCCTGGCCCTGGACAGTGCGGCCAAGCGAATCGAGAAGCTGGCGACGGAAGAGGCTTAGCTTCCTCCCACCCGGCGCGCAGCGCGCGCGGGGATGTCGCTTGAGAACCGGGGCCCGCACGCCTACATTGGCCAACGGCGGGTCTGCTGCGGCCCTCGTCGAAGGCGACATATTCCAGCGACCTTAATTCACTCTTAGGGAGCTGTCCCTGGCCGGGATCGTGGTCCCGGGCACACGGCGCCCACCTGGTCTACCAGGTCGAGGGAATGAAACAGTCCTTCACGGTTCTCGCGGCGCCGCCACCTTTGCCTTAAGTCATTCCTTTGCGTGTAGGATCGGGGCGTGAACCAGCCGCTCGACAAGAAGGCGTTGCGCACCCGGATGCGGGCCTTGCGCCGCAAGCTGCTCGACGAGACGCCGGACGCGGCCCGCCGCGCCGCCCTCAAGCTGCCGGTCTCGCGCTTCAGCCGCTTCAGCATCGTGGGCGCCTATTGCGCCCAGGGGACTGAGCTCGATCCGGGTCCCATCCTCCAGGCCATCCTCGACCTGAACGCGGGCGGGGCCCAGGCCGCGCTGCCGGTGGCGGTGGACAAGACCTCGGCGCTGCAGTTCAGGCTGTGGCGGCCCGGGGATCCCCTGAAGCCGGACGCCTGCGGCATCCCTGCCCCGTTGCCTTCGGCGCCCGAGGTGCTGCCGAACCTGCTGCTGACGCCCGTGCTGGCCTTCGACCGGCATGGCGGGCGGCTGGGCCAGGGCGGCGGCCACTACGACCGTACGCTGGCGAAACTTCGACGGGAGCGCCCGGTTTTCGTGCTCGGCGTGGCGTTTGCAGGCCAGGAGGTCGCCGAAACGCCGACCGACGCCCACGACCAGCGCCTCGACGCCATCGTGACGGAGACGGCCTTCATCGAAGTCGCTAGAGAGAAGCGATGAGAATTGCCTTCTTTGGAGACGTGGTCGGGCGCTCTGGCCGCGACGGCCTGGCCGACCACCTGCCGGCCTTGCGCAAGCGGCTTGGCCTGGATTTCGTGATCGTCAACGCCGAGAACGCCGCGGCGGGGTTCGGCATCACCGAGTCCACGGCGCGCGAGCTGTTCGAGGCCGGGGCCGATGCGCTGACGCTGGGCAACCACTCCTGGGACCAGAAGGAGGCGCTGACCTACATCGTGCGCGAGCCCCGGCTGATCCGGCCGCTGAACTATTCCGCCTTTTCCGACGCGCCGGGTCGCGG
The DNA here is from genome assembly GCA_035656795.1 of Phenylobacterium sp. Classification (GTDB taxonomy): domain Bacteria; phylum Pseudomonadota; class Alphaproteobacteria; order Caulobacterales; family Caulobacteraceae; genus Phenylobacterium. Next base: position 4,318 of record DASRRU010000215.1, on the reverse strand, counting down.
GGCCCAGCTGTGCGAGACCGCCGGCGGCAAGCAGATCCTGGTGATCAACCTGCTGGGCCGGGTGCATATGGACTCGCTCGACGACCCGTTCGCCGCCGTCGATAAGGAGCTGGAGGCCTGCCCCCTGGGCGCGGTGGCCGACGCCATCGTGGTCGACATCCACGCCGAGGCCACCTCGGAGAAGATGGCCATGGGCCACTTCTGCGACGGCCGCGCCAGCCTGGTGGTGGGCACCCACACCCACGTGCCGACCGCAGACTGCCAGATCCTCACCGGCGGCACGGCTTACCAGACCGACGCCGGGGCCTGCGCCGACTACGACAGCGTGATCGGCAACCAGAAGGAAGAGCCCCTGCGGCGCTTCACCACCCGCATCTCCGGCGGCCGCTATCGGCCCGCGGAAGGCCCGGCGACGGTCTGCGGAGTTTTTGTGGAGACCGACAACGCCACGGGCCTCGCCCGCCGCGTCGAGCCGATCCGCATCGGCGGGCGGCTGAGCGAGACGGTGCCTTCGGTGGAAGCGCTGGTCAGCTAGACACCGAGGGTTCGAGCAGCCCGCTCCTCCCCTGTAGCGGCAGCGTGCGGGGGAGGCGCCGCGAACGCGACGGAGGCGGCGTTGGGGCCGTGCGGCGGACTCGGTGCGTCGTCGGCGCCCCTCCACCACTTCGTGGTCCCCCTCCGCCCACGGCGCGGGGGAGGTTTCTGAAACCACGCCGCGACCTGCGCTCTACGGCTTGGGCGGGGTCTTCTCCTGATCTTTCTGGTCCTTGGGCTGGATCGTGGTGAGGCTTTCGCGGGTCAGACGGCCGGTCTTCATGTGGTCCAGCTTGGCGAAGCGGCGGTCGGTCATGGCCATCCATTCGGCGAGGGTGACCTTGCCGTCGAGGTCGGCGTCGGCCGCGGCGATGGGTTCGGGTTCGTTCAACAGGGAATAGCGCGCCGCGCCGTCGCGGCCGGCGCCCTTGATCGGCTTGTTGGCCTGATCCGCCAGCGTCTGGGCCGGGCCGCTCCCGCCGCCGCGGCCGCCGCCCATGCCGCCTCCACCACCACCCATGCCGCCGCCGCGCCTGCCGCCGCCCCCGCCGCCAGGAGCCCCTCCGCCGGAGCGTTTGGCGGCGCCGGGCTCAGGCCCCTCGTCAAACGCCATGACGCCGATCTCGGGGACGATGTTGCGCTCGTAGGCCTGCGTCTCGAAGCCGTCGATCACGCCATCGCCATTGGTGTCGAGCACCTTGAAGGAGTGGAGCGCGTCGGCGCGAAATTCCTCCAACGTGATCGCCCCGTCGTGGTTGGTGTCCACCTGGGCGATCCAGCGGCCCAGGCCGTCGTCGCCACGGAACGGCTCGCCGGACGGGCTGATGAACAGCTTCACGCGCACCGGTGGACGGCCCACGGCCTCCGAACCCCCGGGGCCGCCATGGCTCCCCGGTCCGTGGCGCGGCTGATCCAAGGCGCAGGCGCTCATACTCAGCAGGAGCGCCGTTAGCAGGAGACGTCGGATCATATGGCCTCTCGAAAAGTGATGTTACGCCACCTAGACCGCGCCGCTGCGGCCAAAATGCGCCGGGGGCGTGTCGGGTGCGAAACCCTTCCCTAGTCAGCGCAGACCGGCTCTAGTCGGCAAGCTTAACGACAAATGGGAAGCCCCATGCTCGCCAAATTCATCGTCCGTGTCATCTTCGGCGCCCTCGGCCTGTGGATCGCCTCAAAGCTGGTCCCGGGGATCTATGTGCGCGACACCACCGCCCTGATCCTCGCCGCCGCCCTGCTGGGGGTCGTCAACGCCTTCGTGCGGCCGGTGATCACCATCCTGACGCTACCGCTGACGATCATCACTCTGGGCCTGTTCCTGCTGATCGTGAACGCCGCGATGATCGGGCTGGTCTCCATGCTGGTCCCCGGCTTCCACGTCGGCGGCCTGGTCGCCGGCGTTCTCGCGGCGATCGTCACCGGGATCTCCAGCTGGATCGGCGGCATGCTGCTGCGCGACGACCGGCGCGAATACCGCCGCTAGCTGGCGGCGCCTGATGTGATCAGGGCCTCGACCGCGGCGGCGTCATAGCCGGCCTCGGCCAGCACCTGGCGGGTGTGCTCGCCGAGCTTGGGCGCGGGCCCGGCCGGGCCGGTCGGCGTGGCGGGGAAGCGCACCGGCGCGGCCGGCGCCTTGAAGCTGCCGCCCCAGCCGTCGGGCGTGTCGACGAAACAGCCGGCCTCGTGCGCCTGCGGGTCCTCGATGTAGTCATCCAGGGTGGCCATGGGGGCGAAGATGATGTCGGTCGTCCGCATCAGCTCGCAGGCCTCCGCCAGCGTCAGGGCCTCGAACACTTCGTCGAGGATGCTGCGGATCTCGTGCACCACCGCCATGTCGACGATGGGCGCGGCACAACGCGGTTCGTCGATCAGCTCGGGGCGGCCGACGGCGCGCATCATCTGCGGGAAGTCGTTGGCCCCGCGCTGGGAGACGCAGATCCAGCGGTCATCCCGGGTGCGGAAGTAACCCGCGATGGCGCCCGGCCGGGTGTGCCGTGGCTGGGCGGTCAGGGCCTCGCCGTTGCGCAGCTTGATCGAAAGGTCCCAGCCCAGGGCATAGGCGCCGACCCGCATCAGAGCGGTCTCCACCTGGCGGCCCTGCCCGGTGCGGTCACGCTCATGCAGGGCCGCCAGCACCCCCGACAGCGTCGCCAGCGCCGTCACGTGGTCGCCGAAGCCCGGGCGCGACCCGATCGGCTCGCGATCCGGCGGGTTGATCGCCGAGGCCACGCCGCTGCGGTTCCAGAAGCCGGTCAGGTCGAAGGCCGGCGTGTCGGCGTCAGGGCCGGTCAGGCCATAGCCGGTGACGTTGGCGTAGATCAGCCGGGGCAGCTCGTCCTTGACGCTGTCGTAGTCCAGCCGCGCCCGCTTCAACGCGCCGGGCCGCACATTGGTGATGAAGACGTCGGCGTCGCGCAGGATGGCGATCAGGGCGGCGCGGCCCTCAGGCTTGCCCACGTCCAGCACCACGCCGCGCTTGCCGCGGTTTTCGTTTGAGAAGATCGGGTTGCCGGGGCATTCGGCGGTGTCCGGCCAGAAGGTGCGCGTGGCGTCGCCGGCGGCGCTCTCGATCTTGATCACCGAAGCGCCCCAGTCGGCCATCACCGCCGCGCAGCCGGGACCTGCGATCCAGGTGGACCACTCCACCACCTTCAGGTCCGACAGCAGGGGCATGGGCAGGTCCTCTAGGGTTGCTGGCGAGGCCATCATTTCATCCCGCTCATCCCGGCGAAAGCCGGGATGAGCGGAGGATGGGGCAAAGAAAAAGGGCGGGACCTTTCGATCCCGCCCTCAATCTCAAAGCACTGAGTTCGTGGACTAGAAGTCCATGTCGCCCATGCCGCCCATGCCGCCGCCGCCGGGCATGCCACCGCCGCCGCCGCCCTTCTTGGGGGCTTCGACGATCGCGGCTTCCGTGGTGATCATCAGGCCGGCGACCGAGGCCGCGTCCTGCAGAGCGGTGCGGACCACCTTGGCCGGGTCGATGACGCCGGCCGTGACCATGTCCACATATTCTTCGGTCTGGGCGTTGAAGCCGAAGGTCGGGGAGGCGTTCTCCAGGACCTTGCCGACCACGATCGAGCCTTCGACGCCGGCGTTTTCGGCGATCTGGCGGATCGGGGCCTGCAGGGCGCGGCGCACGATGGCGACGCCGGCTTCCTGGTCGTCATTGTCGCCCTTGAAGCCGTCCAGAACCTTGGAGGCCTTCAGCAGGCAGACGCCGCCGCCGGGGACGATGCCTTCTTCCACGGCCGCGCGGGTCGCGTTGAGGGCGTCGTCGACGCGGTCCTTCTTTTCCTTCACTTCGACTTCGGTCGAGCCGCCGACGCGGACCACCGCAACACCGCCGGCCAGCTTGGCCAGACGCTCTTGCAGCTTTTCCTTGTCGTAGTCCGAGGTGGTGTCCTCGATCTGCTTCTTGATCTGCGAGATACGGCCTTCGATGCCCGACTTCTCACCCGAGCCGTCCACGATGGTGGTGTCGTCCTTGGTGATGGTGACCTTCTTGGCCTTGCCCAGCATGTCGAGGGTGACGTTCTCGAGCTTGATGCCCAGGTCTTCGCTGATCAGCTGGCCGCCGCAGAGGATGGCGATGTCTTCCAGCATGGCCTTGCGGCGATCGCCGAAGCCCGGCGCCTTGACCGCTGCGACCCGCAGGCCGCCGCGCAGCTTGTTGACCACCAGGGTGGCCAGGGCTTCGCCTTCGACGTCCTCGGCGATGATCAGCAGCGGACGGCCCGACTGGACCACCGCTTCCAGCACCGGCAGCAGGGGCTGCAGCGAGGAG
>DASRRU010000214.1:0-12366 GCA_035656795.1 Phenylobacterium sp. | reverse complement strand
CCGCGTGGCCGCCGAATTCTCCGAAGAGGCGGTCGTGGCCCAGTGGCAGACGCTCTTCGCCGACTACGGGGCCGCGTAGATGTGTGGCATTGCGGGGCAAGTCGGAGGCGCGGACGCGCGCGCGGCCGAGATGATCGCGGCCCTGACCCATCGCGGCCCCGACGGCGTCCGCGTCGAGGAAATCCCCGGCGCGGCCTTCGCCCACGCGCGCCTGTCGATCATCGACCTGGAGGGCGGCTGGCAGCCGATGCACGCCGCCGGCTCGACGGTCATCGGCAACGGCGAGATCTACAACTACGTCGAGTTGGCGCGCGATCATCAGCTTACGGACGTTCTCTCCACCGGCTCCGATTTCGAACCCCTGCTTTGCCTCTATGCCCGCGAGGGTGAGAAGGCCTTCGCCCGTCTGCGGGGCATGTACGCGTTCTGACTGATCGGCGCCGACGGCCGCGCCTGGCTCGCCCGCGACCCCTTCGGCATCAAGCCGCTCTACATCATGGAGCATGGTGGCGGCCTGGCCTTCGCCTCTGAGCCCCGGGCCTTTCTCAAGGCCGGCCTAATGCAGACCGCGCTCGATCCCGAGCCCGCGAAGGAACTCCTTGCCTTCAACTACACGCTAGGCGCCCGCACCCTCTTTCAGGGCCTCCGCCGCCTAGTACCCGGCGAAGTCGTCGAGGTCCGCGACGGGCGGATCGTCAGCAACTGGCGGCAGGGATGGCATTCAAAAACACCGCTCATCCCGGCGAAAGCCGGGATCCAAGCTCCGTCCCGGAACCAGGCCGTCGCACCGCCAACGCGTGAACGCCCTATGGATCCCGGCTTTCGCCGGGATGAGCGGGGATTGTTGGACGAACTGGATCGGATCCTCGAAGACTCCGTCCGTGTGCACCAGCGTTCCGACGTCCCCTACGGCCTGTTCCTCTCCGGCGGCATCGACTCCGCCGCTATCGCCACTCTGATGGCGCGGCTGAACGAGCGCCCCGTCACAGCCTTCACCTGCGGCTTCGACGCGGCCGGGGCCGCCGACGAGCGGGCGCAGGCCGAGCGGGTGGCCCGGGCGCTCAACCTCGACTGGCGCGAGACGACCTTCGGCGAGGCCGACTTCTGGCGCATTGCGCCTGAGGTCGCCTGGGCGCTGGACGATCCCACCGCCGACTATGCGACGCTTCCGACCTACAAGCTGGCGGAGGCCGCCAAGGGCACGCTGACCGTCGTGCTGACCGGCGAAGGCGGCGACGAGCTGTTCGGGGGCTATGGCCGCTATCGCCGCGCGCTGCGCCCCGCCTGGCTGGGCGGTCGGCCCGCGGAGCCCCGCGGCGCGGACCCCGCCGCGCTCGCCCGCTGGCGCGCGGAGGCCAAGGGCCCACCGGGCCTTACCCGCCTGCAGCAGGCCCAGTGGGCCGACATCGCCACCTGGCTGCCCAACGACCTGCTGCTCAAGCTCGACCGCTGCCTGATGGCTCATGGCCTGGAAGGCCGCACGCCGTTCCTGGACCCCGAGGTGGCCGCCTTCGCGTTCCCGCTCCCCGACCGGTTCAAGGTGCGCGGCCGCTACGGCAAATGGCTGTTGCGCAAATGGCTGGAGCGCGCCTGCCCCGCCGCCGAGCCCTGGGCCCGCAAGCAGGGCTTCACCGTCCCGGTGGAGACCTGGATCGCACCGCGCGCCGCCGATATCGCCCAGCGCCTCGGCCAGATCGACGCCGTGCGCCGCGTGAAACCCGACGCCGCCGAAGCCTTCAAGGCCGGCGGGGATGGCGTCCGTTGGCCCCTGCTGTTCTTCGCCATGTGGTCCCGCATCCACCTGGAAGGATGCAGCCCCGGCGAGGCGCTCGAGAGTGTGGTGGGGAGGGTCTGAAGCTCAACCCAAACTCCGAATGTCCCGGCGAACGCCGGGACCCAAGCTGAGCCTCAGGCATGCCCTTGGAGCGCTGACCAACCGCCCTATGGATCCCGGCTTGCGCCGGGATGAGCGGGGTGTGGGCTAAGCTGGCGTCACCCCGTACTTCGCCCCGATCTCGGCGATCACGGCCTCGAACTCCTCCACCGTCTCGCGGATGATCTGGGCCACCGGCTTGACGCTGTCGATCCGCCCGGCGACCTGGCCGGACAGCGCGATCGAGGCCTCCATGTCGCCACCGAAGTAGAGGTCGAGCGCACGGCCGAACTCGCCCATGATGTTCTCGGGCGGGGTCTTCTCGTACTCGGTGGTCTTTTCGGTGCGGAGCGCCCGCAGCGCCGGCCCGGGGCCGAAGCGGTTGAGGAAGACCGTGTCGGTCTCCTTGGCGCCCACGATCATGTCCTTCCAGTTCTGGTGCACCGGGCTCTCGGCGGCGGAGACCATGCGGGTGCCCATCTGCACGCCCTCGGCCCCCAGGGCGAAAGCCGCGGCCATGGTGCGCCCGTCGGTGATGCCGCCGGCGGCGATCACCGGCACGCCGACCTTCGAGCAGACCAGCGGCAAGAGCACCATGGTCGCCACGTCGCGGCTGTTCTTGAAGCCGCCGCCCTCACCGCCCTCGACCACCAGGCCGTCGACGCCGGCCTCGATGGCCTTCATCGCCGCGGCCAGCGACGGCACAACGTGGAACACCGTCAGCCCCTTGCCCTTCAGCGCCTCGCAGTAGCGGTTGGGATCGCCGGCCGAGGTGGTGACGAACTTGACGCCCTGGTCGGCGACGAACTGCACGATGTCGGGGTCGCGCACGAAGGCCTGTGCGACATTGATGCCCCAGGGCTTGTCGGTCAGGCCCTGCATCTTCTTGACCTCTTCGCGCACCTCGTCGAGGCGGCCGGAGGAGGTCTCGATGACCCCCAGCCCGCCGGCGTTCGACACCGCCGAAGCCAGTTGCGCGCGGGCGATCCAGCCCATCGGCGCCTGGACGATCGGGTGCTGCACGCCCAGCAGCTCGGTGATGCGGTTCTTGATCATGGCGCGGCGTCCCTCACTGAGGCGTGAAGCTGTTGTTCGACCGGTCGGCGTCGGGCAGGCGATGGTCGGGGTCGATGGTGACATCGGCGATGGCGCCGGCGCCTTCCAGCCCGAAGACGTGGGTCCCGGACTGCATCCAGGTCTCCACCGCCACGCGGATGTCGCGCTTCTGGCCGTTCTTGTAGGTCACCCGCAGCGTCGCCGGCAGGACCAGCTGGCCGAGGTTCTGCACCGTCACCTGAGCCCCCTTGCCCGGATCGCCGTCGACGTACTTCACGTCGGTGACCGCCATGTCGTGCGACCAGTTGTTGAGGAAATAGCCGCGCCAGAAATAGCTGAGATCCTCGCCGCCGGCGCTCTCCATCTCGCGGAAGAAGTCGCTGGGCTTGGGGTGCTTGAAGGCCCAGTCGGCGATGTACTTGCGGAACGCCGGGTCGAACCGCTCGGGGCCCATGATATCCTCCCGCAGCAGGGTCAGGCCGAAGGCGGCTTTGAAATAGGTCACCGGGTGGCGGTACTTCTCGCGGATGGTGTCGGCGCGGCTGAGGATCACCGGCGCCTCAGGATCCTTGATCAGTTCGGCGATCTGGTCGGCGGGCGTGCCGGCGGCGGCGGGCGCATATTCGGCGTCGCGCTTTGGCCCATAGAGCCCGTTCGCGAAATCGTCGGACTCGTAGACATCGACGAAGGTGTTGATCCCCTCATCCATCCAGGCGTCGCGGCGTTCGTCGGAGCCGACGATCATCGGGAACCACGAGTGTCCGATTTCGTGGGCGGAGATGAAGAACAGGGTCTTGGCCTTGTCGTCGATGCCGTCGAAGACGATGCCCGGATATTCCATGCCGGTGGCCGGGCCTGCGACGTTGATCGCGTTCGGCCAGGGGTAGGGATACCAGCGCTTGGAGAACCGCTCGACGGCGTCCTTCATGTATTCGGTCGACCGGCTCCAGCCGTTCTCGCCGACGCTTTCCGGCGGATAGACCGACTGGGCCACCGCGGTCTTGCCGTCGGGCAGGTTGATCCGCGCGGCGTCCCAGACGAAGGACCGGCTGGCGGTGAACGCCACGTCGCGCGTGCTGTCCATGTGGAAGCGCCAGGTCTTGGTGGCCCCCTTCGGGGGCGGGGTGGCGGCCACCTCTTCCGGCGTGCGGATGAGCACCGTCTTGTCGCTGGCCTTGGCGCGGTCGAAGCGGGCGCGCTGCTCAGGCGTCAGCACCTCGCCGGCGTTCACCAGCGCCCCGGAGCCGGCCACCAGCATGTCGGCCGGCACAGTCACGGCGTAGTCGAAGTTGCCGTATTCCAGGTAAAACTCATTGGCGAGGTAGGGCAGCGTGTCCCAGCCACGCACGTCGTCGAACACCTGCAGGCGCGGATACCACTGGGCCAGGTCGTAGATGTCGCCGGACTTGTTCTTGTCCCAGGCCATCCGACCGCCGAACAGGCCGGGGATCAGGAAATGGTACTTGATCCGCACCTTCACCTGGCCGCCGCCGCCCTTCACCGCCGACGGCAGGTCGATGCGCATGCGGGTGTCGTTGACCACGGTGTTCAGCGCCTTGCCGCTCACGCTCACCGCATCGATGACATAGCCCTCGGTGGACTGCTTCGGGTCGACGCGGCGGCCGCCCGACATGGCGTAGCCGCGGCTGCCCTGGCGATAGAGGTTCTGGTCGAGCTGGATCCAGAGGAAGCCAAGCTCCTCCGGGCTGTTGTTCGTATAGGTGATGGTCTCCTCGCCGGAGAGCACATGCGCCGTCGTATCGATCTGGGCGTCGATGTTGAAGTCCGCGCGGTTCTGCCAGTAGGCGGGGCCCGGCGTCCCGGAGCCAGTGCGGATCGTGCTGGGCGCCGCCGGCAGCGTCAGCGGCGCGAAGGTCTTCAGCGGATCGTAGTGCGGCGGCGCCGTCTGGGCGTAGGCGGTGGGCGCGGCGCTCACCGCAAAGAGTGTCGCGCCAACGACAATTCCACGCCACGCCATGCCAAGACTCTCCAGGAAATGAAGCGTCCATCTGGCCCGCTGCGGCGCTATGCGCAAGGCGCAGGTGGAACCTTCCCTTCCCATTCAGCGAAAGCGCAGCCAGTTCGCTATAGTCCCAGCCTGCCCGCCACCTCTTCGCCCAGCGCCAGGGACGAGGTGAGGCCCGGGCTTTCGATGCCGAACAGGGCGACGAGGCCGGGCAGCTTGTGCGCCGTCGCGTCGTCGATTCGGAAGTCGGGTTGCGACTCGTCCGGGCCGTGCAGCTTGGGCCGGATGCCGGCGTAGTCGGGGCTGAGCGCCTCTTCCGGTACGGCCGGCCAGAACTTGCGGATATAGGCAGCGAACTCGCCGCGCATGGCCGGGTCGACGCTGTAGTCGAGGGTCTTCACATAGGTCAGGTTCGGCCCGAACACCGCCTGGCCGCCCAGGTCACGGCGGTAGTGGGTGCCCAGCGCGCCATGGATCGGCGGCGGATAGATCAGCCGCGAGAACGGCGCCTTGCCCACCAGGCGGAAGTACATGCCCTTGCCGTAGTGGCCCTTGGGGATCTCCGCGGCCGGGAAGCCCTCGATCGAAGCCGCCACGTCCTGCGCCGACAGGCCGGGCGCCGTGACCAGGTAGCGGCAGGTCAGGGTCGCCGGCTCCTCGCCCCCCGCCCGCACCGAGAAACCGCCGCCTTCCAGCGGCGTCGCACCCTCGAAGAGCGTCGACGTCACCACGGTCCCGCCGCCGGCCCCGATCTCGCCCTCCAGGGCCAGCATGTAGCCGTGGCTGTCGAACACCCCGCTCTGGGGCGAAATCAGCGCGCCGTAGCACTTCAACTCCGGCTCCATCGCCACGGCCTGGGCGGCGCTGATCTGCTCCATGCCCTCGACGTCATTGGTGCGGGCCTGTTCCAGAATACCGGCGAGCCGCGCCTCGTCTTCCGGCTCCGTCGCCACCACCAGCTTGCCGCAGCGGTCGTAGTCCACATGGTGCGCATCGCAGAAGGCGTAGAGCGCGCGCCGCCCCTGCACGCACAGCTGCGCCTTCAGTGAGCCGGTCGGATAATAGAGCCCCCCGTGCACCACCTCCGAATTGCGCGAGGAGACGCCCTGGCCGATGGCGGCCTCCTTCTCCAGCACCGCCACTGTCAGCCCGCGCTTCGTCAGGGCGTAGCCGCACGCCAGCCCCACCGCGCCCGCGCCCACCACCACCGCATCGAAATCGAACTCGGCCATGCATTCCGCCTAGCGTGTCAGCGTCCAGAACGGAACCTCATCGTTGAGCCGCGGCGCTGGCGAATATCCACGAACCACACGCACGCGTTGGCTTCCGAGACCCCGCGCGAGCGGAGGCTCAGTTCATTCCAACCACGGATCACACGAATTTCACGGATAGGGCCGGCGCCCATCCGTGCGATCTGTGCAATCCGTGGCGCCAATCGGAAGGCGCCCGCTCCGCGGGCCTCTCTCAACACGAGACGCGTTCGTGTGGTTCGTGGACATCCCACCGGCTGCGGAGCGGCTTGCGAGCCGGCCGGGAACGCGCTTTAGGGGCGCGCAGAGTTCGGGAGTAGGCGCGATGCGGAAGATCATTGGGCTGGCGCTGACGGCGGCGCTTGGGATCGCGACCGCGGCCCATGCCCAGGTCTCACTCGACCCCGGCCAGCCCAAGGCCATCGCCTCGATCCTCGACTGGCGCGGCGAGAAGCAGGCCAAGGGCTTCCGCGACATCGAGCACATCTTCAAGACCACCACGATCAAGCGCGGCGCCAAGGTGCATCCCCTGCCGGTCGCGGCCCACCAGATCGCCCCGACCTTCGCCTACGACGGCAAGACCTGGACCGTCGACGACTACATGAAGGCCTACCGGGTCTCCGGCCTGCTGGTCCTGAAGGACGGCCAGATCGTGCTGGAGACGTACGCGCTGGGCCGCAAGCCCGCCGACCGCTGGACCTCGTTCTCGGTGGCCAAGTCGGTGACCTCGACCCTGGTGGGCGCCGCGATCCAAGACGGCAAGATCAGGTCGATCAACGACCCCATCACCCGCTACGTCCCCGACCTCAAGGGAAGCGCCTATGAGGGCGTCACCGTCCGCCAGATGCTGATGATGAGCTCCGGCGTGAAGTGGAACGAGGACTACACCGATCCCAAGTCCGACGTAGCCCGGGCCGGCGGCTCAGTGACCGAGGCGGGCGTCAACCCGATGGTCAGCTACCTGCGCAAGCTGCCCCGCGCGCATGAGCCGGGGACCACCTGGAACTACAACACCGGCGAGACCGACCTGGTGGGCGTGCTGGTGTCCAAGGCGACCGGCGAGGGCCTGGCGCAGTACGCCTCGGAAAAGATCTGGAAGCCCTACGGCATGGAGCAAGACTCCGTCTGGATGACCGACCCCGGCGGCCAGGAGCGCGGCGGCACGGGCATCTCCATGACCCTGCGCGACTACGCCCGCGTGGGCCTGTTCATCGCTGGCGGCGGCGCGGCGGAGGGCAAGCAGATCGTCCCCGCCGGCTGGGTCGCCGACGCGACGAAGCGCGAGATCGATAACGGCACGCCCGCGCCCGCCGGCTACGGCTACTTTTGGTGGATCCGCCCCAACGGCTCCTACGAGGCCGTCGGAATCTTCGGCCAGTCGATCACGACCTTTCCGAAAGAGCACCTGATCATCGTCCAGAACGCCGCCTGGCCCGCGGCGACGGGCAAGGAACTCAGCGCCGCGCGGAACGCGATGATCGAGGGGGTAAGGGCGGCGGTGAGGTAGGGCGGTGGGCGTGTGGATCGGTCCGCTAAGGTCGGAAGCAGACGCTTGGCGGTGGCCCTACGGCATACTTTTCAGAGGTCCTCGCCGGACCGCAAGACACTCACCCCAATCCCCAACCCTTTCCGCATTGAGGGGAAAAGGGGCGCGCGCGCCTACCGCCGCGCCCCAGCCTTCGCCGCCAAGACCGCCTGCGCCGCCAGCGCGCGGTAGTGGGCGCGGGGGTTGGTGATGTTGCGGAGCGTGCTCAACATCATCGACGAGGTGTTCAGCGGCGGCGAGAAACCTGGCGGGCTCTTCAGTTCGCCGCTCGCCGGGTCGACGCTCACGTTGGCCAGGGCCGCGGCCTGCATGGTGGCCTGCCATTGGGCCAGGACGCGCTGATTGCTGTTGTAGGTCTCGGCCCGCTGGATCTCGACGCCGCAAAGGCCATCGACCAGGAAGGTCACGGCCTCGTTCGGGCTGGGCGTAATGGCGCTGACCTGGGGCGCCTGGGCGCGGATGCAGGCGTCGGCCTTGGCCTCCAGCGCCTCACCCGCCGGGTCGGCCAGGGCGGTCGCGGCAGGCAGGATCACGGCGGCGGCCAGGGCCGCGAACAGCATCGACTTCATGGAACATCCCCCCGATTTTCACAGAGGTTGCGCCCCGCGCCTCACAACCGCAAGTCGCGGCGCCCTATTGCGGCGCGTAAGCCCCCGAGCCCGTCGGGGCGGCGTCGGTGATCCCCGCTTCGGCCTTGGCCGCGGCCAGCGGGTCGGCCGCCGCCTTGACCCTGTCCGTGGCCTTCTTGGCCTCGGTGATCGGCGCCCAGGTCTGCATCTTGCCGCTCTTGATTGCGGTCGAGAAGTCCTTGGCGTCGCTCAGCACCGCCTTCAGCGTCTCCATGGCCTTTTGCATGTCAGGATCGCCGTTGTCCTGCACGGGCGCGAGGCCCAGGTCGGCCATGGTCGTGTGGCTCAGGAAGTCCTGGACCTGGGCCGTCCAGGCGTCGCTGCCCTGGTCCGCGCGGAACAGGCTCTCGAGCTTCTGCAGCGCGGGATTGTTCTTCTGGGCCACGGTCTTGAGCTGGGTCAGGTCGCCGACCCCATAGGCCTGGGTCACCTGGTTGTAGAGCGTCAGCATGGTCTCGCGGGTGGTCAGGTTGTCCTTCAGGCTGCCCAGCGAGGCGAAGAGGACCGCGCCGCCGGCGTCCTTGCTCTTGGTGCTGAAATAGGTGGCCTGGTCCTCCGGCGAGAGCTTGTTCAGGTTGTCCAGCATCTGCCGATAGGGGTCCGCATTGGGGTTGAGGTACTTCTCAACCAGCGTCTGGGTCTGCGCTTGGTGGGCGGCGAAGGGCGACGCCTGGGCGTTCATCGCCACCGCCTGGCCGGCTGGACCGGCGCCGGCGGCTGCGTACTTGTTGAGCAGATCCATCGCCGCGGCCTGGTCCTGGGCCATCACCCCGCCGGAGGTGTCGTCCACCTTGGCGAGCGCGTCGGTCAGGGCCTTCACATCCGCAGGCGAATAGCCGGCCGGCGGCGTCGCGGCCGGATCGTCCGGCGCGCCGAGGCTCTTGCTCAGGGACTTGGCCGCCACATAGATCTGCTGGTCGTCCGCCGAGAGCGCGTTGAAGGCGGTGGCCGCCGCGCCGGTGAAGGTGGTCGGATCGGTGCCGTCGTCCTTGGCGGCCGGGTCCCGCTGGCTGTCGACCGTGGCCACCACCTTGGCCACGCGCTGTGAGAAGGCCGAAGTCAGCGCCGCCTGAGCATCGGATTCGGTCAGCATCCCGCCAGGCGGCGGGGTCGCCGGCGGCAGGCGATTGTCGAGCAGCACCTGGCCTTTGGCCAGCCCGTTGGTCAGCAGGGCGTAGGCGTTCATCTGGTCGCCGACCGAGGTCTTGCCGGTGGTGTCGTTGAGCGCGGCGACGGCGGCGGTGATCTGATCCTGGGTCGGCCTGGAGACGGCCGGGGCCGCGGTCGCGCTGGACGCAGTCGGCGCGGCGCCCGATGACGGCGCGGGCGCCTGGCCGTCCAGCACCTGCTGGGCCGGGGCGGAGAGGGTCACCGTGTCCACCGGATCCCTCGACGGAGCGGCCGGGACAGCTTCCTGGCTCGCCGGCCCCAGCGGGGTCGGCGGCGGAAGCAGGACCGTGACGGTCGATGTCGAGATTGCAACCATTGGCGCCCCGTCTGACACCCTCCGGTCAAGGTCGCTAAATTTCGGTGAACAGGTTCTTTGAAACAGGCAGCGCCGCGCCCCTTAGGCCTGCGTCCAGCCGCCAATCACGCAACTCACCCGGCCCTTGCGCACGCTGACCGCGGCGTGGCGTCCGTAGCCCGGCTCGAACAGGGTCGTCCTACCGGCCAGGGTGACCGCGATCATCACCGGGCCGGTGAACTGGCAGACGTAATAGGCGTTCCGCGTCGGAATATGGCCGTCAGGGACCGAGGCGCAGTCGGCGCCGCCGAACGGATGGGCGAAGTCCGCTCCGCCGTACCTGAAGGTGTGCGGCTGGCGCTTCAGGACGATGGCCTCCCAGCTGTCCTTCGGCGGCGGACAGGGCGGGCCCTTGATGCCCCAGTCCGTCTTGAGCTCGTGTTGATGAGCCCAGAAGGCGTAGGCGCCCCACGCCGGGATCGCGACCGCCAAGCCCACGACGGTGATGAGCGTGACCTGCGCCGTGGCCCCGCGGCGGACTTTTCGCACGATGGGCGCGACGAATGTCATGGACCTGCCGCTCCGCCGTATTACATCTGTACGCCACGATATTTACAGATGTACTTCGGGTGGTCAAGGGCGCGGGTGCAGCTTAGCCTTTAGGGGGCCATTTCCTTGGGCGGCTGTTCGCCGAGACGTTCATCGCCGGCGAACAGGGCGTCGAGGCGCAGGCGGGTCGTACGCTCGAACTCCTGCTTGGAGGCCGACCGGCTGCGGGAGAGCGAGAGCTCCTTGACGATCGCCTCCTTGATCCGATCCACCGCCACCTCTTCGAGGACACCGGCCCTGACCAGTTCGGAGGTAAGCTTCAGCAACCCGACCGCCGTCGCGTGAGCCCGCAGGCCCACGAGGTTTACGCTGTCGTGCAGTCGTTCTTCTTCACGTTCATCCATAAGTCGTTTCCTACTGGGGCGGCTTACGCCGCCTCTTATCGAGGCATGGTGGCGCGATCGGGCGCGCATGGGAAGCGGTTGGGCCGAACCGCCGGCGGCGCGCGATGTCGCAGCGAGATCTAGGCGCCGGCCAACAGCTTCTCGGCCACCTTCTCCCAGCGGCCCCACAGCGCCTTTTCCTCGGCCTTGGCCGGGCCGACGGAAGCATCCTTGATGTGGCCGTAGCCGCGGATCATCTGCGGGATGGCGGCGATGCGAACCGCCGTCTCCAGCCGCTCCGGCGTCAGGCCCGCGATCAGCTTGCGAAGCCCTGTCTCATAGTCGGCGATCAGGCCGCGCTCCATCCTGCGCTCGGCGGTGTAGCCGAAGATGTCCAGCGCCGTGCCGCGCAGGCCCTTCATCCTGGCCATCATCGGGAAGGCCGCGTCCAGCATCCAGCCGCCGAAGGCGATCTTCTTCGGCCGCCCGTCGGGACCCTTGCGCGCGATCAGCGGCGGGGCCAGCCAAACCTTGGCCTTGCCGCCCTTGAACGTGCCGTTCCGGTAGGCCTGGAAGCGGCCGTCCGAATAGAGCCGGGCGACCTCGTACTCGTCCTTGAAGGCCATCAGCTTGTAGAGGTTCACCGCCACGGCGCGGGTCAGGGCCTCGGAGCCCAGGGGAGCCTCGGCCGCGCGGACCGCCGCCACCTGATCGGCATAGCGGCGCGCGTAGGCGGCGCTCTGGTAGGCGGTCAGCTCCTTCACGCGGTGCGCGACCAGCACGTCGAGCGCCATGGTCTCCGGTGTCGGCACGTCGTCCTCGCGCTTGCCGCGGGCGGCCGGGTCGACAGCCGCCTTGCGGCCCAGCTCAAAGGCCTGGAGGTTGGCCTCGGCGTCGACGCCGTTCAGGCGGATGGCGCGGTAGAGGGCGCGGCTGGACAGCGGGATCACGCCCTTCTGCCAGGCGAAACCCAGCATGATCATGTTGCCGTAGATGGCGTCGCCCAGGTTCTCCACGGCCAGGTTCTGGGCCGGCATGGCGTCGTAGGACTTCACCGCCGCGGTCAGTCGCCGGCCCTGCTCCTCGGCGTCGAAGCGAACGTCGCGGTCGGTGACGAAGTCGGCGGTGGGGGCGAAATCGGCGTTACCCACCGCCGCTGTGCGGTCCTTGGCGTAGAGCGCCAGCGCGTCGGCCCCGGCCGCCGACAGGAGGTCGCAGGCGATCAGCACGTGGGCGCTGGCGGCGGGAACCCGGCCGCCGACCACGGTGTCCTCCGTCGCTCCGATGCGGACGTGGCTGAACACCGCCCCGCCCTTCTGCGCCAGGCCCGTCATGTCCACGACCGACGAGGCGCGGCCGTCCACGTGGGCGGCCATGGCCAGGATGGAGGCGACGGTCGTGACGCCGGTGCCGCCGACGCCGGTGAAGACGATGTTCCTGACGCCTTCAAACGGCTCGAAGCTCGGCAGCGGCGTCGAGTCCGCGGTCAGCGCCGGCATCGCCTCACGGTGCGGGTTCTCCGCGCCCTCAAGCGTGATGAAGGAGGGGCAGAAGCCCTCCAGGCAGGTGTAGTCCTGGTTGCAGGACGACTGGTTGATCTTCCGCTTGCGGCCGAACTCGGTGTTGAGCGGCTCGACCGAGACGCAGTT
>DASRRU010000213.1:0-13824 GCA_035656795.1 Phenylobacterium sp. | reverse complement strand
CGACGTCTACATCACCTATGCCGAGCCCGCCGAAGGCGGCTCGAGCCTGGCGCTGGCGCGGGCCAAGCTGTCATTCACCCCCGGCGCCGGTAGTGGGGGCGGCGCCAGCCTCGACGGGCTGAAGGTCATCTGGCGCGACGGCGAGGGCGGCAAGGGCGGCCAGTTCGGCGCCCAGGTCGCCTTTTCGCCGGACAAGAAATACCTGTTCCTGACGGTCGGCGACCGGCAGCGGATGACGCCCGCCCAGGACCCCGATCAGCCGCTGGGCAAGATCCTGCGCCTGACCCTCGACGGCAAACCCGCCCCGGGTAACCCGATGGCGGGCAAGACCGGCGCGGCCAGCGTTCCGATCATCGACCCGCCGTTCGATACCGAACGGGCCAAGACCGCGCCGGTGGTCAGGACCTACACGTTCCCCGGGCCGAACCTCACGCCGGCCGAGACCTGGACCTCGGGCCATCGCACGCCCTATGGCCTGGCGTTCGCGCCCGATGGCCGGCTGTGGGAAGTCGAGCATGGACCCAAGGGCGGCGACGAGGTGAACCTGATCGAGCCCGGCAAGAACTACGGCTGGCCGCTGGTCTCCTACGCCACCAACTATAACGGCGTGCCCATTCCCAGTCCGGATACGCGCCCTGACCTGGCCAAGCCGGTGCTCTATTGGACGCCCGTCATCGCGCCGGGAAATCTCATGTTCTACGACGGAAAGATGTTTCCGCAGTGGAAGGGCTCGGCCCTGGTAAGCGGCCTGGCGACCAAGTCGCTCAACCGCATCGTCATCACCGGCGCGACCGCCAAGTCGGCCGAGCGTTGGAGCGTGGGCCACCGCATTCGTGACGTGGAGGAGGGCCCTGACGGCGCGGTCTGGATGCTGGAAGACGCCAAGCCCGGCGCGCTGATCCGCGTGACGCCGAAGTAGGCTCTGCGCTTGCGGCGACAAGCCTGGATCGCCGCGCGGACGACCGCCCCTTCTCCCCCTTGCGGGAGAAGGGTGCTGGCCGCCGCCAAGCTTTCCTTGCCTGCCTCGCAACGGCCCCCCACCATGGCGGCGCGGGGGAGATCAGCATGCGGAACTTGAAGCGGATTGCGGGAATCATCGGGGCTGCGCTGGCGCTGCTGAGCGCGGCGCCTGCTGGCGCCACGGCCTTCAAGGTCTCGTTCCCCAAGGCCGCGAGCGGCAGGCCGCTGGAGGGTCGGCTGATCCTGATCGTCAGTCCCAAAGCGACGCCGGAGCCGCGGCTTCAGGTCGACCTCGAAAGCACGCTGCGCACGCCCTTTTTCTTCGGCCAGAACGTCGAGGCCATGGCGCCCGGCGCATCCGTTGCGCTGAGCCCGCAAGCCATAGGCTGGCCGGCGGACCGGCTCGCCGCCCTGCCGGACGGCGACTACACCGTCCAGGCGGTGCTGAACCGCTATGAAACCTTTCATCGCGCCGATGGCTCGGTGGTGAAGCTGCCGCCGGACATGGGCGAGGGGCAGCACTGGAACCTGAAACCCGGCAACCTCTATTCGAAGCCGATCCAGGTGCGCGTCCGCCGTGGCGGCCCCGTCGTGGCGCTCAGCCTCGACCAAACCATCGCCCCGATCGCGCGCAAGCCCGACACCGAGTTCGTGAAACACGTGCGGATCAAGAGCGAGCTGCTCTCGAAATACTGGGGCCGGCCGGTCTATCTCGGCGCTCACGTCCTGTTGCCCGCCGGTTTCGACAAGCACCCTGACGCGCGCTTCCCGCTGATGGTCTTCCACGGCCACTATCCGGACGACATCTCCAACTTCCGGACCACGCCGCCGGATCCCAACCTGAAGCCCGACTATTCCGAGCGCTTCCACCTGGCCGGCTACAACAGGGTCGAGCAGCAGGAGGCCTACGCCTTCTACCAGCGCTGGATCGCCAAGGATTTTCCGCGCTTCCTGGTGATCGAGATCGAGCACGCCAATCCCTATTATGACGACAGCTACGCTGTGAACTCGGCCAACCTCGGGCCCTATGGCGACGCCATCAACAAGGAGCTGATCCCGGCCATCGAGAAGCAGTTCCGCGGCATTGGCGAGGGCTGGGCGCGGTTCACCTACGGGGGCTCGACCGGCGGCTGGGAGGCCATGGCCACCCAGGTCTTCTATCCCGACATGTACAATGGGGCCTTCGTGGCCTGTCCTGACCCGATCGACTTCCGCGCCTACACCACCGTCAACCTCTACGCGGACAAGAACGCCTTCTACCAGCAGGGCGTGGCCAACCGGATCGAACGGCCGGCGCAGCGCGACTATCTCGGCCAGACCTTCTCCACCCAGCGCGAGCAGAACCGCATGGAGGCGGTGCTGGGCGACCACGCCCGTTCCGGCGAGCAGTACGACATCTGGCAGGCGGTGTTCGGGCCCCAGGGGCCGGACGGCTATCCCAAGCCGATCTTCGACAAGCTCACCGGCGTCATCGACCCCGCGGTCGCCGCCTATTGGAAGGAGCACTTCGACCTGACCCACATCGTGGCGCGCGACTGGGCGACGCTTGGGCCCAAGCTCAAGGGCAAGCTGCACATCTACGTGGGCTCGGCCGACACCTATTTCCTGACCGACGCGGTCTACTTCGCCCAGGACACGCTCGCGTCGCTCAAGGATCCGGAATGGGGCGGGGAGGTGGCCTATGGCGACCGGGCCGAGCACTGCTGGAACGGCGATCCCAAGGCGACCAACGCCTATTCCCGCCTGCACTACAACACCCAGTACCTGCCCAAGATCCTGAAGCGCATCGAGGACACCGCGCCGAAAGGGGCGGATCTGACCAGCTGGCGCTATTAGGCGCGATCAACCCCGGCTTGCTATTTCCGACGCCGGCGCCAGTCTCCCCGGCTCTTTGAAAACCAGGTGGAACGCCCATGGACCGCCCAGCGGCCCGCGACCCTGTCCCATATGATTTTGCAAAAATCACATGGGGCGAACAGGGTCGTCACTCTCACTGGAGAACCCTTCTTGCCCGATCGTGAGACACGATCGGCAAGGGTTCTAGCGTCCTCCGTGACCGCAGGGCGCCTCCTTCCTGTCCGCACGGAACTGGCCGAGCTGCTGAAGCTCTCCGGGCCGGTGGTGATCTCGCGCCTGGGTATCATGGCCATGGGGCTCTCGGACGCCATCGTCGTGGGCCGCTATTCGGCGACCCAGCTCGGCTACCATGCGCTCGGCTGGGCGCCGTCCAGCGTGGTGGTGACCATGGCCATAGGGTTGCTCTCAGGCGTGCAGGTGATGACCGCGCGGGCCATCGGCGAGGGGCGGTTGCACGATACCGGCGCGGTGCTGCGCCGGGGCCTCGGCTACAGCCTGTGGATCGGGCTGATCTCCATGGTCCTGCTGGCGCTCGGCGGGCCGGTCTTCCTGCATGCGATCGGCCTGGAGAAGAGCCTGGCGGACGGCGCCAGCCGTGTGCTGATGATTTTCTGCCTGTCGCTGCCCGGGTACGCGCTCAGCGTCAGCGCCTCCTTCTGGATGGAGGGCCTGTCGCGGCCGGGGCCCGGCGCCTGGGCCATGTGGATCGCCAACGGGGTCAATCTGGCGCTGGACCTGATCCTGGTGCCCGGCCATTTCGGCCTGCCGGCGCTGGGGGCCATGGGCGGCGCCTGGGCCACGACCGGCGCCAGGACCTTCCTGGCGATCTTCATGCTGAGCTACATCGCCCTGATGCCCGAGGCCCGCGCGCTGGGGGTGTTCGACAAACCGGAGAGGAACCGGGCCGCCGAGGCGGAGCAGCGGCGGATCGGCTTCGGGGCTGGGGCGTCGAACTTCTTCGAGGTGGCGTCCTTCGCCAGCATGAACATCATCGCCGGGTGGATCGGCGGGCTGGCGGTGGCGGCGTGGGCGATCGTGCTGAACGTGGCGGCCATCGTATTCATGGTACCGCTGGGGCTGTCGACCGGCGCGGCGGTGCGGGTCGGCCGCGCCTATGGCGCGCGCGAGCCGGGCGGCGTGGTCCGGGCGGGCCTCGTTGCGTTCGCGGTGACCGGACTGTTCGGTGCTCTGGTGGGTCTGGTGATCTGGCCCAACGCCGCCCTGATCTCCAGCGCCTACACGGAAAACCCGGTGACCCTGGGCATGGCCGTCCCGGCGTTGATCCTGTCTTGCTTCATGTATTTCCCGGACTCCCTGCAGGTGGTCGTGGCCCAGACGCTGCGCGCGCGCGGCGACGTCTGGCTGCCGACGGGCACGCACCTCACCAGCTATATCCTGGTGATGGCGCCGCTCGCCTGGTGGCTGGCGATTCCGATGCATATGGGCCTGATCGGGATCGTCTGGTCGGTGGTGATCGCCAGCGTGATCTCGGCCGTTCTGCTGTCGGGCCGGTTCTGGATGCTCAGCCGCAGGGGCTAGGCAGGGGCTAGGCGCCCAGGATCCAGCCTTCCTCGCGCTCGGCGTCGACCAGCACGTCGGCGGCGGTCCCCTTCGGCGGGGCGAAGACCTCGCCCAGCTTGTTGGCGGCGTCCAGCCGGGCGAAGTGCTCGGCCAGCGTGCGGACCTGCATCAGGTCCTTCACCTCGCCCGCGGCGCCCTGCGGGGTGACCAGCGAGGGATAGACCTCGGCGAACACCGCATCGACGCCGGCCAGGTCGGCCTCGGTCAAAGCCTTGAAGCCGGTCTCAAAGGGCCAGACCCTGGCTGCCTCGCCGCGGGCGTCCTTCAGCCGCCGGACCAGGGGAATGCCCATGATCGCCTGGCCGCCGACCGAGCCGTTGTAATAGGTCTTCCAGATCGAGGCCGCACCCTTCGCCGCGAGATCGGCATGGCGGAACTCCGGCAGGTCGTTCGGACCGTGGGGGTGGCTCTTGGTGGCCGTGAGCGTGGTCTGCACGTCCTTCGGTGGCGCACCCCAGAACGGGAACGGGCCGTCGGTCAGCAGGCGGTTGAGCTGGGCGGCGACGTTGAAGCGGTTGTTGACGTTGGTGGGCTTGTCGACGACGCGCTTGCCAAGCTCGTCCCAGGCCGCGCGCCAGGGCTCGCCCTTCAGTTTCAGGGCCCCGGCGAAACCGCGCGGGAAGCCGAGCGGGAAGTCGAAGCCCACCAGCACCCGCTCCGAGCGCTTCTTTAGGTCGGCCAGGATCAGGTTCAGGCGCGCCTCGGCCTCGGCGCGGGTCGCCGTGTTGAAGCTCTCGAACCCCAAGCGGAAGCGTACGTCGGGCTTCAGCACCCCGATCCAGACGGAATCCGCCCCCGTCGTCGGCTTCGACGCCGCGCTCCAGTCGACGATCACATAGGCGCTGAAAAGGCGCGGCACAGGGGCAGGCTCCAGACTCGGTGGACGAGCGGTTCTAGACCCTGGCTTAGGGCGGGCCAATGACGCTTTTCCCTCCCCATGAAGGGGAGGGAAGGCTAGGCGAGCTTGACCAGCATCTTGCCGAGGTTCTCGCCCTTGAAGAGGCCGATGAAGGCGTCCGGGGCCTTCTCGATCCCTTCGAAGACCGTCTCCTGCCAGCTGACCTTGCCCTCGGCGACCCATTTGGAGAGGTCGGCGATGTACTGGGGCATCATCCCGAAGTGATGGGAGACGATGAAGCCCTCCATGCGGATGTTGCGCCCGATCAGTTGGGCCAGGTTGGAGGGGCCGGGTTCGGGCCGGGTGGCGTTGTAGATCGAGATCATCCCGCAGATGGCGAAGCGCGCGAAGAGCTTGGCGTTGTTCAGCGCCGCCTCCAGGTGGGCGCCGCCGACATTGTCGAAATAGACGTCGATCCCGCCGGGCGCCGCGGCGGCCAGGGCGGCCGTCAGGTCCTTCTCGGCCTTGTAGTCGATGACGTGATCGACCCCGATGGATTTCAGATAGGCGACCTTGTCGGCCCCGCCGGCCGAGCCGATCACCGTGTGGCCCTTGGCCTTGGCGATCTGGCAGACCATCGCGCCCACCGCGCCGGCCGCGCCGGAGACGAAGACCACGTCGCCGTCCTTCAGGCCCGCGACCTTTAGCAGGCCGGCATAGGCCGTCAGCCCCGGCATGCCCGCCGCGCCCAGGAAGGCCTGGACGGGGAGTTTCCCCGGATTGAGCTTCTGGACCGCGCCGGCCGCCGCATTGAAGCCCTCGCGCCAGCCGAAGCCCGACTGCACCAGGTCGCCGGTCTTCAAGGCCGGATCGTTGGAGACCGTCACCTGGCCGATCGCGCCGCCGTCCATTACCTTGCCCAGCTGGAAGGGCGGGGCGTAGCTCTTCACGTCGTTCATGCGGCCGCGCATGTAGGGGTCGACTGTCATCCAGAGGTTCTTCACCTGCACTTCGCCCGCCGCGGGTGCGGCAAGCTCGATCGTCGCCAGCTCGAAGTTGTCATGGGTCGGCAGGCCGGACGGGCGGCTCTTCAGTCGGATCTCGCGGACTTTGGTCATGGCGTTCTGCTCCCTCGGACCAGGCCGGCCCGTTCAAACGGTTGTTTAGCTCAGGCGTCCGGGTGGCGTCGAGCGCCATGACCTGATAGGCGGCGGGCCCAATTCGGAGCTTTCTATGGTTGAGACCTTGCGGGGCGGCGTTATCGGGGCGGGCGTGTTCGGCGGCTATCACGCAGGCCAGTACGCCCGGCTGCCCGGCGTCGTGCTCTCTGGCGTCTACGATGTGCATCCTGACCGGGCCGCGAAGGTGGCCATGCCGCTGGGCGGGCGAGGGTTCGCCGACCTGGCGGAGTTCCTGGACGCCGTGGACGTGGTCACCGTCGCCTCGCCCGCCACCGTCCACGCCGAACACGCCTTGGCGGCGCTGGCGGCCGGCAAACACGTCTATATCGAGAAGCCGATCGCCAAGAGCGTCGCCGACGGCGAGAAAGTCCGCGCCGCGGCGGTCGCCAAAGGACTGATCGTGGCGTGCGGCCATCAGGAGCGGGTGCAGTCGCGCGCCATGGGCCTGCTGGACATCCCCGAGCAGCCGCTGCGGCTAGAGGCGCTGCGGCACGGGCCGCCGTCGGATCGCAGCCGCGACGTCTCGGCGATCCTCGACCTCATGGTGCATGACATCGACCTGGCGCTGGCCATCTGCGCCGCCGACCCGGTGACGGCCGAAGGCGAGGGACGCTTGAGCCACGACGGCGTCTGGGACGTGGCTCGCGCCGAGGTCAGCTTCGAGGACGGCTTCACCGCCCTGTTCGATGTCTCGCGCCAGGCTGCGGCCCGCAACCGGACCATGAAGATCGTCTATCCGTCCGGCGAAGTGGACATCGACTTCGTCGCGCGCACCCTGCGCAACACCACGCCCTTCGCGCTCAACGCCGGCTACGCTGACACCCCGGCCGGCAAGGACCCGCTGGGAGCCAGCGTCGAGGGCTTTCTGATGGCCATCCGTGGCGAGACGCCCCGGCCCATCGTCACCGCCGAGGAGGCGATCCGCGCCCTAGACCTCGCGCTGGCGATCGAACGGGGGCTCGCGGGGTAGGTTGATCGGCGCTAGCGTCGGCGGCCTTTGCAGGAGGAGCCCGCCGTGAGCAGCGCCTATGACTACGAATTCAAGACCATCGACGGCGCGCCCCTGCCGCTGACGGCATTCAAGGACAAGGTCGTGCTGGTGGTGAACACCGCCTCGGCCTGCGGCCTGACCCCGCAGTACGACGGGCTGGAAAAGCTCTACTCCGACTACAAGGACAAGGGGCTGGTGGTGCTTGGCGTGCCCTGCAACCAGTTCGCCGGCCAGGAGCCGGGGACGGAGGCCGAGATCAAGGCCTTCTGCGAGGCTCGCTTCAACATCGACTTCCCGCTGACCGCCAAGGCCGACGTCAAGGGCGAGGGCGCGCACCCGTTCTACAAGTGGGCGGAGGCCGCGCTCGGCGAGTCGGCGGTTCCGGTCTGGAACTTCCACAAGATCCTGATCGGCCGGGACGGCGAGGCGCTCCAGGCCTTCGGGCCGCGCACCGAACCCGAGGCGCCGGAGGTCGCGGCCGCGATCGAGAAGGCGCTATAGGCCCGGCGCTTGCGCCCCGAGGACATCGTCGCCGAAAGCCTGGAACTCGTGGCCGAACGGGCGGGGAACCCGGCGGACGCGGTCTATGCGCGCCTGTTCGCAGCCCATCCGGAGATGGAGGCGCTGTTCGTGCGCGACACGACGGGCGCGGTGCGCGGCGAGATGCTGGCGGTCGCCTTCGAATGTATTTTGGATATCGGCGGGGCCGGCGCCTACGCGGCCAACCTGATCGCCGCCGAGCGGGTCAATCACGAGGGCGTCGGCGTGCCGGCCGAGGTCTTTGGCCGCTTCTTCCCGTTGCTGGCGGATAGCTGCCGGGACGTTCTGGGCCCCGACTGGACGCCGGAGGTCAACGCCGCCTGGGCGGAACTGCTTGCCCGGCTGGACGCCATGGTCCGAGGCCCGCCCCCGATCGCGCGCCCAAAATGACAAAGGCGCCCCGCCGTGGGGGCGGAGCGCCTTGGCCGTGGACCCTTCGCTGATCCCTAGAAGCGGTACTGCAGTTCGATGCCGTAGGTCCGTGGCGGGGTGAGCGCGTAGCCCGTGGAGATGCCCTCCAGGACCGGGACCGGTGTGGTCGAAGCTCCGCCGGTAAGCACGTGCTGCGGAACAAACCCGGCGTTGCGCACAGCGCCGATACCGCTGATCCCGCCGCCGCCTTCGTAGCCGATCGTGTCCGTTACATTCCGGGCGAAGCCGATGATGCTGTAGTGGTTGTCCATCGACTTCCAGGTCAGACGCAGGTCGAGCTGATCGTAGGACGGCGCGAGGTACCAGGGCCGGTTGAAGATCGAACCGTACTGCTTGTCGCGCCAGACGTAGCTCATCGAGGGCGTCAGCGAGCCCTTTTCCATTTCCCAGGTGTAGTTGACGTTGACCGACACCTTGTTCTTGGGCGCGTTGGGCAGGTTCTGGCCGCTCAGGTTCTGACCGCGCTGGAAGCCCCCGTTGGGCAAGCCGGTGGTGAAGACGTCCGTGGTGCAGGCATTGGTTGTGCCGACCGCCGCCAGGCATTGCGCCTGGGTGATGATCGGACGGGCCGACGGATCGAGCGCGGCCGGGTCGGCCGGGTCCACCACCCCGATAGCCTGGGTGATGTGGGCGTCGTCGTAGGAGTAGTTGACCAGGATCTGCAGGTGGTCGATCGGCTGCCACGTAGTCTCGATCTCGACGCCCTGCGACACCGCCTTGGGAACGTTGAAGAACACCGACTGGGATTGCGCCAAACCGCCGGAGGTCGCCGCGATGTTGATCGGAATCTGGTCGTTCGAATAGTCCTCGTAGAAGAGCGCAATGTTCGCCTGGAAGGTCCGTCCGAAGTTCTTCTTCAGGCCGATCTCATAGTCGTTCATGTGCTCCGGGTTGCTGTTCGGAGACGCGCCGATGGTCGTGTTGATGCCGATCCGGAAGGCCCCGGCCTTATAGCCGCGGCTGTAGCGGATGTAGGCCATGGTGTCCGGATCCGGATCCCATTGCACGCCCGCCGTGCCCGTGGTGGCCGACCAGTTGTTGTCGTAGTGGCGGGTCGCGAAGCCGGTGGCCGGATCGACCGTGGTGAGCGAGGACACCCCCGGCGTCACGCCCGGAGCGCCAGGCTGACCCGGAACCAGACCGCTGATCACGCTCGGCAGTTGCGTCAGGTCGATGAGGAAGTTGGTGAAGTTTTCCGGCGAGCCGGCGCAGGCCGGGACGTCGAAGCACAATAGCCGGATCGACTCCTGCCCGACCTTGCGGTCGTAGGTGTAGCGCAGGCCGAGGGTCGTCTTCCAATGGGGAGTGAAGGCCCAGTCGATCTGGCCGAAGACCGCCTCGGACTTGATGTCGAGCTGAGGCCGGTCGTCGTAGATCCGGTTGTTGCCCGCCAGTTGTGGACACTGGCCGCCGGTGAAGGCGCAGACCGCATTGGTCAGGAACGGACCGTTGGTCACCGGGGCGCCCTGATCGGGCATGTAGGTATAGACCGGCTGAGTGTAGTCCTCGCGGTAGTAGTAGAGACCTCCGATCCATTGGAACGGGCTGTCGCCGGTCGAGGCGACGTTGATCTCGTGCGAGTACCAGTTTTCTTTTTCCTGATAGTTGAAGGCGTAGCGGGGATTCACGGTGCTGAGCGCGCCGGTCGCGCCTGGAATGATCGCCCCACCCGTCGCGAAGGGCAGCTCATAGGACGTGATCGGCGCCTGGTCGACGGGCGTCGGGCCGTTCAGGAAGTAGTGGTAGTGCGTGCCGCCGGCGATGTATTTCACGTCGATCGCGTCGGTGAGGTGATAGATCCACTCCGAGGCGAAGATCGTCGTGGCCTTCAGTTTCACCTGGTAGGGCACGTCGCTGGTGAACTTCCGCGGATCGTTCTGGTTGGCGTTGGCGCAGGCCTGGGCCACCGAGAGTCCGCCCGCGGTGACGATGTTCGTGACGCCCGTCAGGGCTGTCGGCAGGCAGGCATAGCCCGAATTGGGCGTCAGGCCGGCGGTCACCGCCAGGTAATTCGGGAAGGTCGGGTTGCCGCCTCCCACCGATGACAGGCCGGGCGTGAGCGTGCCGGCGGGGAAGTTGACCTTGGTGAAGGTGTTGCGCGACCCGGGTCCGCCGCCGTCATTGTCCCAGTTGGCGCCAGCAAGCTTCACCCAGCCTTCGAACTTGTCATTGAAGTGAAACTTCAGCTGACCTTCGTAATATTCGGTGTTGATGATGTTGCCTTCGTTCGGCTGGCCGGGGACCGTGTTCTTGTACCAGCCCTGGGTCTGCCGCTCCCAGTTGGCGCCGAGCCGGAACTGCACACCCGGGATCGCGGTCGGCCCTGAGACGGCGGCTTCCACGATGGTGTGGTCGTAGTTCTGCACCTGGGCCCGGACCTCGGCGTAGAAGTCCTCGGTCGGGCGCTTGGAAATGATGTTGATCGCGCCGCCGATCGAGTTGCGGCCGTAGAGGGTGCCCTGCGGCCCCCGCAAGACCTCGACCCGGTCGGTGAACAGCGGCGTCTTGCCGGCCTCCACCGTTGAGGAGGTGTAGATGCCGTCGGAATACTGCGCCACTGAGCCCTCGGCGGCGTGAACGTTGGTGTTCCGTCCGATCCCGCGCAGGGTGTTGCGGTCGTTCTGGGCGTTATATTCCAGGCCCGGCGTGAAGTTGGTCATGTCGGCGATCGTGGTGATCCCGAGAAGGTCACGTCTCGCCGAGGTGAAGGCGGAGACCGCGACCGGCACGTCCTGCAGGCTCTGGGCCCGTTTTTCGGCCGTCACGACCAGCTCTTCGATGGTGTTGCTGGCTGCGGCCTGAGTGGCCGGCCTGTTGGGTTGGGCGTGCGCCGTAGAGCCGAGTGCGACGGCCAGCATCGCGCTGGACGCCATGAGGGCGTGTTTCCACTGCATCTGAACTGCCTCCCCGCAGCCTATGTCTATGGAGCGCTATTACCTGCGCTTGCGGGGGAGGCTGAAGCACAGCCGGCGAGGCGTCAATGTGATTGGAATAAGTGATCACTGATAACTAATGGAGACTCACCCAACTTGGCGCCAAGGACACAGTTTTGGGTGCGCACGCTGCTGTGTGATCTGGGTCGAGAACTCGGAACGAGATCCTGAGTACAGCGACTAGAGGCGTGCTTATCTGATGATTCGCTAGATTGGAAGGCATCTAGACTTGCGGCGAAAGCGCATACTGGAAGTTCTAATTCATGGTTTTTCTCTGAAAAAACATTGGTTTCCGACGTACGGGTCATCTGAAAACGATTGCGAAATGGAAACAATGTTGCAATGCGGGCCCGATCTCCCCGGCGTGGGCTGGGTCTCGGTAGAAGACCGGCAGGCCGCGCGACCAGCCCCCTTTCGCGCGCGGCGGCGCGCGCCTAAGGAAGCGGCCTCGACGTCGGAGACTTGAAATCCATGCACCGCAAACCGGACGGAAGCTGGGACAAGACCAAGCTGCCCAGCCGCCACGTGACCGAAGGGCCGAGCCGCGCGCCGCACCGGTCCTACTACTACGCCATGGGCCTCGGCAGTCGCGAGATCGCGCAGCCCTTCGTGGGCGTGGCCTCGTGCTGGAACCAGGCGGCGCCTTGCAACACCGCCCTGATGCGCCAGGCGCACGCGGTGTCGGAAGGCGTGAAGGCCGCCGGCGCCACGCCGCGCGAGTTCTGCACGATCACCG
Source organism: Phenylobacterium sp. (assembly GCA_035656795.1). Classification (GTDB taxonomy): domain Bacteria; phylum Pseudomonadota; class Alphaproteobacteria; order Caulobacterales; family Caulobacteraceae; genus Phenylobacterium. The sequence continues at coordinate 1,775 of DASRRU010000213.1, read as the reverse complement.
TCACCGACGGCATCGCCATGGGCCACGAGGGCATGCGCTCATCGCTGGTGAGCCGCGACCTGATCGCCGACTCGGTCGAACTGACCATGCGCGGCCACGCCTATGACGCGCTGGTCGGCATCGCCGGCTGCGACAAGTCCCTGCCGGGAATGATGATGGCCATGCTGCGGCTCAACGTGCCGTCGGTCTTCCTCTACGGCGGCTCGATCCTGCCGGGGTCCTGGCACGGCAAGGACGTGACCGTGGTCGACGTGTTCGAAGGCGTCGGCATGCATTCGGCCGGCCGCATGAGCCTGGAAGACCTTTGCAGCCTGGAAGAGGTGGCTTGCCCATCGGACGGCGCCTGCGGCGGCCAGTTCACCGCCAACACCATGGCCTGCGTCTCCGAGGCCATCGGCTTGGCCCTGCCGCTCTCCGCCTCGTTGCCGGCGCCCTATCTCAGCCGCGACGCCTATGCGGTGGCCTCGGGCGAGGCGGTGGTCCGGCTGATCGCCACCGGCCTGCGCCCCCGCGACATCGTCACCCGCAAGTCCTTCGAGAACGCCGCCGCGGTGGTCGCGGCGACGGGCGGCTCGACCAACGGCGGCCTGCACCTGCCGGCCATGGCCCATGAGTGCGGCATCGAATTCACCCTGCGCGACTTCGCCGAGATCGCGGCCCGCACGCCGCACATCGCCGACATGAAGCCCGGCGGCCGCTTCGTGGCCAAGGACATGGGCGAGGCGGGCGGCATGCCCATGCTGCTGAAGACCCTGCTCGAAGGCGGTTACATCCACGGCGACTGCATGACCGTCACCGGCAAGACCCTGGCGGAGAACCTGAAGGACGTGGTCTGGCGCGACGACCAGGAGGTGATCCGTCCGGTCTCCAACCCGCTGTCGCCGACCGGCGGGGTGGTGGGCCTCTGGGGTTCGCTCGCCCCCGACGGCGCCATCGTCAAGGTGGCGGGCATGACCTCGCACCGCGCGCACCGCGGCCCGGCCCGCTGCTTCGACGGCGAGCAGGCCTGCTTCGACGCCGTGGAGGCCGGGGACTACAAGGACGGCGACGTCCTGGTGATCCGCTACGAAGGCGCCCGCGGCGGACCCGGCATGCGCGAGATGCTGTCGACCACTGCGGCGCTCTCTGGCCAGGGCCGCGGCGACAAGGTGGCCCTGATCACCGATGGCCGTTTCTCCGGCGGCACCCGCGGGCTCTGCGTCGGCCACATCGGTCCGGAAGCCCAGATGGGCGGCCCGATCGCGCTGATCAAAGACGGCGACATCATCGCCATCGACGCCGACGCCGGCACGATCGAGCTGGAGGTCGATCCCATCGAGCTCGAGAACCGGCTGCGCCACTGGGCGCCGCGCAAGACCGACTACGGCTCCGGCGCGCTCTGGAAATACGCCCAGATGGTGGGCCCGGCCCACGAGGGCGCCGTGACCCATCCGGGCATGGCCGGCGAGACCCACGTCTACGCGGACATCTGAGCGTGAAGACCCCCCAATGAAGACCATAGGCCTGATCGGCGGCATGAGCGCCGAAAGCACGACCGTCTACTACCAGCTGATCAACCGGCTGGTGCGCGAGCGGCTGGGCGGGCTGCATTCGGCGCAGCTCGCCCTGTGGTCGCTGGACTTCGCGCCGATCGCCGAGCTGCAGGCGAAGGACGACTGGGCGGCCACGGGGGTGATCCTGGCGGACGCGGCGCGGCGGCTCGAGGGCGCGGGCGCGCAAGCCATCCTGATCTGCGCCAACACCATGCACCTCAACTACGCCGAGGTGGCCGGGGC
>DASRRU010000212.1:0-24352 GCA_035656795.1 Phenylobacterium sp. | reverse complement strand
GGCGTCGCCGCCCGACAGGCCGTCGAAATAGTACAGGCCGACCACGCCCTTCAGCTTCTGGCTGCTAAACAGCGCCTGAAGCTCTTGGGAGAACTGACTGTCATTGTAGCTGCCCGGAACCTGGAACTCCGGACCGGGAACGTCGGCGAAGTCGATGTTGGTGCGGGTGGCGCCGTGGCGTGAGGCGGTGATCGACTTCAGCGTCAGGGCGTCGTTGACCTCGTACTGCGCCAGGAATGCGACGCCGCTGTTGGTCACCTTGTTCTTCGGCGACATGCCGGAATAGTCGTCGAAGGGATTGGAGGTCACCGGCACGCTGGGCGCGCCTTGCGCCGGTCCGTTGTCGCCCGGCACTTCGCGATGGCCCTGCCGGGCGTTGGAGTCGTCCTCGAACATGTCGCCGGAGAGGCGGAAGAACAGCTTGTCCGTCGGCCGGAACTCGATCGTCATCCGCTCGGCGTTGACGTCCTTGTTGTAGTTGGCCGCGCCGGTCAGCAGGTTCTTGCCGTAGCCGTCGTGCTGGGAAATCTCAGCACCGATGCCGACCCGCACCATGTCGCCGAGCGGCATCGAGCCGGTGAAATAGCCGTCGCGTTCATTGTAGCTGCCGTATTGCCCCTTCAGGTCAAAGGTCGCTTCCGAAGGCAGGTTGGCCGTCACGTACTTTACGGCGCCGCCGATCGTGTTGCGTCCGTAGAGCGAGCCCTGCGGGCCGCGGAGCACCTCAATGTGGTCGACGTTGTAGATGTCCAGCACCGTCCCCTGCGGACGCGCCACATAGACGTCGTCAATGTAGAGACCGACCCCGGGCTCAAACCCCCACAGAGGGTCCTGCTGGCCGATGCCGCGGATATAGGCGGTGGTGGTGGAGTTGGAGCCGCGCGCGACCTGCATGGTCATGTTCGGCGTGCTCTGCTGCAGGGCGGTGATGTCCTGGATGCCCGACTGCTCGAGCTTGGCGGCGGTGAACACCGTCACCGCGATCGGCACGTCCTTGAGGCTTTCCTCCCGCCGGCGGGCGGTCACCACCAGCTCCTCCACCTGCCCGGCGTCACTGTGGGCCTGGGGCGCCGGCGCGGCTGCGGAATAGGCCAGGCCTGGCGCCGAGGTCAGGGCGACGGCGGCGACGCCGGCCAGCAGGATGGAGCGTGTGTCGAAGGTGCAGGTCATGTCTTCCCCCTATGGACTTCTTGTTCCGCCGCGCCGGTCTGGCGTCCTGCGGCTCGGGGGCCTCCTGTCGCGGGCGGGCGCCGCCGTCGGCCTTGGGCCGGCGCCGGACGTCTGCCCGTGCAGTTCGGTTCCCCCGAATTAATTCTACGCTGAATGAATCGGGGGACCCGGAGAGGTTGTAAATGACGCTCGCGCTCAGTGCGGGAGTGACAATTTCGCTCAGACAGCGACGGTTCAACCCTGCGGAGCCGATCCGCGACCGGTCGACTTGAAGCAAGTTAGCCAAGCATCGACAGGGCGTCGGCTCTACTCGGCGCGAGCGGCTCTCGCCCAGGTCGCCGGCGACACTCCGTTCCAGGCGTGAAAAGCCCGCGCGAAGCTTCGCGAGTCGGAAAAGCCGAGCACCTCGGCGATCGCTCCGGTCTCGCCGCCATCCACAAGCATCCCGCGCGCCCGCTCGTTGAGAACCTGGCAGCGCAGTTCGCGGAAGCTGGTGTCCTGCTCTTGCAGCCGGCGGCGCAAGGTGGCGACGCTGACCCTCAGCCGCGCCGCCACCTCAGTCTGGAACTGCAGCCCCTCGCGCAGAGCGTGGACGACCTGGCCGACGACACCACGCGGGGATTCTGTGTACGGACGATGCGCCTCGATCAGGCTGATGATGCGACTGTGGATGGCCAATTGGGGCCGGACAGGGCCGCGATGTCGCGCAAGCGGCGCATCGGCGACGGAGGCGTCATAGGTGAGCGCATAACGGCGAGACTGATAGCGGATCGGCGCGTCCCAGAAGCCTAGCGCCTGGGTGGCCCAGATCTGGCTCCGCGCCCGACCGGTGGCGACCCATCGCAACTGAGGGGTGAGATCCCGCCCGGCGAGATGGCATAGGGCGCCGTGCAATACGATGAGGGCGCACTCAAGGGACATGCAAAGCAGTTCGTCACGCGCCACCGTGTAGGGAAACCGTTCGTCGTCCACGGCATAGGTGATCCCTCGGCTCGTCGTCTCGACGAGGTTGTATTCGTCGCCGTGAAGGATGTTGTACGCCCTGGCGATGGCGTGCATCGCCTCACCGATCGTGGCGCAGTGCGCAGCGCTGGAGAAGACGAACTCCGCCGTGCCCGCCACCATCGGCCGCGCCGAAAGGGTGAAGGTCTCTTCTCCCGACGCCAACGCCAGCTCGTGCAGAAGTCGGAAGAAATCCGCAAGCGAGAGGCGGTCTTCCGACAGGAGCAGCACGCCGGCGCGGAGCCGGTCCCCGAGTTCGGCCGCGCTGGGGGCCTCGTGGATCTCAGCGACCATCTGAGCGAGCTCGGTCATCGCGCGCGACCCGCGAAAACCGTCGGCGTTCCCCGAAACATCGACCGAAGACCTGCACGCGTCTCAACACCGGTCGAGCGGACTGAGCCGTTGAAATCGGCCCGTCGTCTGGCCCGCCGCCAACCTGCGCCCCTGGCGCGCTCCAGCCCCCTCACGCCGCCATCCGCGCCCTAAATACGCCGTCGGGGAGGCGCCCCGCGCGGACCGGGTGGATGAAGAAATAGTCCTTCCAGGGGCGGTCGCTGGCGGCGTCGAAGCGTTCTTCCAGGCGGTTGCCGTTAAGGGCGAACATCCGGTAGCCGCGGCCCAGGAAGAAGGCCACCACCTGCTCAGCCGAGCCGCCGAAGCGGGCGGTCAGCATCTGGGGATGGATCTCCACCATCACCGTCGGCTGGTCGCGGTCGATGACGCCCCTAGCGCCTTTGAGCGCCTTCAGCTCGGCGCCCTCGATGTCCATGCGGATGAAGTCGACGCAGCCGATCCCCCGCTCGGCGCAGAAGCCGTCGATGGTGACCACCTGGGTCCGCTGGGTTTCCGACCCCGTGTCCTGCAGATCAGGGCGGGCCTCGCCGTCGGGGGCCCGTTCGGCGACGAAGGCGTAGGCGCGGCCCATCCGCCCGGTGATCTTGCGCGGCGTCACCAGCAACATTTCGCCGGCTTCGTCGCCGACTGCGGCGTTTACCGGCGTCACCCGGTCGCCGATCCGGTGCCAGGCCAGCGTCAGCTTCAGCACCGCGAGAGAAAAGGCCGAAGGCTCAAAGGCGTAGATCGTGGCCTTGGGCGCAACCTGGGTCATGACATAGGAATGGCGCCCATCACTGGCGCCTACGTGCAGGCACACCGGCGCCCCGGCCAGCAGATCGGCGAGGTATGGCGTCTCCGGCTCATGCTTGCGCCACTTCACGTTGCGCCGCCAGGCCCGGAAGGCGTGCCCTAACACGCGGAACGAAGGCATCTAGTCGTCCTGACACTCGACCATGACCCTTCTTAGGCCCGGTCGCGGGCCACGGTCATCATGTAGTTCACTTGCGTGTCGTGGCTCTGGCTCCAGCGGCCGCTCAGGGGGTCAAAGACCACGCCGTAGGGGCCGTCCACCGCCAGGGGCTCGCCCGCCAGGAAGCCGCGCAGGTCCTCGGGCTTGAGGAACTTCGACCAGTCGTGGGTCCCGACGGGCAGCCAGCGCAAGACGTATTCGGCGCCCACCTTGGCGAGCGCGAAGGCCTTCAGCGTGCGGTTCAGCGTGGCGACGATCATCAGGCCCCCCGGCGCCAGCATTCTGGCGCAGTCGCGCAGGAACTGGCCCGGATCGGCCACATGCTCGATCACCTCCATGTTGAGGATCACGTCGAAGGCTTCGCCGGCCGCCAGCAGGGCCTCGGCGGTGGAACAGCGGTAGTCGATCTGCAGTCCCTGCTCGGCGGCGTGGGCGCTGGCCGTGCCGATGTTGCGTTCCGAGGCGTCGACGGCGGTCACTGTGAACCCGAGCCGGGTCATGGGTTCCGAGAGCAGGCCTCCACCGCAGCCGATGTCCAGCAGCCGCAGGCCCTCGAACGGCTTGCGCGCCTTAGGGTCGCGGCCGAACCGGTGCAGGGCCTGGTCGCGGATGAAGCTGAGGCGCGTGGGGTTGAATTTGTGCAGGGGCGCGAACTTGCCCTTCGGGTCCCACCACTCGGCGGCGATCCTGGAGAACCGCTCGACCTCGGCAGGATCAATGCTCGAACTTTGGCGTGCTTGGGAAGCCATGCCTCCCCATAGCGCGCCCGCGCGGCGAAGCGAAGGCGCGAAGGCGTTGCGAGCCGGGTCCGCCGCCGCTATTAGGCTCCCCCCTTCCGCAAGCGCGGCAACAAGGCCCAACGTTCAAGATCCATGTCCCGGCTGGTGATGAAATTCGGCGGCACGTCCGTGGCCGACCTGGAGCGGATCCGCCGCGTGGCGCGGCTGGTGAACGCCGAGCGCAATGCGGGCCATCAGGTGGCCGTGGTGGTCTCGGCCATGGCGGGCAAGACCAACGAGCTGGTCGCCTGGACCGACGGCTCGGGCGCCTCCGCTCAGGGCCTGCCGGCGTCGGACGACGAATATGACGTGGTGGTGGCCTCCGGCGAGCAGGTAACGGCAGGTTTGCTGGCGTTGGCGCTGCGCAACATGGGCGTCCCGGCGCGCTCCTGGATGGGCTGGCAGATCCCGATCGTCGCGGACGACGCGCATGGCCGGGCCCGAATCGACGACGTCGAGCCCGCAAAGCTGATCACGGCCATGGACGGAGGCGAGGTGGCGGTGATCGCCGGCTTCCAGGGCGTCACCCGCGACGGGCGCATCGCCACGCTCGGCCGCGGAGGCTCGGACACCAGCGCCGTCGCCATCGCCGCGGCGGTGAAGGCCATCCGCTGCGACATCTACACTGACGTGGACGGGGTCTACACCACCGACCCGCGCATCGAGGCCAAGGCCCGGCGACTGGCCAAGATCTCCTACGAGGAAATGCTGGAAATGGCCTCGCTCGGCGCCAAGGTGCTGCAGACCCGCTCGGTCGAGCTGGCCATGGCCCAGAACGTGCCGCTGCGGGTGCTTTCGAGTTTCGTGGAGCCGGGCGAAGCCCCCGGTCAGGGCACCATCGTGTGCGACGAGGATGAGATCATGGAAAAGCGGATCGTGAGCGGCGTGGCCTACAGCCGCGACGAGGCGAAGATCAGCCTGTTCGGCCTGCCCGACCATCCGGGCGTGTCCTCGACCATCTTCGGCGCGCTGGCCGACGCCAACGTCAACGTCGACATGATCGTGCAGAGCCACGCGCGCACCGCCGATACGGCCAACATGGAGTTCACGGTCGGCAAGCGCGACGCCGCCCGCGCCGTGGAGATCGTCCGCGCCTCCCAGTCCACCATCGGCTTCGACGACGTGGCGGTGAATGAAGAGGTCTCCAAGGTCTCGGTGATCGGGGTCGGCATGCGCAGCCACACCGGCGTCGCCAAGACCATGTTCGCCGCGCTCGCCGAAAAGGGCGTCAACATCCAGGTGATCTCGACCTCGGAGATCAAGATCAGCGTACTGATCGACGCGGCCTACACCGAACTCGCAGTGCGCGCCCTGCACGCGGCCTACGGGCTGGACCAGCTCTAGCTGGCCCTCCCCTATCGGCCGCCATTCCCGGCCTTGCGCCGGGAACGGCGGCGGAATTTTTGGATGTGTTCTTAAGCCGTCTCAGCAGATCCGGTCAGCCGGAACGCCGCCCAGGTCCCGGCCGCGGCGAGCGGGATCACCGAGACGAACACCCAGAACGCGATGCCTGCCCCGTTGTGCGGCGTGATCCCGCCGGTGAAGCCGGCCAGGTTCGCGGCCACGCCCGAGATCGCCGCTCCGGCCGCCGCACCCGTCTGGCGCACCGCGGTGATCGCCGAGGAGCCGATGGCCCGGTCCTCGTCCGACAGCGCGCCCAGCAGCCGGCGGCTCATGAACGACCAGGAAAAGCCGAACGCCGCCCCCATCAGGGCGCCGCCGACCAGCACCCACCAGAACGGCCCGTCGGCCATGGTGAAAGCGAGGATCACCAGGCTCGCCAGCAGCAGGACCGTACCGATGCGGATCCAGCGCCCGTCCCAGACCCCGGTCGCACCCGCCACCAGCATGGCCGTCAGCGTCCAGGCGGCCGACTCCGCGCCGATCGTGTAGCCGGCCCCCAGGGCTGAGAACCCGCGCAGGGTCTGCAACAGTGGCGGGGCGTAGATCGCAAAGCCCATGGTGGCCGCGGTCAGCGCGAACATGGCGAAATAGCCTGAGCCGCAGACGGTCCTTAAGTCCCCCGCCCGATGCGGCAGCAGCCGCACCCTCGCCCGTTGGTCGATCCAGATCACCAGCGTCAGGATCGCCAGCCCCGCCACGACCAGTCCGACGGCCAGGGCCGGCGCCTTTACGACATCGGCCGCGGCGATGGCGGCGACGCCCGCGCCGAGCACGGCCAGCTGCAGCCAGGGGATGCCCGGCCCGCCGCCGGCCTTGGCCGAGCCACGCAGAAGGAAGGGCGCGGCGGCGCTGAACACGGCGGCCTGCAGGGCGAACAGCCAGAAGACGTCGCGCCAGGTCCCGGCCTGCAGCACCGCCCCACCGAACAGCGGCCCCAGCACCGTGGCGATCCCCCAGATGAAGGTCACGGCGGCGAACACCCGCGCCAGGTGCCGCTCGGGGAACAACAGCGCGATCGCCACCATGGCGAAGCCGGAAATCCAGCCTGAGCCGAGGCCCTGGATCAGACGGCCCGCCAGGAAGGTCCCGACGTCCGGCGCCAGGGCGCTCATCACGCAGCCCGCCGTCATGATGATGCCCGCCATGGCGGTCGCCCCGCGCAGGCCGAAAATCTCGGACACCCGCCCCGCGCTGGCTCCGGCCAGGATCGCCCCCACCAGGAACCCCGCCGTGGCCCAGCTGAAATAGGCGTAGCCGCCGAGCTGAGCGCCGACGCTGGGCATGATGGTGGCGGTCACCAGGCTGTCGGCCGCATTCAGCCACACGCCCAGGCAGATCAGCGCGAACCGCGGCGTCCGCCCGTCGGCCAACAGGTCCGCCCAGGTGTTGCGGGCGGGTTCCGTCTCGTCCATCCGAGGCAGTCTAGCCGATGGCCGGTCTCATCGCGCCCGCGCCGCGCCGGGCGTCGGCAGCTTGAAGCCCGGATACCAGTGCGTCGCGGTGCCGGCGGTCACGTACCAGCTCAGCAGCAGGGCGCAGATCAGGGCGCCCGGCACATAGGAGTTGGTCCGCCGGTAGGTCACCGCCGCGATGGCGCCCACCACCGCCAGCAGCGGCACGAACTGGATCGCCACGATGGTGTTCAAGGGCTCTGTGGGGGTGAACAGCAGACCCGTGCGGAACAGGGTCGAATACTCCACCAGCAGCAGGACGATGAAGCCCAGGCTCATGGCCAGCTTCCAGGCGCCGGCCTGGAACATGAAGCCCTCGCCCTTCACCGCCAGGTTGGCCGCCAGCGCCCTGAGCGCCACCAGGAAGAACACCGCCCAGAGGATCAGGTAGGGGATCGCCATGATCGCGTGGCGGCCGTCCAGCGGATGCAGGCCCAGCACCCAGAAGCGGAAATCCACCTTGAACACCGCGTCGACGACGACCAGAGCCAGATAACCCACCGCGATGGTGGCGACCGCGATGCCCGCCGACTTGCCCCAGTCGTTGCTGAACGTCGGCTTGCCGCCGCGCACGACGAGGCTGAGCACCAGGGTGATCAGCGCATTGATCAGCGCCCAGACGATCAGCTGGTTCTGGATCGACTGCGGGAAAAGCTGCATCGGGAAGAAGAACACGCCCAGCTTCATCAGCGGGTAGAAGGTCAGCGCCGGGATCGCCGCGGTCAGGACAAAGGCCAACCACCACTTGCTGCCGCGCTTTTCGGCGACCGGCTGGGCGGGCTTGCTGAGGCTGGCGAACACCGGCGTGGTGAGCAACACCTCGAAGGTCCCGAGCAGCAACAGCACGAAGCCCACGAAGCCCAGCGCCGTGCCGACGTCCTTCCACAGCCAGATCTGGTCGCCCGCCGGCAGCGGATGGGCCGCACCGCTGAGCGTCTGCTGGAACCAGTCGACGGCGCCGCCGACCCCGGCGTGGCTGAAATGCTCCCATGGGTGGGTCACCGGCGGGTTCTCCAGCACGCGGGCGCTGCCGTCGGCGAGGGCGCCGTAGATCTTGCCTACCAGGATCGGTGAGGGCTCGCCGAACACCTTGGCCAGCTTCTTGGAGTTGGCGATCTCGGACCCCTTTGGCACGCCCCACATCAGCGGCGCGAACTCGTCGAACTGGCCGAACACCACCGCCAGGTCGTTGAACTTCGCGGGGGCCTTGGCGCCCAGGAAGCCTGGGGTCGAGCCCTCGAAGACGATGGCCTTGTAGCCGTCCGGCTGGGCCGCGGCGGCCGTGGCGATCGGCACCCCGCCCATGGAGTGGCCCTCAAGCCCGATGTTGGCCTTGTCGACGAAGGGCAGGCTCTGCAGGTAACGCAGCGCCGCGGGGCCGCCCAGGTCCTTCGACTGGCCCACTGCGCCGTCGGAATAGCCGTGCCCGACCATGTCCATGGCCAGCACCACGAAGCCGCGCCGCGCCAGCTCGATGGCGAACGGGCTCTGCATCTCGCGGGTGTTGATATAGCCATGGCTGACCAGCACCGCCGGCGCCGGATGGTCCGCGCTCACGCCCGGCGGCACATAGAGCAGCCCGGCCTGGGTCAGGCCCTGATCACCGGCGAATCGTACGTCCCTGAGCGTGACCCCGCCGGCGGTCTGGATAGCGTTGGCCAGGTACGATCCGCCCAGGATCAGAACCAGGCCCAGGATAAAGAAGCCCCATTTCCGCAGCATGGCGTCCCCCCAAGGACAATGTTCTTGTTGGCCGGGACGATGGGGCCGAGGCGGCCAAAGCTCAAGCTTCCTTGGCATCGCCGCCAAATGGGCCCCGCTTTCGGGCAGGGGCCAAGGACCGCTCTCGGCCCTTTGGCGGACCTTGGGAGGGTCCGCTTCCGCGTTACTCATTACGGCGAGTTTTCGACTGCGCCAGGTTGTGACACCTTTCGTCGCGCGCCTGGAGGCAACCAATGGACCAGATCGATCCGCTCAAGCTGGTGCGCAACAGCGCGACCTTGGAGGCTTATCGCCAAAACCAACGCGCCGTGCGAGCAGCCGCTCAACCGTGGTTGACCATTGGACTCGTTGCAGTCGTTCTCCAGATCGGTCTGTTTTTGTATGCACTTTTTCATGACGGCTTCCGCGATTTAGGCCTGCTATTCAATTTGCTGGTGTTCGCGTCTGGATTGTCCTTCGGCGTTGCCGGGATACGTGCTTGGCTATACCGGCGTTCTCATCCGTTTGAATTGCCCGAAGCCCCGTCGGCGCTTCGCTGGCGCTAGCCACCCACAAATGACTTTCCAAGGGTCCGCTCCTCTCCCAGATGCCGAGCATCGTGGGAGACGTTGGGAGAGCTCAAGCTTGGGCGCCCGATTGCTGGGCGCCGGCGTTAAACGGTGGAAACGTCCCTTTCCGTCTCCGTTCAGAGACACAAACCTGCTAGGGAGCGGAAAACAGGTTGAGGAGGACGGGAAAGGCAGGATGGCGCAACCCGGCGTAGCCATACGCGGTCAGCGAAGTCTGCTGCGGCAGATCCGGGAGGCCCTCGCAGGGGGCGGCCCGGCGCAGTCGCGGCTGGACATGGTCGTGCGGATCATCGCGCGCTCCATGGTCGCCGAAGTGTGCTCCCTCTACATGCGCCGCGCCGCCGGCGACATGGAGCTGTTCGCCACCGAGGGCCTCGATCCGGCCGCCGTCCACGTCACCCGCATGAAGCCCGGCGAAGGCTTGGTGGGCGAGATCATGAAGCTGGGCCGGCCGCTCAACCTGGCCGATGCGCCCGAGCACCCGGCCTTCTCCTACCGCCCGGAAACCGGCGAAGACCCCTACCACGCCTTCCTGGGGGTGCCCCTGCTGCGCGGTGGCCGCTCCATCGGCGTGCTGGTGGTCCAGAACCGCACCGCCCGCGTCTACACCGACGACGAGGTCGAGGATCTGCAGATCGTCGCCATGGTGCTGGCCGAGATGGTCGCCGCCGGCGAGCTGATCGGCGAGGCGGCGCTGAAGGGCGTGGAAATCGCCCCGCACCGGCCCGAGCGGCTGAAGGGCTCCAAGTTCGGCGACGGCCTGGCCTATGGGGTGGCGGTCCTGCACGAACCGCCGGTCGCGCCGTCGCAACTGCTGTCCGACGACGTCGCCGCCGAGGAGGCCAGGCTGGCCGCCGCGATCGACAGCCTGCAGGCCCAGATCGACCAGATGCTGGAGGGTAACGCCGGCCTGGTCGACGCCTCCTTCGAGGTGCTCGACACCTACCGGATGTTCGCCCACTCGCAGAGCTGGCTGCGCAGCTTGCAGGACGCGGTGAGCAACGGTCTCACCGCCGAGGCCGCCGTCGAGCGGGTCCGCTCGGAACACAGGGCCCGCCTGGGCCAGGCCCGCGACCCCTATCTGCGCGAGCGCCTGCACGACCTGGAGGACCTGAACGACCGCCTGCTGCGCCACCTCTCGGGCGACGGCCACGAGGCGCGCGAGCTTCCCGACAACGCCATCCTGATCGCCCGCAACCTCGGCCCCGCCGATCTGCTGGAATATGACCGCACCCGGTTGCGCGGCCTGCTGCTCGAGGAAGGCTCGGCGGCCAGCCACGCAGCCATCGTCGCCCGCGCCCTCGACATCCCCTGCGTCGGCCGCCTCTCGGGCCTGCGCGACCGGGTGTCGGAGGGCGACATGGTGATCGTCGACGCCGAGGCCGCCGAGGCCTATCTGCGTCCGCGCACCGACGTGGTGAAGGCCATCCAGGCCCGCATCGACGTGCGCCGCCAGCGCCGCGCCGAGTTCGCCAAGCTGCGCGACACCCCGGCCTTCACCCGCGACGGGGCCAAGATCACGCTGCTGATGAACGCCGGCCTCGACGTCGACCTCGACATCCTGGGCGAGACCGGCGCGGAGGGCATTGGCCTGTTCCGCACCGAGTTCCAGTTCATGGTGGCCGAGGAGATGCCGCGCTTCAACGCCCAGACCGCCCTCTACAGCCGCGTGATGGACGCGGCCGGCGACCTGCCGGTGACCTTCCGCACGCTGGACCTCGGCGGCGACAAGGTGCTGCCCTACATGGAGGCCGAGCGGGAGGACAATCCGGCCCTGGGCTGGCGGGCGATCCGCATGGGCCTGGACCGCCCGGCCCTGCTGCGCCTGCAGCTGCGCGCCCTGATCGCCGCCTCGCGCGGCCGGGCGCTGCGGGTCATGTTCCCGCTGGTCGCCAACGTCGACGAGTTCCGCGCCGCCCGCGCCCTGGTGGACGTGGAGCTTGCCTGGGCCGAGCGCCGCGGCCGCAAGCCGCCGTCGCGCCTCGACGTGGGCGCCATGATCGAGGCCCCGTCGCTGGTCTGGCACCTGGACGCGCTGCTACCGATGACCGACTTCGTCAGCGTCGGCACCAACGACCTGATGCAGTACCTGTTCGCCGCCGACCGCGGGAACCCGCGCATGGCCGAGCGCTACGATCCGCTGTCGCCGCCGGCGCTGCGGGTCCTGGAGCAGATCCAGCGCGCCTGCGCCGAGACCGGAACCCCGGTCAGCGTCTGCGGCGAGATGGCCGGCCGGCCGCTGGAGGCCTTCGCCCTGGTGGCGCTCGGTTTCGATCGGCTGTCCATGCCGCCCGCCGGCGTCGGGCCGGTGAAGCAGATGGTGCTGTCCTGCGACCGCGAGGCGGCCCGTCGCGGAGTCGCGGCCCTGCTGAAGAGCGGCGCCGGCTCGGTCCGCAACGAGATCGAGACCCTGGCCCGCAAGATCTACGTGGCGGTGTAGGGGATCCGCGTCTTGGCCAGCGACAGCGACGCGCTCAACCTCCACTCCGGCGGCGACATCGGTTCGGCCCTGAGGGCCATCCGGGAGCAGAAGAAGCTCAGCCTCGAGCAACTCGCCGACATGACCCGGGTTCGGCGCGCCTACCTGGCCGACATCGAGGCGATGCGGCTGGACCGCCTGCCCTCGCGGCCCTTCACCATCGGCTACATACACGCCTACGCCGAGGCGCTCGGCCTCGACGGCCAGGCCGCGGTCGAGCGCTTCAAGACCGAGGAGCCGATCCTCGATGAGCCGCTGCGCGCGCCGGTCGGCGTGGTCGAGGCTGGCGATCCGCGCGTGGTGGCGATCGTCGCGGGCGTCATCATCATCCTGGTGGCGATCGTCCTGTGGAACGTCGCCCAGCGGGCGCTGATGGCGGGCGCCCCGCCGCCGCCTACCGCCTCCGCCCAGGCCACCGCCAAGGCCCTGGCGGTCGCGAATTCGCCCGTTGTGCCCTTGGGCGCTCCCCTGCCCGCGCCGGTCGAGTCCACCACCCCGCCGCCCTACGAGACGCCAGGCATGCCGATCATCAATCCCGACGGCACCGTGACCACGCCCAAGAGCGTGGCCGGCGCCAAGCCCGGCGTCTCCTCCGACGCGCCGAGCGTCGATCCCGCCACCCTGTCCCAGGTGTTCGTCGCCACCGGACAGACCTATGGCGCGCCGAAGGACCAGCCGTCTTCCGTGACCCTGCAGGCGCTGAAGCCCGCCTCGCTGATCGTCCGCGGCCAGGACGGCCAGATCTACTTCGCCCGCCAGTTTGCCGCCGGCGACGCGTTCCGGGCGCCGCAGGTCGACGGCCTCACGGCCGACGTCTCCCAGCCGGCCAGTTTCCAGGTGTTCGTCGGCGGCCGGTCCAAGGGCGTCCTGCCCGCCGCCCAGGTGTCGCTGAGCAAGCTGGCGCAATAGGCGGGCTGAGAGATGATCCCCCTGACGCGCGCAAACCGTGATGGCGGAGGATCTGCTTGGGTTCGCGGCCTGAACGCACTATTTTCCCGCCCATGAGCGCCACACACTCCCTCTCCGAAGACCACGCGCACAAGGACCACACCTCGGTCCGCCCCTGGCGCGCCATCCAGCGTCGCAAGAGCCGCAAGATTCGCGTGGGCAATGTCGAGGTCGGCGGGGACGCCCCGATCACCGTCCAGTCGATGACCAATACGCTGACCGCCGACGCGGCGGCGACCATCGACCAGATCCGCCAGCTGGAGGAGGCCGGAGCCGATATCGTCCGCGTCTCCTGCCCCGACGAGGACTCCACGAAGGCGTTCAAGGCCATCGCCAAGGCCTCGAAGGTCCCGCTAGTGGCCGACATCCATTTTCACTACAAGCGCGGCATCGAGGCCGCCGTCGCCGGCGCCGCCTGCCTGCGCATCCACCCCGGCAACATCGGCTCGCCCGACCGGGTGCGCGAGGTGATCCAGGCCGCCCGCGACCACGGCTGCGCCATGCGCATCGGCGTCAACGCCGGCTCGCTGGAGCGCGATCTCCTGGAGAAATACGGCGAGCCCTGCCCTGACGCGATGCTGGAAAGCGCGCTGCGCCATGCCCGCATCCTGCAGGACCACGACTTCCACGAGTTCAAGATCAGCGTGAAGGCCTCCGACGTCTTTATGACCGTCGCCGCCTACAACCTGCTGGCCGACGCCATCGACTGCCCGCTGCACCTGGGCATCACCGAAGCCGGCGCGCTGCGCACCGGGACCGTCAAGTCCTCGATCGGCATGGGCAACATGCTCTGGGCCGGGATCGGCGACACCATCCGCGTCAGCCTGGCGGCCGACCCGGTGGAGGAGATCAAGGTCGGCTTCGACATGCTGAAGTCGCTCGGCCTGCGCCACCGCGGCGTCAACATCATCGCCTGCCCGTCGTGCGCGCGGCAGGGCTTCAACGTGATCAAGACCGTCGAGGCCCTGGAAGCCCGCCTGGCCCACATCGCCCAGCCGATGAGCCTGTCGATCATCGGCTGCGTGGTGAACGGTCCGGGCGAGGCCCTGATGACCGACCTCGGCTTCACCGGCGGCGGCAAGGGCTCGGGCATGGTCTATGTGGCCGGCCGCCCCGACCACAAGATGGACAACGAGGGCATGGTCGACCACATCGTCGAACTGGTCGAAGCCAGAGCGGCTGAGCTGGCCGCGGTTCCGCAGGCGGCGGAGTAGGGCAAAACTCATCCCTCCCCGCTCCGGGGAGGGTGGCGAGCGACCGCGAGACGGGTGGGGCAGCCGCGTTCAAGCGCTGACTCCGCATTGCGGCCCACATTTCCTCACCCTGGCCGCTGCGCGGCCTGTCCCTCCCCGGCACGGGAGGGATGAGGAAAATGACGCCCGCGTCACTCTTGCGCGACTGCCGCATCCGCGCTTAGGTGCCCCCCACCATTTTTGGGAGCGAAACATGGCCGCAGCTGACGGAAACTGGAAGATCACCATCAACACGCCGATGGGCGCGCAGGAGGTGACCGCTTCGATCACCACCAGCGGCGACACCTTCACCGGCAAGACCTCGGGCCGCATGGGCGACTCGGAAGTCAGCGGCAAGGTCGACGGCGACACCCTCACCTGGAGCGCCAACATCACCCAGCCGATGCCGATGACGCTGGAGTTCACCGCCACGGTGGCCGGGGACGCCATGACCGGCAACGTCAAGCTTGGCGCTTTCGGCAACGCCCCGCTGAACGGCGTCCGCGCCTAAGCGCTTCCACATCGGCTGATGTGCGAAAGGCCTCCTCCGGCGACGGGCGGAGGCCTTTTCCGTTGGGGGAGCTAGTGCGCCGTCGCGCCGGCCGCCAGGTCCGACGAGGCGCTGTCGACGGCGTTGGTCTTCATCGGCTGACCATGGCCTATCCTCATGGCCAGCAGCGTCCCGGCTCCGACCGCGACCAGCACGGCCAGGCCGATCAGCAGGCTGCGCAAGGGTTTCGAAATCGCGTGTTCGCTTGCCACGGAGGCCTCCGGTCGCCGCGACCTAACGGGCCTCCAGCCCCGACGTTCCCGCGGCCTGACATGCCGCAGGTTTGGCAAGCCCGCCGGAGGGCGCTAGAGGAAGCTCCCCTTTCAACAGGCGTCCACTGCTTTGCGACTTCCCCAGGCCAGGCTCGACCAGGTGCTCGACCGCTTCCGCGAGATCGAGGCGCGCATGGGCGCGGCCACCGACGGCCAGGAGATCGTGCGCCTGGGCAAGGAGCACGCCGAGCTGAAGCCGGTGGTCGACGCCGTCCAGGCCCTGCAGCGGACCCGCGACGAGGCCCCGGAGCTGGAAGAGATGGCCGCGGGCGGTGACCCCGAGATGGCCGCCATGGCGCGCGACGAGCTGGAAGCCCTGAAGGACCGCCTGCCGGCGCTGGAGCGCGAGGTGGCCCTGCTGCTGGCCCCCAAGGACAAGGATGAGAACGCTTCGGCGATCCTGGAAGTGCGGGCCGGCACGGGTGGGGACGAAGCCGCCCTGTTCGCTGGCGACCTGTTCCGCATGTACCAGCGCTACGCCGCCGAGCACGGCTGGCGGGTCGAGATCGACAGCGTCTCCGAGGGCGACGCCGGCGGCTACAAGGAGATCATCGCCGCGGTCACCGGCGACGGGGTGTTCGGCCGGCTGAAGTTCGAGAGCGGCGTCCACCGCGTCCAGCGCGTGCCGGCCACGGAGGCCCAAGGCCGCATCCACACCTCCGCCGCCACCGTCGCGGTCCTGCCTGAGCCCGAAGAGGTCGAGATCGACATCAAGGACGGCGACATCCGCATCGACACCTATCGCTCGTCCGGCGCCGGGGGCCAGCACGTCAACAAGACCGACTCGGCGGTGCGCATCACCCACCTTCCCACCGGCATCGTGGTGACCTCTTCCGAGAAGTCGCAGCACCAGAACCGCGCGCGCGCCATGAAGGCGCTGAAGGTCAAGCTCTACGACCAGCAGCGCGAGGCCCTGGACACCGCCCGCTCCGACGCGCGCAAGAGCCAGGTGGGCTCCGGCGACCGCTCCGAGCGGATCCGCACCTACAATTTCCCGCAAGGCCGGGTCACTGACCACCGCATCAACCTGACCCTCTACAACCTGCCCAAGGTCATGGAGGGCGAGGCGCTCGACGACGTGATCGACCCGCTGATCGCCGAGGACCAGGCCGCGCGCCTTTCGACCCTGGAAGACGAATTCGGCTGACGCCCTCGCGCCGGGCCGGGGCGGCGCCTATTTAGGGCGCTCCCCACAAGCCACTCAGAGGTAAACCGCCATGCGGACATGGTTCATCACCGGCGTGAGCACGGGCCTGGGCCGCGCCCTGGCCGAGGCCGCGCTGGCCGCCGGCGACACGGTCGTCGGCACCCTGCGCAAGGACGCAGAGCGCACGGCCTTCGAGGCCATCGCGCCCGGCCGCAGCCACGGTGTCCTGCTGGACGTCACCGACGAGGCCGCCATCGCGCCGACCGTCGAGCGTATCGAGCGCGAGATCGGCGCCATCGACGTCCTGGTGAACAACGCCGGCTATGGCCACGAGGGCCTGCTGGAGGAATCCACCATGGCGGACCTGCGCCGGCAGTTCGAGGTCAACGTCTTCGGCGTTGTCGCGGTGACCCAGGCGGTGCTGCCTTACATGCGCAAGCGCCGCGACGGCCGCATCTTCAACATCACCTCCATGGGTGGCATCATCACCATCCCGGGGATCGGCTTCTACAACGGCTCGAAATTCGCCCTTGAAGGCATCTCCGAGGCCCTGGCCAAGGAGGTCAAGCACCTCGGCATCCATGTGACCGCGGTGGAGCCGGGCGGCTTCCGCACCGACTGGGCCGGCCGCTCGATGGTCCGCAGCCCCCGCTCGATCCGCGAGTACGACAGCGTGATGGACCCCATCCGCGAGCGCCGCCAGAAGATGAGCGGCCACCAGGTCGGCGACCCGGCCAAGGCCGCCCAGGCCATGCTGCGCCTGGCCGCCGCCGAAAATCCACCGTTCCACCTGCTGCTGGGGTCCGACGCCTGGCGGATGGTGCATGAGAAGCTGGACGCCCTGAACGCCGACTTCGAGGCCTGGAAAGACGTCACCCTCTCCACCGACGTCGAAGGTTAGCCTTTGCCCGCGGTCGCCGCGCCGCTTGTCGCGGAGCGGCGGTTGCGGCAGGTACGGGCGATGAGCGGTCACGTTGCGGGCATCTTCCGGCATCCGGTGAAGGGATTCACGCCTGAGCCCCTGCAGACGGTTGCGCTCGCCCCCGGCGAGGGCTTCCCGCACGACCGCGTGTGGGCGGTGGAGAACGGCCCTTCCGGCTTCGACCCCGCCGCTCCAGCCTTCGTGCCCAAGTCGAAGTTCACGGTCCTGGCGCAGATCGCCAGGGTGGCCGCTGCACGCACCCGCTACGCCCCCGAGACCGGGGTGCTGCACGCCAGCGCCCCGGATGCAGGCGAGTTCATCGGCCGCCTGGCCGAGCCGCAGGGCCGCGACGCCTTCGCCGCCTGGCTGACCGGCCTGCTGGGCGAGGACGCCAGCGGCCCGCTGCGAGTGGTCGGGGCGCCGGGCGAACACCGCTTCACCGACCACCCCCTGGGCCAGGTCTCGATCGTCAACCTGGCCAGTGTCCGCGACCTGTCGCAGCGGATGGGGGTCGAGCTCGACCCGCTGCGGTTCCGCGCCAACCTCTACGTCGACGGCTGGCCGGCCTGGGCCGAGAACGGCTGGGCGGGCCGGCAGATGCTGGTCGGCTGGGCCAGGGCGGAGGTGTTCAAGCCCATAGTCCGCTGCGCGGCGACCCACGTCGATCCGACCACCGCCGAGCGCGACCTCGACATCACCAAGGCGCTCTTCGACAACTACGGTCACGTTTTTTGCGGGATCTACGTCCAGGTGACCGCCGCCGGTGCGGTGGGCCTCGGCGACGCCGTCACAGACCCCGCCGTCGAGCCGCAGCCGGAGCCCGCCGCATGAGCCTGAACCTGCTGCAGGCCTGGCAGGAGGCCAAGAAACGCCTGGAGGCCGCAGGCCTTGCCGGGCCGGTGATCGACGCGCGTCTGCTGGTCGAGGCCGCGGCCGACGCCACCCGCGCCGACATCGTGGGCGACCCCTACCGCGCGCTCACGCCCGACCAGGAGGCCAGGCTCGAGGACTATCTGACGCGCCGCGAGCACCGCGAGCCGGTCAGCCATATCCTCGGCCGCAAGGGCTTCTGGAAGATCATGCTCAACGTCACGCCCGACGTCCTGACGCCGCGGCCGGACACCGAGACGGTGGTCGAATGGGTGCTGCGCGACTTCCCCGAGCATGCCGCATGGTCGGTGCTGGACCTGGGCGTGGGATCCGGCGCCATCCTGCTCTCGATCCTGGCCGAGCGGCCGGCGGCCAGGGGCCTTGGCGTCGACGTCTCCGAAGAGGCGCTGGCCGTGGCCCGCGACAACGCCGCCAGCCTCGGCCTGGCCGGCCGTATGGCCCTGCTGCGCGGCGACTGGACCGAGGGCCTCGGCGAGGACAGTTTCGACCTGGTGGTCTCCAACCCGCCCTATATCGCCAGCGCAGTGATCGAGACCCTGGAGCCGGAGGTCAAGGACCACGAACCGCGCATCGCGCTGGAGGGCGGCCCCGACGGCCTGATGCACTACCGCCGCCTCGCGCCGGAGATCCTGCGGGTGCTGAAACCCGGCGGCCGCTTCGCCGTGGAGATCGGCTACGATCAGAAGGAAGCCGTCGAAGCGCTGTTCCGCGAGGCCGGCGCGCTGGGCGTCCAGACCCTCCGCGACCTCGGCGACCGCGATAGGGTTATCGCCGGCGTGAAAAAGCCCTTGGAACTTCAAGCCTGACTCGCTACTTACATATCTGTCTCCACCCAAATCGTCGGCTTCCGGTAGAGGCGTCCCGCGAAGGGCGCACGTCGGTCCTGGCGGGGCGTAACGGCTTCCATGGCCTCTCGCTTAAGGCTTCCGGGCGGAAGACGGGGAACATTTAGCGTCAGCATAATCGACACCGGGCTGAGAGCGCCCGATCCCGCTGAAGACAAAGCGCAGGCCGACCCGGACAAGGTCCGCCGACAGGAAACCAAGACGGTCATCGAATAATGAGAGATTTCAAGGGTATGAAGCGCCAACGCGGTCGCAATCGCGGCGGCGGAAGTGGTGGCGGCGGTGGCGGCGGCAAGCCCCAGGCCCAGAACGCCAACCGGGCGTTCGATTCCAACGGTCCCGAGGGCTCGAAGGTCCGCGGCAACGCCCAGCACGTCTTCGAGAAGTACCAGCAGCTGGCGCGCGACGCCTCGGCGGCCGGCGACCGGGTGCTCGGCGAGAACTACCTGCAGCATGCAGAGCACTATTTCCGGCTCTTGAGGGCTATGCAGCCCACCCGGCCGGCCAGCGAGATCCTCGGCCGCGACCACTTCTCCTCCGGTTTCGACATCGACTTCGAAGACGAGAGCGCCCAGGCCCAGTCCGAAGCCGCCGATGCGGCCTCCGCCGAGGCTGGCGAGACCCCGGAAAGCTGGCAGAACAGCCAGGCCCGCGAAGGCGGCGGTAACGGCGGCGGCGAACAGCGCCCCCGCGACGATCGTCCCAGAGACAGCCAGCGCGACGGCCAACGCGACGACCGCCCCAGGGACGCGCAACGTGATGGCCAGCGCGACGACCGGCCGCGCTACGAGAACCGCGAGCGCAACGACGGCGGCAATGGCCAGGGCCGCAGAGACCGCCCCTGGCGCGACGAGCGCCCCCGGGACGGGCAACCGCAACGTGACGACCGGCCGCGCGACGACCAACGCCCGCGGGACGATCGCCCCCGTGACGAGCGTCCCCGTGACGAGCGTCCCCGTGATGACCGGCCGCGCGACGAGCGTCCTCAGCGTGAGGAACGTCCCCGTGACGAGCGCCCGCAGCGCGACGACCGACCCCGCTTCGACCGCGACCGTCCCCGGGACGAGCGCATTGAGCGCGACCCGTTAGCCGTCGTCGAGCCCCAGGCCCAGGCGCCGCTCGCCGCCCCGGCCCCGGTCCCGACCCGGGCCCCGGAACGCAAGGCCCGCGTCCTGCGCGACAGCGACGGTGGGGAGAGCCACGCTCCGGCCTTCCTGCAGGCTCCAGCCACCCGCGCGCCCGCCCCCGACGCCGACGAGGCTCCCAAGCCCCGCCGCCGCCGCGCGCCGCGCGCCGAAGGCCCCGCCGCCAGCGAGACCGAAGAAGCTTAGGAAGCTTTCCTTCCCCTTCACGGCTATCGGATTCACCCCGTCTTCGCGTCGACCGGAGAGCGGCCCCTTCTCCCCTTGTGGGAGGCGTGAATTCCATAACCGGCTGTATTAGCTGGTAAGAAATCGCCCGAATTGCCTGGGCCGAGGCTCTCCAGGTCATTGAAACGCCAAGCGCTTCTGTCGCGGCCTGATCCCTGCCGCCTGCTGGCGGTCGGGGACATGCCCCCGTCCTGGTGCGGCGGCCGCGCGCCCTAGGGCAGCCGGTCGGTGATGAAGTTGGCGACGCCGGTGGCGGTCGGCGGGTCGCGGTTTGCGAGGACGGCGACCGTATAGGCCGGGTGGCCGGGCTTGCCGTCCTTAGAGGCCTCAGCTGGGAAGATGCGCAGCTCACCGTTCATGCCGGGCGCGCCGCCGTTGTGGCCGTAGTAGCGGCGGCCATCGCTGGCCGGGGCGCCGAAGTCGTAGCGCCAGAACTTGCCGTCCGCGCCGGTGAAGCCGCCGTCGGTCAGCATCTTGGTATGGGCGCCATCGAGCAGGCGGTTGGCCATCAGGGCGTTGGCGAACCTGCCGAGGTCGCCCACGGTGGAATAGCCGCCGCCGGCCGGGGTGCCGCTCCAGGGCAGGGTGTCGGTGGCCGGGACGATCTGGCCATTTTGGACCCTGTAGCCGGTGGCGCGCTTGGGCAGGTGGACGGTTTCCGGCTGGTTGCCGGTGGCGGTCATGTCGGCGGGCTTGAAGATGTGGCCTTCGATGTAATCGTCGTAGCTCTGGCCGCTCACCGTCTCGACGATGCGGCCGAGCAGCATGAAGCCGTAGTTGGAATACTGATTGCGCGCGCCGGGCGCGAACAGCGGCGCGCGTGCGCCATAGAGGACGACGTAGTCCTTAGCGTCCTTCAGCTCCAGGCGGTGGGCATCGAACGCCGGCCCGAAGATGTCGCCGGCGCCGCCGGTGTGGGTGAGGAGGTTGTTGACCGTCACATGGTCGGCGATGTCGCGGTTCGGATAGCCCGGCAGGTAGCGGCCGATCGGGGCGGTGGGATCGATCTTGCCCGCCTGGATGAGCTGCATGATCGAGACCGCGGTGAACATCTTGCCCATGGAGCCGAAGCGGAACTGGGTGTCGGTCGCGGCCGGGGTCTTGGCCTCGCGGTCGGCCAGCCCGTAGGCGGCCGAGAGCACCGGCTTGCCGGCCTCCGCGATCAGCACCGCGCCGGAGAAGCGGTCGGCGGCCGCGGCGGCCTCCAGGCGCTGGTGGGTGGCGGCGACCAGGGCCGCCGGCTGAAGGCGCGGCGGGGCGGCGACATCGGCCGGACGGCGGCTGGCGCGCAGGCCCAGGCCGGTGATGGTCTGCGGCGCGTCGGCGGGGACATCGAGGGTGAGGAGCACCCAGCTCTCGATGTTTGGATCGTAGCCCTGGAACTCGGCATGGGTGGGCGTGGCGGCCACCAGGGCGTGGAGCTGTATCGCCGAGAGCTGCTGGCCCATGGTGCGAGTGACGTCGTCGGGGCGCTTGGTCTTGGGATCAACCTCGTGGCTGAAGGCCAGGAAGGCGTCGTCGCCGGCCTTGGCCGCGGCCAGCAGGCGGCGGCCGAGCTCGCTGGCCGCGGTCTCGGCGACCGGGTTTGCGGCGGGCGCAGTAGGCGCGGGCGGCGGCTGGGCGGCGGCGCACGGGCCTGAGGCCAACAGGAACCCCGCCAGCGTGGCTGCCGTACCGATGCGATGTCTCATTTCATGCCCCAGGCGCGCGACGTTCGCTGAACCGCGCTTCGAAAAAGGCTCGGAGGGGCTGATGGCAGAATTACGGCCCCGCTTGGCGGCGGCGGGCGGAGTTGGGCGCCGAGACGCCCTTTCCCCTGCGCGAGGAGGTGGCAGTCGAAGGCTCACGGATGTGGGGTCGCATTCCGCTGTCGGCGCGGCCCCACGCTCGAAGCGGTTCGGCCTTTCGCCCCCACATCCCACCTGCCCTGCTGGCCACCTTCTCCCTCAAGGGGATACGCATGTATGCTAAGTAGTTGACTTTTATGTCTATTTTGTTTAGATTTCCCCTACACAGGCTCTGCGCAGCCACGCAAAATCAAGCCCTTAGCGCGCGGATCTGCACAGAACCTACCGCCGGATCTCGTCGGGGCGCTGGACGAGCACCTCAATCTGCGGGCGGCCAGGCTGGACGTGGACCGTGCCCCTTGTCGTCTGTGGGCATGGCATCGGGCACTGCATGGCGACGGGTCAAAGACGTGATGACGAGGTCATCGGTGTCCGGTCGCCCAGCCTGCGGTCTCTAAGTCCTTGCGGCGATTGTCGGATTTAATCTCCGCATAATGCGCGGGGAATGTTCTTGAAATGTGCGGTAATTAAGGGCTTTAATCTCCGCATGAGGTGCGGAGAATGTCTGCCTACATACACGAGTTAGGAGATTGGCCCGCTTTCCGTTGGAACATCGAACGGATTGCCGAGAAGCTCGCGCACGTCAGCCGGCATCAGGGTCTCCTCATAGGACGGATGCGCGGGCTTGGCTTTCAGCTTCGCGAAGAAGCCGTCCTCGCGAACCTCACCGAGGAAGTTATCAAGTCGAGTGAGATCGAGGGTGAAAACCTGGATCGCGACCAGGTTCGTTCGTCGATCGCGCGACGCCTCGGCATGGACATCGGAGCGCTTGCTCCAGCGGACCGCAACGTCGAAGGCATCGTCGAGATGATGCTCGACGCTACCCAAGAATACAGCGAGCCGCTGACGAAGGAGCGGTTGTTCGCTTGGCACGCTGCGCTGTTTCCCACCGGGCGCAGCGGCATGCGACGGATCAAGGTTGGAGGTTGGCGGACGCTGGAAAGCGGGCCCATGCAGGTTGTGTCCGGACCTGTCGGTCGCGAACGGAGCCACTTCGAAGCGCCGGAGGCAGGTCGGCTTCAATCGGAAATGACGGCTTTCCTAAAGGGCTTCAACGCCAAGGAATCCATCGACCCGGTTTTGAAGGCTGCCATCGCGCACCTCTGGTTCGTCACCATCCACCCCTTTGAAGACGGGAACGGGCGCATCGCGCGAGCCATCGCCGACATGGCGCTAGCGCGATCCGAAGAGAGCCCGCAGCGCTTCTACAGCATGTCCGCTCAAATCCGCGCCGAGCGGGAGGCCTACTACAAAATCCTCGAAGCCACCCAGAAGGGCGACCTCGACATCACCGACTGGCTGGCCTGGTTCCTAGATTGCCTTGATAGGGCCTTCAGCGGCGCCGAAACGATCTCGGCCAATGTTATTCGCAAGGCGAAATTCTTGGACGCCATCGCCCAGGAGCCGATATCGGCCCGACAGACGCTGGTTCTGAACAAGTTACTGGAAGGCTTCGAAGGAAAACTCACCTCATCCAAGTGGGCGATCCTCACCAAGACCTCTCCCGACACCGCCCTTCGCGACATCGAGGATCTCATGAAGCGGGGCATCCTCATGAAGGATCAGGGCGGCGGCCGAAGCACCAGCTATTCTCTACCGACGCCGGCTGCCTATGCGATGGGCGCGGTTGCGCGCTATGTCGCTCAGCACGCCGAATTCGCCGTGACCGACGGGGCTCGGCTCCTCACGCCCGGGGAAAAGGACCGCCGAACGCAAGCGATCAGGTCCACCGCCATGGAGATTGGACAGCTGGCGGAAGAGGCCCAGGAGCGCAAAGTCACCTACGTCGAGTTCGAAAAGCTCCGCATCGAGCTGATGCGTTTGGGTTCTTATGCGACAAACCCGCTCGTCTCCGCGGTCGCGGAAGCCCTCCGCGACGCGTGACGCGAGGCATGACCAAAACGCACCGCCTCGATCTGCTGAACAACAGCATTTCCTAGTTCAAGGAGGCGGTGTCCTGCGCTCAGCGTGAGTCTGAGGACGGTATCGGATGTTTCGCGCCGCTACGATGTGGCGACCAGCCTGATCTACAAGTGGCGCCACGACCTGATGTCGGCGCCGGACGGCGCCGGGTTGCCTCATCCGGTTCGAGTCAGGCAAGCTCCGGCCACGCAGAAATTGCTCCCCCCATCAAGAAAATGTGCCGGGCGACCTGCACAGTTCCTGCACGGGCAGTTTTGACGCCAGGTTTCGTTGTGAGATCAATGGCTTGCAAAATCTACTAATCTCACAAGGGGAGAAGGACAACCCAAGCCTTCACCTAAGACTTGTGAAACCCCGCCCCGTAATGGGGAGGGGAGCGCGTTAGAACGCCTTGCTGATCCCGGCGTAGAAGCCGCGCCGCGGGCCGTACTGCGGCGCGCCGACGCCGACGCCGGTCCCGTCGCGGATCTCGTATTCCTTGTCGAACAGGTTGATCACGTCGGCGCGGATCGTCAGCGGCCCG
>DASRRU010000211.1:0-25734 GCA_035656795.1 Phenylobacterium sp. | reverse complement strand
GCTTCGGTCTACACCCTCTCCGACAAGGCCTCGAACCGCGCCGCCCGCTTCGTGAAGCAGGACGACTGGTTCATGAAGGCGAGCCTCACCGGCGACCGCGGGGTGCAGGACATCCTGTTCGACCTGACCCAGCGCAACACCAAGAACCGCTCGGCAGCCTTCGCCAACACGCTGGTCAGCCATATCGACGGCAAGGCCCCCCTGCTGCGCCGCAGCCAGCGTGACGCCGGATTCATGGTGCTGCTGGCCCCCGACGTGCCCGCGGTCCTTCTCGAAATGGGCTTCGTCACCAACGCCGAGGACGAGGCGTTCCTGCGCGACCCCGCCCAGCGGAAACGGCTGATGGGCTCGGTCGGCGACGCCATCGACGACTACTTTGCCGAGGCGACCAGACTCGCGTCGCGCTGACGCAGTCGCCCCGCGCCCCCGTTGGCGCCGCAACCGAAGACGGATAGACCGGACCTCAAAGGGGCGGGGCGCCTCTGGAGGCCGTTATTCCGTTGGATCTTCCCCGCGAAAGATGGGTCGCGATCGCCGGCGTTACGGTGCTGAGCCTCATCGCCGTGGCCGGCTTCGCCGTCGCGATCTGGGCGGCGTGGCTCTTCCACGACATGCCCGACGCCTCCGACCTTGCGGATTATCATCCCCCGACCGCCACGCGCGCCTATGCCTGGGACGGCACCCTGATCGGCGAATTCTCGCGCGAGCGGCGGATCTTCGTCCCGTACGACAACATCCCGCCGCAACTGGCCCAGGCCTTCCTGGCGGCGGAAGACCGCAACTTCTTCAAGCACGCGGGCCTCGACTACACCGGCATCATCCGCGCCAGCGCCAAGGACGTCATCAACATCGCCCAGGGGCGCCGGCTGGAGAGCGGCTCGACCATCACCCAGCAGGTCGCCAAAAACATCCTGCTCACCAACGACGCCACGATCGGGCGCAAGCTGAAGGAGGCGATGATCGCCCAGCAGCTCGACCACGCGCTCCCCAAGGAACGAATTCTAGAGCTCTACCTGAACGAGATCTGGCTGGGCTACCGGTCCTATGGCGTGGGCGCAGCGGCGTACAACTACTTCGGCAAGTCGATCACCGACCTGGACCTGGCCCAGTGCGCCTACCTCGCCTCCCTGCCCAAGGGGCCGGACAATTACCACCCGATCCGCCGTAAGACCCAGGCCATGCAGCGGCGCAACTGGGTGCTCGACCAGATGGCCGATTCCGGCTGGGTGACCCGCGCCGAGGCGGACGCGGCCAAGCGCGAGGACCTGGTGGTCCAGCCGGAACCGACGCGGGCGAAGTACCGGGACGCCGACTATTTCGTGGAAGAGGTGCGCCGGCGCGGCCTCGCGACGCTCGGACCTCGCCTGACCGAGGGCGGCTACTACATGCGCACCACCTTGGACCCGCGCCTGCAAAGCGCGGCGCGCACGGCGCTGATGGACGGGCTGGAGCGCTACGACCACCGCCACGGCTGGCGCGGAGCCTGGGGCCACGTGGCGACCTTGAGCGGTTGGGAGGACGTGGCCAAAAGGACGGTCACGCCGGCCGAGCGCCGCATCTGGCGCGCCGCCGTGATCACCGACGTCAAGGGCGGGGTGCATATCCAGACAGTCGAGGGCCAGTCCGGCGCGCTGGCGCCGGAGGACGTCGCCTGGGCCCGGGCCGGCAAGGGGATCGGTGTGGGCGACCTCATCTTCGTGGCGCCCAACGAAAAGGGCGGGCCGGACTTTCGGCTGAAGCAGGTGCCGGCGGTGAACGGCGCGCTGGTGGCGATGGACCCGGATTCCGGCCGCGTTCTGGCGATGGTGGGCGGCTATTCCTTCTCGCTCTCCAGCTTCAACCGCGCCACCCAGGCTCTGCGCCAGCCAGGCTCGGCCTTCAAGCCGATCGTCTACGCCACGGCGCTGGAGAACGGCTACACCCCGGCCAGCGTGGTGCTGGACGGACCGATCACGCTGACCGGCGCCAACGGCCAAGCCTGGACGCCGGAGAACTACGAGCACGACTTCCTGGGACCGCTGCAACTGCGGAAGGGCCTGGAGCTCTCCCGCAACACCATGACCGTACGCCTGGCCCAGGGCGTCGGCATGCCGAAGATCAGCGCCTCTGCCATCCGCCTGGGCGTGGTGACCAAGATGGAGAACGTGCTGGCCATGGCGCTCGGCGCCGGTGAGACCACGGTCTTCAAGCTGACCGGGGCCTATTCCGCCTTCGTCAACGGCGGTCGCAAGGTCGAGCCGCACCTGATCGAATTGGTGCAGGACCGCGAAGGCAAGACGATCTTCAAGGCTGATCAGCGCGAGTGCGACCGCTGCGCCGTGGGCTTCAACGGCGACGAAAGCCCACGCATTCAACCGACCGGCGCCCAGGTCTGGGACCCGATCACCGCCTACCAGATCACCTCGATGCTGCAGGGCGTCGTCCAGCGCGGCACGGCGGCGGCGGCCAACGTGTTGGGGCGGCCCACCGGCGGCAAGACCGGCACGACGAGCGAGTTCCGCTCTGCCTGGTTCGTGGGCTTTACCCCGCACATCGTGGTGGGGACCTATGTGGGCTTCGACGACAATCGCAGTCTCGGCAACGGCGAGACCGGCGCCCAGGCCGCCCTGCCGATCTTCATCGGCTTCATGCAGGAGGCCAACAAGCTCTACGCCCCCGACGACTTCAAGGCTCCGTCCAACGCCCGGTACGCCATGGTCCGCGGGATCCGTGAGGCCTTCAAGCCCGGCACCGAGCCCAAGGTGGCCGACGAGGACCTCACCGGGCCGCAGCCCTACGACAAGGTGTTCGGCAACGGCGTCACCGGCGCGCCCAACGCCGCCGCCGCGGTGAACCCGCAAGGGCCAGTCCCGCCGAAGCCGCCGGTCAAGAAGGACGAAGTGAACGGCCTATATTGAGGGCCTTGCCTTCTCTGCCGCCGTGTCGCGGCGGGGGAGGTAGGTGCTTGTCCTTGCGCTCGGACCAGCCTATCTGGCGCGTCCGCTACTTGGAGTGTCCCCATGAGATTGGATGTCGAGGCCGCCAAGGCCGACATCGAGCAGTCGATCGAACTGCTCAGGAGGCGTCTTTGACTGGGAGCCAGCGCTCCGCAGACTCGACGAGCTGAACGCCCGGGTCGAGGACCCTACGCTCTGGGACAACGCCGACGCCGCCCAGGCCCTGATGCGCGAGCGCACCCGGCTGGCCGGCCAGATCGATGCCGTGAAGGGGCTGGAGCGCGATCTCGCCGACGCCCTGGGCTACGCCGACATGGCCGACGAGGAGGGCGACGAGGCTTCCCTGGAGGAAGCCCGCGCCCAGATGAGGGCCATCAAGGAACGCGGCGGTCGCGCTGAGCTGGAAGCCCTGCTGTCCGGCGAGGCGGACGGCAACGACGCCTTCGTGGAAATCAACTCCGGCGCCGGCGGCACCGAGTCCTGCGACTGGGCCGGGATGCTGCTGCGCATGTACACACGCTGGGCCAACGCCCACGGCATGGAGGTCGACTTCCTGGAAGAGACCTCCGGCGACCAGGCCGGCATCAAGTCGGCCACGCTGCAGATCAAGGGCCCCAACGCCTACGGCTGGCTGAAGACCGAGGCCGGAGTGCACCGCCTGGTCCGCATCTCGCCCTTTGACGCCGCCGCCAAGCGCCACACCAGCTTCGCCTCGGTCTGGGTCTATCCGGTCGTGGACGACACCATCGTCATCGACATCAATCCGGCCGACGTGCGCACCGACACCTATCGGGCTTCCGGTTCCGGCGGCCAGCATATCAACAAGACCGATAGCGCCGTGCGCCTGACCCACATCCCGACCGGGATCGCGGTCGCTTGCCAGGCTGGCCGCTCCCAGCATCAGAACCGGGAGGAAGCTTGGAAGATGCTGCGCGCCCGTCTCTACGAGGCGGAGCTGCAGCGTCGCGAGGCGGCGCAGCAGGCTCTGGAAGACCAGAAGACCGACATCGGCTGGGGCCACCAGATCCGCAGCTACGTCCTGCAGCCCTATCAGATGGTCAAGGACCTGCGCACCGAGGTCGAAACCTCCGACAGCCAGGGCGTGCTCGACGGCGACCTCGACCCCTTTATGGGCGCGGCGCTGGCTCAGCGGGTGGGGGTTACGCGCGACGCCTAGGCCGCTCATCCCGGCGAAAGCCGGGATCCAAGCTGCATTCGCCCTCGAGGCGATGGCGTCTGCAGGTCTTTCAGGGGCCCGATGGGGCCCGGCTTTCGCCGGGACAAACGGATCGAGATCTACTCCGCCGCCATCGGCAGGCTGAGTTGTTCCTGCTGAGTTTCGCCCAGCTTCACGCTGCGGCCGGCGAAATGGGCGCCGGCTTCGATGGTCAGCTGGCTGTGGGTGATGTCGCCGTCGACCTTGGCCGTGGCGAACAGGCGCACGGTCTTGGCGGTGATCGTGCCGGCCACCCGTCCGCGGACGTCCACAGCGTCCGCGCTGATCGCACCCTCGATCTGGCCGGTCTCGCCGATCGAAAGGTGCGCCACCTTCAGGTCGCCGCGCACCGCACCGTCGAGTTGGATGTCGCCCTCGCTGGCGATATCTCCGTCGACGCTGACGTTTTCGGCGATCAATGACATGGCGATCGCCTTGCGGGGGGCCTCCAGGGCGTCCAGGCGGCTGGTCGTCGAGGTGGCCTTAGCCGGCTTGCTGAACATAGTCGCCTGCCTTGAGGAAACGGTCCGGGTTCATGGCGCGGCCGTTCAGCCACACCTCGTAGTGCAGATGGGTCCCGGTGGAGCGGCCGGTGGAGCCCATCCCGCCCAGGCGCTGGCCCACGGCCACCTGCTGGCCGACGGCCACCGAGATCACCGCCATATGGGCGTAGCGGGTCTTCAGGCCCTTACCGTGGTCGATCTCGACGGTATTGCCGTACCCCGATCGCACACCGGTGAACGAGACGACACCGGGCCCGGTCGCGTGGATCGCCTCCATGCGCGCACCGGAGAAGTCCTGGCCGGAGTGGAAGGCAGGATGGCCGGTGAACGGATCCACCCGCACCCCAAAGCCGCTTGACCGTTCCCCATCGGTCGTGGGCTTGGCGAAGGGCAGGTCCTGGGCGGCCTGTTCGAGGGCATGGGCCTCGCTCATGTCGCTGGCGGCGTGCTGGATGCGGTCGGCGAAGCCTTCGTCCACGTCGAGCACCGCGGCCAGCGCGCGGGGGTCCTTGGAGTCGATCAGCGGCCCGCCCAGCGCCGCGCCTTGCGAGACATAGGCCGAGGGTGTCAGGCCCGCGAGGCGGAAGGCCAGGCGCAGCCGATCGGCGCGGCTCTTGGCGAAGGTGTCGGCGGCGTCGAGCAGTTGCTCCTGGCTGACGCGCACGGTCTCGACGATATGCGCTGGGTTGCGGTCGTTGGAGGCCACGGCTTTGTTGATCACCGGGGTCAGGGCGGCGGCGGCGCCGGGCGCGCTTTTCATATCCGTCAGCAGCATGGCCAGCGCCGCGTGCCGCTTCTCGATGTCGGCGGCGGCGCCTGCGGTCGCGCCCGCGCCGCCAGCGTTGAGCTGCGCCACCGCCGAGTTCAAGCGCGCCTGGCGGTCGGCGATCCAGCGTTCGTACTTGGCCTGGGTGCGGGCGATTTCGCGATCTGCGGAAGACGCCGACAGCATGTTCACCAGCATGGCCGCGCTGCAGACGCCCATCCACAGCGCCGCCGCGGAAATCCCGGCGGCGACCAGCATCTGGGTCTTGGGCGTGAGGACGTAGCCCTTCATCTCGCCGCCGGAGCGGACATAGAGATGGCGCTCCGGAAACAGCTCAAGGAGCGTGCGGCGGAGGCGCGCTAGGCGTGACATGTGATCGCTGAAGGCCCCATCCCCGTGGAACTCCGGCGATATGCAATGAGAACATCCGGGCGCGCAAGACGGTTTACGCCAAGCTCGCCAACAAGCTTAACGCAAGGGCGAATTGACGCCAAAGTCCGCGAACATGATCTCGTGGTTCGCATCCGCCCAGGCCCGAAATTGCTATCGGCGCACGCGGTCGGCCGGAGGCTATAGCGCCTTTGCGGCGTCCAACACTGCCTGGGCATGGCCAGCCACCTTCACCTTGCGCCAGATGCGCTGGATGACGCCGTCACGGATCAGGAACGTCGAACGGTCGATGCCCATGTATTCGCGGCCGTACAGCTTCTTCTCCACCCAGCTTTCGAAGGCCTCGATGGTCCTGCCCTCCGGGTCGGAGCCGAGGGGGATGGTCAGGCCGTACTTGGCGGCGAACTTCTCATGGCTCTTCAGGCTGTCCTTGGAGGCGCCGACCACGGCCACGCCAGCCTTTTCAAACGCAGGCTTCAGGGCGCTGAAGTCCTTGCCCTCGTTGGTGCAGCCGGTCGTGTCGTCCTTCGGGTAAAAATAGAGCACCAGGGTCCTGCCGCTGAAGTCGGCCAGCCGGATCGGGCCGGCGGCGCTCTCCATCGCAAAGTCGGGGGCGCGCGCGCCTTCAACGATCTTGCTCATCTTCGTGTCTCCTCAGACCGGTTTCACCAGGACGATCTTCTTCTTGCCGGCGGCGAGCTTCACGACCCCCTCGACGAGGTCTGCGTCGGTCACCAGGCGGTTGGCGTCGGTCTCGGCCTTGTCGTTGACCCGCAGCCCGCCGCCTTGCGCCAGCCGCCGCGCTTCGCCGCGCGATCCCGCCAGCCCAACATCCGCGGCTAGTGTCGCCAGCACAATCCCCGCCCCAAGCTCAGCGGCCGGAACCTCGTGGGTCGGCAGATCGTCGGAAAGGCGGCCCTGCTCGAACGCCGCTTCCGCCGCCGAGGCGGCCTTGGCGGCTTCCTGCGCGCCGTGCAGAAGGGCCGTCGCCTCATTGGCCAGCACCTTCTTGGCGTCGTTGATCTGCGCGCCGGGCAGGGCTTCCAGGCGCGCGATCTCGTCGAGCGGCAGGTCGGTGAACAGCCGCAGGAAGCGGCCGACATCGGCGTCCTCGGTGTTGCGCCAGAACTGCCAGTAATCGTAGGGGCTGCGCAGATCTGCGTTGAGCCAGACCGCGCCCTGGGCGGTCTTGCCCATCTTGGCGCCCGAGGCGGTGGCTAGCAGCGGCGTCGTCAGGCCGAACGCCGGCTTCTGGTCCACCCGGCGGATCAGCTCCACGCCGTTGACGATGTTGCCCCACTGGTCCGACCCGCCCATCTGCAGCACGCAGCCGTAGCGGCGGTTCAGCTCCAGGAAGTCGGTGGCCTGCATCAACATGTAGTTGAATTCGATGAAGGTCAGCGGCTGCTCGCGATCTAGCCGCAGCTTCACGGAGTCGAACGCCAGCATCCGGTTGATCGTGAAGTGCACGCCGTAGTCGCGCAGGAAGTCGATGTAGCCGAGCTTCGACAGCCATTCGTCGTTGTCGACCATGATGGCGTCAGTTGGACCGTTCCCGAACGTCAGGAACGTCTCGAAGACAGTGCGGATTGAGGCGATGTTCGCCTGGATATCGGCCTCCGTGAGCAGTTTGCGGCTCTCATCCTTGCCCGACGGATCACCCACCTTGGTGGTGCCGCCACCCATGACCACGATCGGCTTGTGCCCGGCCTGCTGCAGGCGGCGCAGCATCATGATCTGGATCAGGCTGCCCACATGCAGCGATGGCGCCGTGGCGTCGAAGCCGATGTAGGCGGCGACCGGGCCGGAGACCGCTGCTGCGTCCAGTTCCTCCGGATGGGTGACCTGGTGGATGTAGCCGCGGTCCCGCAGGACTTGCAGGAACTCGGACTTGAAGGCGGCGTCGGTCATTCGGGGATTCTCTAACAACGAGCCGCTGCGCTCTAGCACGGCCTTGTCGGCGGTTTCGAGGGACATCACGGGACTCCGGTGGAAGGAGGCCAACGCTTTGTCTCGGATCGAATGAGGGGCGCCGGCCGGGTGAGGGCAGGCGCGTCGGATCGCTCGCCTGCTGCTAGGGCAGGCGGTAATAGCGGCCGAGGCGGGCGGCGTTTCCGAACATGGCGGCTGACTACGGGCGCGCGGCATGGCAGTCAAGCCGCATGCGCGTGCTCGGATTCATGACCGGAACCTCCCTCGACGCCGTCGACATGGCGGTGCTGGACACCGATGGCGAGATCATTTCCGGCTTCGGTCCGGCGGGCGAACGCAAACTCAGCGAGGCGACCCGCGACATCATGCTGGAGGCCACGAAGCAGGCCCTGGCCTGGCCGCGCGGGGCGCCTGAACCGGCGATCTTCGCGGACGCCGCGCGGGCCGGCGCGGAGGAGCACTTCGCCGCCGCTGAGGAATTCCTGGCGGCCAACGGCCTGAAATGGTCCGACATCGACCTGATCGGCATGCACGGCCAGACGGTGCTGCATGAGCGCCCGCAGGGGGGGCAGGTCGGCCGCACCGTGCAACTCGGCGACGCCGCCTGGCTGGCAAGGCAGGCCGGAGTTCCGGTGGCCCACGATTTCCGCACCGCTGACGTCGCCGCGGGCGGGGAGGGCGCGCCGCTGGCGCCGATCTACCACCTGGCCCGCGCGGTCGCCTCAGGGCTCAAGGCGCCTCTGGCGGTGCTGAACATCGGCGGCGTGGCCAATGTGACCTTCTGGTCGGGGGGCGACGAGATCGCAGCCTTCGACACCGGGCCGGGCAACGGCATGATCGACCTGATGGTCCAGGCCAGGGGCGCCGGGCGCTTCGACGACAGGGGCCGTTACGCCAGCGTCGGCCGGGTCAACGAGGGCGTGCTGGCAGGCCTGCTGGGTCATCCCTATTTCTCAGCACCCCCGCCCAAGTCATTGGACCGCTTCGATTTTTCCCTGGAATCCCTGGAGCCCCTCCAGCTGGAGGACGCCGCCGCGACCCTGGTGGCCTTCATGGCCGAGGCGGTCAGGCTGAGCTTCGCCATGATGGGCCAGAACCCCACAGAGACCATCGTCACCGGCGGCGGCCGGCACAACCCGGAGATCATGAAGGCGCTCGCCGCCCGCCTGCCCATGCCGGTGAAGACCGCCGAGGACCATGGCTGGCGTGGGGACTCCATCGAGGCCGAGGCCTTCGCCTACCTGGCCGCCCGCACCGCCGCCGGCCTGCCGATCAGCTTCCCCAAGACGACGGGTGTCCCGGCGCCCATGACCGGTGGGACGATCGTTAGACCTTAGGAGAGCAGCAGGTTGTCGATCAGCCGGGTGGTTCCAAGCCGCACGGCGATCGAGGCCAGGGCTTGTTGCGCGACGCGCGCGAGCTCCCTCAGGGTCTCGGGGTCGGCTACGCTGACATAGTCGATGGCAAGCTGAGGCTCGGTCTCGATGACGGCGCGCACGCCCTGGCGCAGAACATCGGCGTCCCGCTCGCCGCTCTCGAAAAGCGCCTGGGCCGCCGACAGGGCGCGGTAGATCGCCGTGGCTACGGCCCGCTGCTCGGGCGTCAGGTAGCTGTTGCGGCTGGACAGCGCCAAGCCGTCGGGCTCGCGCACCGTGGGCGCAACGACCACATCGACCGGCAGGTCCAGGTCGCGGACCATCGTGCGGATCACCACGCACTGCTGGGCGTCCTTCTGGCCGAAGTAGGCCCGGGTGGGCTGGACGATGTTGAACAGCTTCGCAACCACGGTCGCGACGCCAGCGAAGTGGCCGGGGCGAACCGCGCCCTCCAGCACGTCGGTGACGCCGCGCACCTCGATCGCCGTGGTGAAGCCCGGCGGATAGATCTCGCCGGCCTGCGGCGTGAAAACCAGGTCGACGCCGGCCGCCTCCAACAGCGCCAGGTCCCGCGGCAGGTCGCGCGGGTAGCGGGCCAAATCCTCGTTCGGGCCGAACTGGGTGGGGTTGACGAAGATGCTGGCGGCGGTCGCGGCGTTCTCGGCCCGGGCGCGGGCGACCAGGCTCAGGTGGCCCTCGTGCAGGTAGCCCATGGTCGGGACCAGTCCGAGGTCTCCGACGGCGCGGCGCGCGGCGCGCATCTCTGCGACTGTCTTGACGACCTTCATCGTGGTGCGGTCAACCGAGGGCCTTGGCCAGTTCGTCGGCGTCCATGCCGGCGCTCTGGGCCTTGGTCGGGAAGCGCTCTGCCGCCACGTCGTCGGCGTAGGTGCGGATCGCGTCCTCGATGGCCGCGCCGATCTCGGCATAGCGTCTGGCGTGGCGCGGCGAGGTCTCGAACAGGCCAAGCAGGTCATGCCACACCTGGACCTGGCCATCGCAGCCCGCCCCGGCCCCGATGCCGATGGTCGGGATCCGGAGCCGGGCGGTGACCTCCGCGGCCAGCGGCGCAGGCACCAGCTCAAGCACCACGGCGAAGGCGCCCGCCGCCTCGAGCGCCAGCGCGTCGTCGATCAGTCGCTTGGCGCAAGCCGCCTGCTTGGCCTGGACGCGGACGCCCAGGGTATGCTGCGACTGCGGGGTGAAGCCCAGGTGGCCCATGACCGGCACGCCGTGCCGGACCAGGTGCTCAACGATCGGCGCCACATGCGCGCCGCCCTCGAGCTTCACCGCCTGCACCTGCGCCTCCTGCATCAGCCGCCGCGCCGCGGCGATGGCGGACGCCGGATCGGCGTAGGTCAGGAACGGCAGGTCCGCGATAACCAGGGCGTTCTGCGACCCTCGCACCACGGCCGAAGCGTGGCGCACCATGTCGTCGAGGGTCACAGGCAGCGTTGTGTCATGCCCGTGCATCACCATGCCGAGGCTATCCCCGACCAGCAGCAGGGGCACGCCTGCGCGGTCGGCGATGCGCGCGGCGGCGTAGTCGTAGGCGGTGAGCATCGGGATCCGGCGCTGCGCCGACTTCATCCGCTGAATGTCGAGGAGGGTGGTCCTCATCGGGGTACTCCAAACAAGCTGTCCAGGTGGGGCCCCCGCCCCAGATTCGCCAGTCGCCCCCCGCGGTCGCCCTAGTCCTTGGCGCGTTCGTGATAGGAGAAGTCCTCGGTCAGGACCACGACCCGGGTGCCGGCGGCGATGTAGGGCGGCACCATGATGCGGGCGCCGTTCGACAGGATCGCGGGCTTGTAGGACGAGGACGCCGTCTGGTTCTTCACCGCCGGCTCGGTCTCGGTGATCTCCAGGGTCAGCAGGCGCGGGAGCTCGAGCGCGATGGGCACGCCATCGTGGGTGGAAAGCATCACCGTCATGCCGTCCTGCAGCCAGACCGCGGCGTCGCCCACGATCTCGGGGGTGCACACCACCTGGTCGTAGGTTTCCGGGTTCATGAAGTGGAACCCCTCGGCGTCCTGGTAGAGGAAGGTGAAGTTGCGGTCGTCAACGAAGGCGCGTTCGACCTGCTCGGTCGTGCGCCAGCGTTCCGACACCTTCACCCCGTCGGAGATGCGGCGCATGTTCAGCTGGGTGACCGGCGTGCCCTTGCCGGGGTGGATATTCTCCGCGGTGAGCACGACGTAGAGGCGGCCCTCCATGTCGACGACGGCGCCCTTGCGCAGCGAGCTGGCGATCACTTTCAAAGTCGGTCTTCCTCGATGGCGGCGGCGGCGATCTGGGGGCGCGCGATTCCGCTGATGAATTTCTTGTCGCGCCCCTATAGCGATTGGCGGCGAAATCTCCACCCCCCTACCGGTCGCACCCTTGCCTGAGCCAATGCCTTCGCCGTGGTGGACGCCGGATCGACTGGCCGACCGGCGGCCGTACCTGATGGCCCGCGGGCGGATCACCGCGGCCATCCGGGCGTGGTTCCAGGGCCATGATTTCGTGGAGGTCGAGACGCCGGCCCTACAGGTCTCGCCAGGCAACGAGGCGCACCTGCACGCCTTCGCCACCGAAGCCGTGGGCATCGCCGGCGAGCGCGCGGCCCTGTACCTGCGCACCTCGCCGGAGTTCGCCGCCAAGAAGCTGCTGGCCGCGGGCGAGCCCAGGATGTTCGAGCTGGCCCGGGTCTGGCGCAACCGCGAGCGCGGGCCGCTGCACCATCCGGAGTTCACCCTTCTGGAGTGGTACCGCGCGGGCGAGCCCTACGAGACACTGATGGCCGACTGCGGGGCCCTGCTGGCCCTGGCCGCCGATGCGGCGGGAGCGAAGACGTTCAGCTTCCGGGGGCATGAGGCCGATCCCTTCGCCGAGCCTGAGCGGGTGACGTTGGCGCAAGCCTTCCAGCAGTTCGCGGCCATCGACCTCCTGGCCACCGTCCAGGCCGATGGCGCCACCGATCGCGACGGTCTTGCGGCGGCGGCGGCCGGGCAGGGGATCCGCCTCGCCGCCGACGACACCTGGGCGGACATCTTCAGCCGGGTGCTGGTGGAGAAGATCGAGCCCCATCTGGGGCGAGGCCGGGCCACCATCCTCTGCGAATACCCGGTCAGCGAGGCGGCGTTGGCGCGGCCCAAGGCGGCGGACCCCAGAGTGGCCGAGCGGTTCGAGCTCTATGCCTGCGGCGTGGAGCTGGCCAACTGCTTCGGCGAGCTCACCGACCCGGCCGAGCAGCGTCGCCGTTTCGAGGCCGAGATGGCGGAGAAGGCGCGCGTCTATGGCGAGCGCTATCCGATCGACGAGGATTTCCTGGCGGCCCTGACGACCCTGCCGGAGGCCAGCGGCGGGGCGCTGGGCCTCGACCGCCTGGTGATGCTG
Source organism: Phenylobacterium sp. (assembly GCA_035656795.1). Lineage (GTDB taxonomy): Bacteria > Pseudomonadota > Alphaproteobacteria > Caulobacterales > Caulobacteraceae > Phenylobacterium. Next base: position 13,240 of record DASRRU010000211.1, on the reverse strand, counting down.
GCGACCGGCGCGCGCCACATCGAGCAGGTGCTCTGGGCGCCGGTGGCGGAGGGCTAGGAAAAAGGCGCTTCTGCTGTGCGGAAAGCTGCCCATTTTTGACGGGGCCGTCCGCGCAGCCCATAAGCCCGCCCGATGACCACCAAGACGCTTCGCTCTGTGCAGGATCTGGCCGACGCTGGCCTGGTCGCGCCCGAACGCCTGCCGGCGCTGGAGCGGGTGGCCGCGCACTACGCTGTGGCGATCACCGCTCCGATGGCCGAGCTGATCGACGCCGCCGACCCCCACGACCCCATCGCGCGCCAGTTCACGCCCACCGAGGCGGAGCTTGAACTTCGCCCCGAGGAGTCCGCCGACCCGATCGGCGACATGGCTCATTCTCCGGTCGACGGGATTGTCCACCGCTACCCGGACCGCTGCCTGCTGAAGCTGAACCACGCCTGCGCGGTCTACTGCCGGTTCTGCTTCCGCCGCGAGATGGTGGGACCCGACGGCCTGCGCCCGCTGTCGCCCGCCGCCCTGGACGCCGCGATCGGCTATATCGCCGAGCACCCGGACATCTGGGAGGTGATCGTCACCGGCGGCGACCCCTTCATCCTCTCGCCGCGCCGGCTGCGCGAGGTGATGCTCCGCCTGGGCGAGATCGAGCATGTGAAGGTGGTGCGTTTCCATACCCGCGTGCCGGCGGTGCAGCCGGAGACGGTCACAGACGAGCTGGTCGCCGCGCTACAGGCGCCCGGCAAGGCGGTCTACGTCGCCCTGCATGCCAACCACGCCCGCGAGCTCACGCCCGCCGCCCGCGCCGCCTGCGCCAGGATCGTCGAGGCGGGGATCCCCATGCTCGGCCAGACGGTGCTGCTGGCCGGGGTCAACGACGATCCGGAGACCCTGACTGCCCTGATGTGCGCCTTCGTCGAGACCCGGATCAAGCCCTACTACCTGCACCACGCGGACCTGGCGCTCGGCACCGGCCACCTGCGGACCTCGGTCGAGACGGGACAGGCGATCCTGCGGGCCATGCGCGGGGCGATTTCCGGCCTCTGCCAGCCGACCTACATCCTCGACATCCCCGGCGGTCATGGGAAGGTCCCCATCGGTCCGGACTACCTGGCGGACGGCAGCGTCGAGGATCCGGCGGGCCGCCGCCACGCCTATCCGCCGACCCATTCTTCCAGTCGGGGGAGCGGCGCCTGATGGCCTGGACCGGGCGCTACGACGAGGCCGAGCCGCAGCGGGTCAACAAGTGGCTGGGCCAGAGCGGCGTCTGCTCCCGCCGCGAGGCCGAGGGCCTCATCGAGCGCGGCCTGATCTCCATCGACGGCGAGGTGGTCACCGACACCGGCCGCAAGATCCTGCCCGGCCAGACCTTGACCCTTTCCGATAGCGACGGGCCCAAGGCGCTCAGCGTCGTGCTGCACAAGCCCATGGGCATCGTCTCCGCCCAGCCGGAGCCCGGCCAGACGCCGGCGGTGCGCCTGCTGACCCGGACCGCCCTTGTGGGCGAGAGCCCGACCATCCCCGACCGCGACACCCGCCTGGCGCCGCTGGGCCGGCTGGACATGGACTCCCGCGGCCTCCTGCTGCTCTCCGACGACGGCGTGCTGGCCAAGGCGATCATCGGCCCCGACTCCGACCTGGAGAAGGAGTACCTCGTCCGGGTCACCGGCAAGATCACGCCCGAGAAAATCGCCCGGCTCTGCCACGGCCTGACCATGGACGGCCGCCAGCTGAAGCCCGCCAAGGTCAGCGTCGTCCAGGGCCAGGAGCTGCGCTTCATCCTCAAGGAAGGCCGCAACCGCCAGATCCGCCGGATGTGCGAGCTGGTCGGCATGCACGTCATGGATCTGGTCCGTATCCGCATCGGATCCCTGCGCCTGGGCGACCTGCCGGAGGGGCAGTGGCGGGTGCTGACCGACGCCGAACGCGCCGCCCTGATCGCGGGCTAACCCGCCGGAAGCATCAGCTGGAAGACCGCGCCGTTCGGCGAGGCCGCCCGGTGCTCCAGCCGCCCGCCGTGGGCCAGGGCGATCTGGCGCGCCAAGGTCAGGCCGATGCCGGAGCCGCCAACTTTGGTGGTGAAGAAGGGCACGAACACGCCTTCCGGATCGTCCAGCGGCAGGCCCGGGCCGTTGTCGGCCACCGTGAGGACCATCTGGTCCTCCTCCAGGGACAACGTCAGGCGGACCTTCGCGTTCGGCCGCCCGCGCACGGCGTCCACGGCGTTCTTCAGGAGGTTGATCGCCGCCTGCTCCAGGAGATCCGGGTCGGCGTCGAGGGTCAGCCACGAGGGTTGCACGGCGCTGGAATAGGCGATCGGCTCGGCGCCGATCATCGCCGCGGCCAGGCTGTCGAGGTCGCGCGCCAGCTCGGTGGCCGAGATCCGGCTCTTCGCGGCGGCCGGGGCGTCGGTGAGGCGGCGGTAGCGCTCCACGAAATGCATCAGCCCATGGCCGCGGCGGGAGATCACCTCGGCCGCCTCGATGATCTCGGCCCTGGCCGCCGGGCTGTCGGCCTCGGCCAGCCGGGCGGCAATGTTTTCCGACAGGGAGCAGATGGGCGTGAGCGAGTTCATCATCTCGTGGGCCAGCACCCGCACCAGGTCCTGCCAGGCCTTCACCTCCACCGCGTCGAGGTCCGCCGAGATGCTCTGCAGGGCGATCAGCCGCCGCGCCCCGGACCCGGCGGTGAACCCGGACACCTGCGCCAGCATGGCCCGCTGGTCCGCCAGCCGCACGATCTCCCGCGCGCCCACCGGCAGCTCTCGCAGTCGCTGAGCCGTCTCCACGCCCAGCGCCGGGATGGCCGATATCGGACCTGGGCCGGCGTCCAGGCTGACCCGCGCCGCGCGGTTGACGGCGGTGACTGCGCCCTGGTCGTCCATTACCAAGAGGGCGGCGCTGACCGTGTCGGCAAGGGCCTCCAGGAAGTCGGTGCGTTGTTGCCGCTCGGCGCGGGTCGCGGCCAGCCGGTCGAGCGCGCTGCGGATCGCCGTTCCCAGTTCGCTCAGGCCCACTGGCGTCGTGGGGCGCTCGTAGCCTTCCGCCATCAGGCCGTCGACGAACTGGGCCAGCGTCCGGTCCGCCGCGCGCGTGCTGCGCACCAGGTCGATGACCACCAGGGCCAGGACGCCGGCCAGCACCAGGGCCGTGGCCCAGAGGCGGCGGTCGCCGGCCAGCAGGGCGCCGAAGGCCAACAGGCTGATCGCCACGGCCCGCCAGCCCGCGCCCAGCGCAAACCCCGCGGCTCCGCCCCAGCGGGAGCGCCTAGAGGCCATGCCGTTCCATCCTCCGGTAAAGCGCCGGCCGCGTCAGGCCCAGCGCCGCGGCGGCGTGGCTCACGTTGCCCTCGTAGAGCGACAGCGCCCGCACGATCGCCCGCCGCTCCATGTCGTCGAGATTGAGCGCCGCGCCGGAAACCCGCCGCTCGGCGGTGAGGGCGCTGGCCGCGGTCATGGCCTCGACGAGGCCCTCGTTGCGCCAGGGCTTCAGCACGAAGTCGGCGGCGCCGCGCTTCAGCGCCTGCACCGCCAGCGCCACCCCGCCATAGGTGGTCATCAGCACCACCGACAGCGCCGGGTCGGCCGCATGCAGGCGGTCCAGGCTGTCGAGGCCCGCCAGGCCGTCGCGGGCGCCGGCGGCGAAGTTCATGTCCAGCAGGACGGCGTCATAGAGGTGCGCCCGCTCGGCCAGGCCCTCGGGAGAGGCGGCGATATCGACGCGTCCCGCCGCCCGCGCGAGGGTCGCGGCGGCGGCCTTCAGGACATCGGGGTCGTCGTCGACGATGAGCAGGTTGGGCGCCACCGTTCGAATCTACGAGGTTGCGCCGCTTACGGCAAAGCCAGCGCCATCAAAGGCTTGCGCCGGTGCCCGTGGGGGCAGCGGTCGGCGGCTGTCCGTTTCCGGACAGTCCGGGGCGGCTTTGGCCTCGTGAAACCTCCTAACCGGTTGAACCTGTGGGATTTCGCCTCAAGCCAAGGGCGGGCGACACTGATCGGCATGAGTTCCGACATGGACACCCGCATCGTCCTGCCCTGGTGGCGTCGCCGCCGGACCCTGGTCGCCGCCGGCGCCGTGGCCGCTGCTCTGATGGCCGGCGGTCTGGGCGTGGCGATGGTCGGCGCGGCCAAGCCCAGCGTCCGCGTGCCGGTGCAGAATGTCACCATGGCCGCCGTCCAGCGCGGCGTGTTCCACGACTTCGTGGTGCTGCGCGCCACCGCCCAGCCCAGGGACGTGATCTACCTCGACGCCCTGGAGGGCGGGCAGGTGCAACAGGTGATGGCCCAGGCCGGCGACATGCTCACCGTCGGCCAGCCGGTGCTCCGGTTCCGCAACACCGAGCTGGAGCTGGAGGTCCTCGACCGCGAGGGCCGGCTGGTCGAATCCATCACCCAGCTGCAGACCTACGAGAAGCAGCTCGAGGACGCCCGCGTCGCCAACGAGAAGGCCGCCGCCCAGATCGAATACGACATCACCCGCCTGCAGCGCACGGCGGAGCGCCGCGATACCCTGCTGGCGCGCGGCTACGTCCCTAGGGAACTCTACGAGCAGGTCCACGACGAGCTGGACCACAACAAGAAGCTCCTGCCCCTGCAGACCGCGTCCAACCAGGAGCAGGACGCGCTCCGCCGCCGCCAGATCCCGCAGATCCAGAACGAGCTGGCGACCCTGCAGGAGAGCCTGAAGGTGACCCGCTCGAAGCTCGACAGCCTGGTGGTGCGCGCACCCGTCGCCGGGCGGCTGACCGACATGGACATCAAGGTCGGCGAGATCCGCAACCGCGGCCAGCGCCTGGGCCAGATCGTCGCCGACACCGGCTTCAAGCTGCAGGCTCAGATCGACGAATATTACCTGGAGCGGGTCCGCCCCGGCCAGACCGGCGTCGTGACCATCGAGGACCGCGAGGTCCCGGTGAAGATCACCCGCGTCGACCCCCAGGTGAAGAACGCGACCTTCCAGGTGGATATCGCCTTCGAAGGCGCCATGCCGCGTGGCCTCCTCCCTGGCCAGGCCCTTGAGGGCCGGTTGACGCTCGGTGGCGATCAGCCGGCCCTCGTTTTGCCGGCCGGGCCCTTCCTGGAGCGCACCGGCGGCGATTGGGTCATGGTGGCCGACGCGGGCGGGACCAAGGCGGACCGCCGCCGGATCAGGATCGGTCGGCGCAGCGCCGAACAGGTCGAAGTGCTGGGCGGCCTGAAACCCGGCGAACGGGTGATCACCTCGGACTACGCGGCCTTCGAAAAGGTCGATCGCGTCGATTTGGCGAAGAAATAAAGGGGGGCAGCCATGCTCAAGCTCACAAACGTCAGCAAGGTCTACCGCACCGCGGAGGTCGAGACCTTGGCGCTGAACGAGATTTCCATGGAGGTCAGGGGCGGGGAGTTCGTGGCCATCATGGGCCCCTCGGGCTGCGGCAAGTCGACCCTGCTGAACACCCTTGGGCTGCTCGATACGCCGTCCAGCGGGTCCTTCGAGTTCTTCGGCCAGGAGGTCGCGCGGCGCTCGGAGCGAGAACTCACGGCGCTCCGCTGCGAGCGGATCGGGTTCGTCTTCCAGAGCTTCAACCTGATCGACGACCTGAGCGTGGCCGAAAACGTCGAGGTCGCGCTGCTCTACCGCAAGGTCCCCTCGGGCGAGCGCCGCCGGCGGGTGGCCGAGGCCTTGCAAGCGGTCGGCATGGGCCACCGCGCCAAGCACCATCCGCAGCAGCTTTCCGGCGGCCAGCAGCAGCGCGTCGCCGTGGCTCGCGCCATGGTCTCCAACCCCAGCCTGATCCTTGCCGACGAACCCACCGGCAACCTCGACACCCACAACGGCGAGGCGGTGATGGCCATGCTGACCGCTGCCGCGGAAAGCGGTGTCACCGTGGTGATGGTCACCCACTCGCTCGCCCACGCCGCCGCCGCCCAGCGCACCATCAAGCTGCTCGATGGCCGCGTGGTCTCCGAAACCCTGCTGGCGGCCTGAGGGAGCGACCCCGATGTTCGGCAACTATTTCGCAGCCGCGCTCCGCAACCTGCAGCGCAACGGCGTCTACGCTTCCCTAACGGTCGCGGGCCTCGCGATCGCCTTCGCCTCGGCCATCCTGATCGGCCTCTACCTGCGACATGAGCTGACCTACGACCAGTTCATCCCGGGGCATGAGCGGGTGTACCTCATGAGCCAAACCTTCCTCCCACACGACAAGCCCAAGATCGAGATGGACACCACCTCCGCCCGCCTGGCGGAGGATTTGAAGGTCGCCTTCCCACAGATCCAATATGTGGCGCGCCTTTGCGCCTCCGGATTCCCACCGGTGATCCGCCGCGGCGACTTCAGCATGAGCGAACGGCTGTTTGCCTCCGCCGACCCGGATTTCTTCAAGATCCTGCCGATGCCGGCGGTCGCCGGCGATCTGGCGACCGCGCTCGATGCGCCTGACGGCGTCGTGCTCACCCGGACCATGGCGCGGAAGTTCTTCGGGCGAGACGCCCCCCTCGGCGGCGTCCTGCTGATCGACGGTCACCCGTTCCGCGTGACGGCGGTGATCGGGGACCTGCCGACCAACAGCCACCTCGACTATGAGGTCTTCGCGTCCTCTAAGGCGGCCTCGTCGGTGCTCTGGAAGCTCTACGCGGCCGGCTACACTTCGAATTCCAACCTGACCTACGTCCGCCTCAAGCCCGGCGCGTCCGCGGCCGAGATGAACTCGGGTCTGCAGGGCTTCGCGGAGCAACACATCCTGCCGGCGCAGCGCGCCATGAATCCCGACCAGAAGCTCGACGGCTTTCGGATGCGCCTCAAGCCGCTGACCGCGATCCACCTGCAGCCTGCCGATGGCGGGGATCCCAAGTCTGGCGCTGACGTCAAGGTTCTCGCGGGGATCGGTATTATCGGCGTGCTGATCGTGATCGTGGCGGCGATCAACTTCGTCACCCTGATGACCGCGCGAGCCTCGCGGCGGGCTGTGGAGGTCGGCGTGCGTAAGGCGCTCGGCGCCCAACGTAAGGACTTGATTGTCCAGTTCATGGGCGAGGCGATGATCTATGTGGCGGTCGCGCTGATTTTGGCCATCGCGCTCGCCGAACTGCTGCTGCCCGCGGTCAGCGCAGCGTTGCAGCGCAAGATCGCCTTCAATTACCTGAGCGACCCCCAGCTCCTGGCGGTCATGCTGGGCGTCACCCTGGCGACCGCGGTGCTGGCAGGGCTTTATCCAGCCTTGGTGCTTTCATCCTTCCGGCCGTCCTCGGTGCTCAAGGGCGGCCCGATCGTGGGGGCCGGCGGCGGCGGCGTCCGACAGTCCCTGGTAGTGGTGCAGTTTGCGGTGCTGATCGCGCTGCTGCTAGCCGCACTGACCATCTACCGCCAGACCATGTTCGCGCTCAGGGACGCGACCCACATCGATAAGAGCAACGTGGTGATGCTCTTCGCTTCGCCGTGCACGGAGGTCCTCCGGGATGCGGTCAAAGCGGTCCCAGGGGTCCGCGGCGCGGCCTGCGCATCCGCGGCCGCGGTCGCTTTTGGTGAGAACGACGACATGAGCTTCGTCGGCGACCGTCACGCACTGCTTGACTATTCCCCCGTCGATTTCGGCTTCTTCGAGGTCTACGGGATCAAGCCGATCGCTGGACGGCTGCCGGATGCTGCACGCGCGGGAGACGACGGCGGAAAACTCGGCGACACGCCGCCGCCGATCCTGCTCAACGAGGCAGGGGCCCGGGACCTGGGGTTCAAGTCGCCCCAGGACGCCATCGGGCGGTTGGTGACCTGGCACTACAGGCCCAGCTTGAGCATGGACACCCTGGCCACGACAGTCACAGCGCCTGCGAGAGCTTCCGCGGTGATCGGGGTCGTGCCGGACTTCACGTTCGGGTCTATCCGGCAGAAGGTTCGGGGCGGCTTTTACTATATCGGCGCCAAGAACGACATGCTGAGTTCGCTCGCTCTGAACATCAAGCTCGATCCGGGCCGATCGGCCGACACCCTCAAGCGCATCGATGCGATCTGGGCGAGGATCAGCGGAGGCATGCCGCTTCAACAGTACTTCACCAACCAACTCCTGCTTTTAAGGTACATCGACAACGTCATCCAGGGGGGGTTCATCGCCGTCTGCGCCCTTGTCGCGGTCTCCATCGCCTGTCTTGGCCTCTTCGCCCTCTCGGCCTACACCGCCGAGCGGAGGACCAAGGAGATCGGGATCCGCAAGGCCATGGGCGCGAGTTCGTCGGACATCCTGCGGCTGCTGCTGTGGCAGTTCGCCAAGCCGGTGCTCTGGGCCAATGTCCTGGCTCTGCCGCTGGCCTGGCTCGCCATGGACAACTGGCTGAAGGGCTTTGCCTATCACGTCGATCTCGCGCCCTGGACCTTTGCAGCGGCGGCCGGGGCCGGGGTTGTCATCGCCTGGGGCACGGTGTTCGTTCATGCCCTGCGCGTCGCTCGCGCACGGCCGGTCGGAGCTCTGCGGTATGAATAGGATCGTCATCTGGATCGCGGGCTTGGTGGCGGCTGGCCTGGTGGTGGCCCATCAAGCGCGCGCAGAGCCTGGCGATCAGGTGTTCGGCGTCTGGCTGACCCAGGCCAAGGACGGCAAGGTTCGTATCGCCCCTTGCGCGAGCGATCCGGCCCAAACCTGCGGTGTGATCCTGGCGGGCAAGGCGCCGGATGGCCGGGACGCGCGGCTGGTCACCGATATCAAGAACCAGGACCCGGCGCTGCGCAGCCGCCCGATCGTCGGCTTGCAGATCATCTCAGGCTTCCGCCGCGACGGGGCGGGCGGCTGGACCGGCGGCGCCATCTACGACCCGGTCGGAGGCAAGACCTACAAGGCCAGGATGGGCGCCGGTCCCAATGGCGCCCTCAAGGTCGCCGGCTGCGTCCTGTTCTTCTGCCGGGCGGAAACCTGGACCCGGGTCGAGTAGGGCTGAAGAGCCAATCCGTTCGCTCCCAGTTCCGTCATCCGGCCGAAGCGAAGCGGAGAGCCGGGACCCAGGGAGTTCTGCAGTGCGGTTGCTCCTGGGTCCCGGCTCGGCCTTGCAGGCCGTCCGGGATGACGAGGGCTTTCAGGGATTTCAGCCCAGCCTCACCCCAGCGTGACGAACAGCTCGCTCTCGATCACCCACTGGCCGGTCACCTTGCGCCAGGCCGCCATGTAGGCGCCGGACATGCCATTGCCGGTCCAGCGGCCGGTCTCCGCGGCGCGTACGCCCGCGGCGTCGACCTCGATGATATGCGGCGTGCGCACATAGGCGATGAAGTCGGGTTCGCGGAACTGCGCGGCGAAGGCCTCGACGATGGCGTCCACGCCGAGGATCAGCCCGCCGCCGCCCGGGATCAGCTGGGCGTCGGCGGCGAAGAACGGCCGCAGGCCCTCCGCCTGGCGCGCGGCGATCCGCTTGTTGGTCAGGCGCCGCCGCGCCGAGATGGCGTCCTGCGGGGCGGCCACGGCGTGGCCCTACGCCGGGTCGGCCGCCAGGCGCTTGTCGAGATAGGCGCCGACACGGCTTTCCACGTCCGGAAGGTTCTCCATCCAGAAATGGCTGGCGCCCTCGACCACGTCGTAGTCGATGACGATGCCCTTTTGGGTGCGCAGCTTGGAGACCACGCGCTCCACCTCGAGCGGCGGCACGACGGTGTCGTTGCCGCCGTGCAGGATCAGGCCGGAGGCCGGGCAGGGGGCCAGGAAGGAGAAGTCGTAGGCGTTGGTCGGCGGCGAGACCGAGATGAAGCCATCGGTCTCCGGCCGGCGCATCAGGAGCTGCATGCTCACCCAGGCGCCGAAGCTATAGCCCGCAACCCAGCATTGCGAGGCGGCCGGGTTGGTGGTCTGCAGCCAGTCCAGCGCCGTAGCCGCGTCCGCCAGCTCGCCGATGCCGCTATCGAACTCGCCCTGGCTGCGCCCGACGCCGCGGAAATTGAAGCGCAGCACTGAGAAGCCGCGCTTCATGAACAGGTGGAAGAGCTGCACCGTCACCGGATTGTTCATCTGGCCACCCGCCTTGGGGTGCGGGTGCATGATCAGCGCCACCGGCGCGGTCTCCGTCTTGCCCTGCGAATAGCGGCCTTCGATCCGTCCCGCCGCGCCAGTCAGAACCACTTCCGGCATCAGAACCCTCTCAGCTCGCCCGCAAATTCAGGGCCTTGGAATACTTGACTAACGCGGTGGGTCTTCCTAAGTCGCATCGCGACCGCGAGGACCGGTCCTGCGCAAGGCGGCGGCCTATAACATAGGGTTGCAGCGGAACGCGAGAAAACTGCACTGGACGGACTTTAGATGCGTCTCTCCACCAAAGGCCGATATGCCGTGATGGCCATGGCTGACCTGGCGCGACGCCAGGAGGAGCCGTGCCGCGCCGTGGCGCTCGCCGAGATCGCCGCGCGGCAGGAAATCTCGCTTTCATACCTCGAACAGCTCTTCGCCCGCCTGCGACGCAAGGGCCTGGTGCAGAGCGCGCGCGGGCCTGGCGGCGGCTATCGCCTCACGCGCACCGCGGAAGAAACCTCCATCGCCGACATCGTGCTGGCCGTGGACGAGCCGTTGCGCGCCACCCGCTGCTCGGCCCAGGGCAAGGGTTGCATGCTGAAGGGCGAGCGCTGCCTGACCCACGACCTCTGGGACCACCTGGGGCATCGGATCGAGGACTACCTGGCCTCGATCAGCCTGGCCGACGTGGTCACCGGGCGCCTGGGCGGCGGAAGGCAGGCCGCATGAGCATCTATCTCGATCATAACGCCACAGCCGCGGTGCGGCCGCAGGCCCGCGACGCCATGGTCCGCGCCCTTGAGATCGGGGGCAACCCATCCTCGATTCACGCCGCCGGCCGCGCCGCCCGCGCCCTGCTGGAATCCGCCCGCGATCAGATCGCGGCCCTGATCGCCGCGCCAGCCTCCACCGTGGTCTTCACCTCCGGCGGCACCGAGGCCAATGCGCTCGCCATCGAAAGCGCCGTCGCGGCGGGGTCGCGCCGGCTCATCGTCTCCGCCATCGAGCACGACAGCGTGCAGGAGACCTCCCGCGTCCTGGGCGTGGCGGTCGAGGCCCTGCCGGTTGACGCCGATGGGCGCGCCGACCTCGCCTGGCTAGCCGAACGACTGGCCCATTGGGACGCCGCCGACGGCAAGCCTTTCGTGGCCCTGATGCTGGCCAACAACGAGACCGGCGTCATCCAGCCGGTGTTCGAGGCGTCCGAGATCGTCCGCGCAGTCGACGGCTGGCTCCACGTCGACGCCATCCAGGCGGCCGGCAAGATCGCCGTCGACAGCCGCGCGCTCGGCGCCGACACCCTTTCGATCTCCGCTCACAAGATCGGCGGACCGCAGGGGGTCGGCGCGCTGACCTTCGGACCGCGCGCGACCCTGTCGCGCCGCCAGCACGGCGGCGGGCAGGAGCGTGGTCGTCGCGGGGGTACGGAGAACGTCCCCGGCATCACCTCATTTGGCGCCGCCGCCGTCGAGGCGCTGAAGGGCCTGGAAGACTTCAATCGCCGCGCCGCCTGGCGCGATGCCGCCGCCGAGCGCCTGAAGGCCGCCGGCGCAGTCGTGATGGGCGAGGCCGCGCCCCGGCTCGCCAACACCCTTTGCGTCGCCACCCCGGGCTTCCCGTCCGATGTCCAGGTCATGGGCCTGGACCTGGCCGGCGTCATGGTCAGCGCCGGCTCGGCCTGCTCCTCCGGCAAGGTCAAGGCCTCTCCGGTGCTGGAGGCCATGGGGCAGGGCGAACTCTCCGGCTGCGCCATCCGCGTCAGCGGCGGCTGGAGTACGACGCAAGACGACTGGGACAGCTTCGTCGAAGCCTGGTCCGCCGCCCACGCCCGCCATGCGGCGCGTCTTCTTCAACCCGCGACCGTGGGAGCCTGACCATGGCCGCCGTCAAGCAGACCGTCGAACACGTCGAGAGCCTCGAAAAGTACAAGCACGGCTTCGTCACCGACATCGAGCAGGACTTCGCGCCCAAGGGCCTGAACGCCGACATCGTCCGCTTCATCTCGGCCAAGAAGAACGAGCCGGAGTGGATGCTGGCATGGCGCCTCGACGCCTTCGAGCGCTGGCAGGCCATGGAAGAGCCCAGCTGGGCGAAGGTGAACTTCCCGCGCATCGACTACCAGGACAGCTACTACTACGCCGCGCCCAAGGAAAAGGTCGGTATCAAGAGCCTCGACGAAGTCGATCCGGACATTCTGGAGACTTACAAGAAGCTGGGCATCCCGCTGCGGGAACAGGAGGTGCTTGCGGGCGTCGTGGGCGCCCCTCGCTACGCCGTGGACGCGGTGTTCGATAGCGTCAGCGTGGTCACCACCTTCAAGAAGGAACTGGCCCAGGTCGGGGTGATCTTCTGCTCGATGAGCGAGGCGATCCGCGAACATCCGGAGCTGGTGCGCAAGTACCTGGGCTCGGTGGTGCCGGTTTCGGACAACTACTTCGCCTGCCTGAACGCGGCGGTCTTCTCCGACGGCAGCTTCGTCTACGTGCCGCCGGGCGTGCGCTGCCCGATGGAGCTGTCGACCTATTTCCGGATCAACGCCGAGAATTCCGGCCAGTTCGAGCGCACCCTGATCATCGCCGATGCGGGCGCTTACGTTTCCTACCTGGAGGGCTGCACCGCCCCGATGCGCGACGAGAACCAGCTGCACGCCGCGGTCGTGGAGCTGGTGGCGCTGGACGACGCGGAGATCAAGTATTCCACCGTCCAGAACTGGTATCCGGGCGATCCGCAGACCGGCAAGGGCGGCATCTACAACTTCGTCACCAAGCGCGCCGACTGCCGGGGCGACCGTTCCAAGGTCTCCTGGACCCAGGTCGAGACCGGGTCGGCGATCACCTGGAAGTACCCGTCCTGCATCCTGCGCGGGGAGGGCTCCTCCGGCGAGTTCTACTCCATCGCCATCACCAACGGCCGCCAGCAGGCCGACACCGGCACCAAGATGATCCACCTGGGCGCCAACACCCGCTCGCGGATCGTCGCCAAGGGCATCTCCGCGGGGAAGAGCTCCAACACCTACCGCGGCCTGGTCTCGGCCCACCCCAAGGCCAAGGGTGCGCGCAACTTCACCCAGTGCGACAGCCTGCTGATCGGCAAGCACTGCGCGGCGCACACGACGCCCTACATCGAGGCGCGCAACGGCTCGGCCAAGTTCGAGCACGAGGCGACCACCACCCGGCTCTCCGAGGACCAGCTGTTCTACGCGATGCAGCGCGGGCTCTCGCAGGAAGATGCGGTCGCGCTGATCGTCAACGGCTTCTGCCGCGAGGTGCTGCAGCAGCTGCCGATGGAG
>DASRRU010000210.1:0-6791 GCA_035656795.1 Phenylobacterium sp. | reverse complement strand
TCCGACCCCATGTGCTCCTGGTGCTACGGCTTCTCGCCGGTGATCGAGGACATCCACCGCATCTTCGGCTCCGTCCTGCCGGTGCGGGTGGTGATGGGGGGCCTGCGTCCCGGAACCGAGACCCCGTTGACCGAGGAGGCCAAGCTCGAGGTGGCCGACCATTGGACTCATGTCCACGAGGCGACGGGCCTGCCGTTCAACGCGGCCGGCATGTCGCGGCCAGGCTTCGTCTACGACACCGACCCGGCGGCCCGCGCCGTGGTGGTCGCCCGGCGCGATGGCGAGGAGATGGCCGCGGCCTTCCTGGCTCGCACCCAGCGCGCCTTCTATGCGGAGGGCCGCGACGTGACCCAGGCCGAGACCCTGGCCGAGATCGCCGAGGACCTGGGCCTGGTCCGCGGTTCGTTCCTCGAGGCCTGGGCCGCCGAACAGGCCAAGCAGGAGACCTGGCGCGACTACGCCATCTCCCAGCGCGCCGGGGTCACCGGCTTCCCGACCCTGGTGGCCGGCCCCAACGCCGAAGGGGTCTACGGCGTGGTCACCCGCGGCTTCGCCTCCGGCGAGCAGGTGCTGGGCATCCTCAAGGAATGGCTGGAACGGATCGCGGCCTGAGCGCCGGCTTGACGCGAAATATTACAGATGTACGTTGCTGCTGAACTTTCTCCACAAGCGGGGGTTTGGGATGCGCAGATCAATCGTGATGGCTCTGTGTCTGGCGGCTGTTCTTGGTGTCGGCCATGGCTCCGCTGCGGCGGCCCCGCTTACCGAGGACGCCAAGCGTGAGGTGGTGGCCAAGGCCGCCACCCTTTTGGCGGAGGGCTATGTCTATCCGGACCTTGGCCGCAAGGCCGGCGCCGCCATCCAGAAGAGCCTCGACGACGGCGCCTACGCCGCGATCACCGACAAGAGCGCCTTCGCCAACCGCCTGACCGACGATCTCCAGGCGATCACCCACGACAAGCACATGCGGGTGATGGACCCGGATGGTCCGCGCCCACCGGGCATGCCGGCAGGTCCGCCGCCGCGCAGCCGCGGCGGGTTCATCCGCGTCGATCGGCTGAAGGGCGACATCGGCTACATCGATCTCTCCGGATTTCCGCCGCCGGGCATGTTCAAGGATGCTGCCGACGCGGCTCTCCTGGCGGTCGCCGGGACCGACGCCCTGGTCATCGACATGCGCAGGAACGGCGGCGGTTCGCCGGAGGCGGTGAGCTACCTCTGCAGCTTCTTCTTCGACGCCACACGGCCGACGCACTTGAACGACCTGATCTGGCGCGATCGCGGAACCGAGACGTTCCACACCGACAGCTTCTTCACCGGCCCGGCGCCAACCCACTATCTCGGCAAGCCGGTGATCCTGATCACCAGCCACTTCACCTTCTCCGGCGGGGAGGAGTTCACCAACGACCTGAAGACCCAGAAGCGCGCCCTGGTGGTCGGCCAAACCACCGGCGGCGGCGCCAATCCAGGCGGTATCCAGCCGCTCGGCGTGGGCCTGTTGCTCTTCGTGCCCAGCGGGCGCGCGGTGAACCCGGTCACCAAGGCAAGCTGGGAGGGTGTCGGCGTCGCGCCCGATATCACAACCAGCCCTGAGGCTGCCTTCGCGACGGCCTACAAAGCGGCCCTCAACGCTGTCGGGGCCTCGGCTGCCCGCGCCGCGGTGAAGTCGCAGCTGGCGGCGAACGGCGGGGAAGTGGACGCCTGGACGGAAGCCTCGCTGCTGGCAGCCAGAACGGGGCCGATCCCGGGCGCTGAGGCGGTCCTTCGCGCCACCATCGCCGACGCCGCCAGCGGCAAGCCCAACTACGCCGCCATGACGCCCGACTTCATCAAGTCCGCGCAGGATCAGTTCGGGGTCGCGCACAACGATGTCGTGGTGCTGGGCGCGCTGAAGTCGGTCGCCTTTGAGCGGGTCGATATGCTGGGGGCCGACGTCTACCGCGCCACATTCGAACACGGCGCGCTGGAATGGACCTTCTACGTCAACGCTGAAGGCAAGGTAGCGGTCGCCTTCTACCGCAAGCTGCCCGACGCGCCGGTCTAGGACGGCTCGACGTTCAACAGAGGCGCTGAACGTCCCGGTCTCCCTCCTCCTCGATGCCGGCCACCCGCTGAATGTCGATTCAGCCTATGGCCCGCGAGCCTACTTCAGCCGCGGTGGAGGCGCGTGGCCGAGCTCGCGGATCAGCTCGGTCAGCAGGTAAAGCCGCGGCGTCAGCGACCCCAGCAGCAGATATTCGGTGTCGGAATGGAAGCCGCCGGCCGCCGGGCCCAAGCCATCCAGCGCCGGAATGCCGCCCTCGTAGGCCAGCGCCGATTCCGAGGCGCCGCCGTTGCCCCCGCGGGTGATCGTCTTGCCGATGCCGGCGTAGATCGCCTCGGCCCGGGCGGCCAGGGCGTCGGTGCCGGGATTGCTGGCGAGCGGCGGGAAGAACCGCTCCTGGCGCCAGATCTTCACCGTGGTGTCGGGCACGACCGTCGATCGGGCGTTCTTCTGCAGCACCGCCTCCACCTTCGGCAGGTCCGACTTCTCGCGGATCCGGAGGCTGTAGGTGGCCGAGGCGTCCTCGGGGATGATATTCTCCCGCGTGCCCGCCTGGAGCGTGGTCAGGTTGAACGTGATGCCGTCGCCGGTCTTCGGGAAGACTTCGTCGGAAGTGATCTGATGGATCAGCTCCGTGGCCGCGTTGCGGCCCTCCTGCGGGGCGATGCCGGCGTGCGCGGCGCGACCATGCACGTCGATATGGATGGCTGTCGCCCCCTTGCGCCAGACGGTCAGCACGTCGGGCGTGTCGCCGGGCTCGAGGTTCAGCTCCACGTCGGCGTCGGCCACCAGCCGATTGATGAGCCCCTGCGCGCCCGGCGAGCCGCGCTCCTCGGAGGTCTCGATCAGGAACACGACTTGTTTGAAGTCCTTGAAGCCCAGGTCGTGCAGGATCTGCAGTGCGTAGACCCCCTGGATAACCCCGCCCTTCTCGTCGGACACGCCGGGGCCATAGGCCTTTTCGGCGTCCATGCGGAACGGGCGCTTGGCCGCAGTCCCCGGACCAAAGACGGTGTCGAGGTGGCCGATCAGCAGGATGCGCCCCTTGCCCGTCCCCTTGAGCGTCGCGACCGTGTTTTCCGGCAGGCCGTCGGCCTCGGCCTTCACGCTTTCCACGGCAAAGCCCATCGCCTTCAGGCGGGCGCCAAGGACGGCGGCGACCTTGCGGCCGCCTTCCACGTCGCCGGTGCCGGAATCGATGTTCACCACCTGCTCGAGCAGCTTCAGTTGCGCTGGCCTGGCGGCCTCGGCCGCAGCCCAGACCTTGGCGTCCTTGACCGGCGCGGGCGCGGCATGGACGGGCAGAGCCAGCAACGCGGCGGCGCCGGCGAGCGCGATGAGCTTGAACGTCATGGAATCCCCTCAACTCGATTGCATCACCATCGCCGGATGGCGGGCGGGATCAAGGCCGAAAGGGTCCGTGCGCTCACGTCACCTTGCGCCTGCGCTCGTGGCACGCGATATCCTGGCGTCAGCGGGTCGTCGGCAGGCTCGCCCAAGAATCCAAGAAGGACTTCCTCCCTATGCGTGACCCCGTCACCACCGCGCTGGGCCTCGTGCCGATGGTCGTCGAGCAGACGAGCCGAGGCGAGCGCGCCTACGACATCTTCTCCCGGCTCCTGAAGGACCGGATCATCTTCCTGGCGGGACCCGTCGAGGACAACATGGCGGCGCTGATCTGCGCCCAGTTGCTGCATCTCGAGGCGGAGAACCCCAAGAAGGAAATCCAGATGTACATCAACTCGCCGGGCGGCGTGGTGACGTCCGGCCTCGCGATCTACGACACCATGCAATACATCAAGAGCCCGGTGATCACCCTTTGCCTAGGCATGGCGGCCTCGATGGGCTCGTTCCTGCTGATGGCCGGCGAGCCGGGCCAGCGGATCGCGCTGCCGAACTCGCGGATCATGGTGCACCAGCCGTCAGGCGGCTTCTCCGGCAAGGCCAGCGACATCGAGCGGCATGCCGAGGACATCATCAAGACCAAGCAGCGCCTGAACGAGCTCTACGCCAAGCACACCGGCCAGACGGTCGAGACCGTGGAGCAGGTCCTTGACCGCGACAGCTTCATGACCGCCGAAGAGGCCAAGTCGTGGGGCATCGTCGACCACGTCTGGGAAAAGCGCGAAAGCGAAAGCTAGACCCCGAGAACCTCCCCCGCGGCGTGGGCTACGGCATTCACACATCTTGGGTGAACGCTTGGATTGTCCTTCTCCCACAAGGGGAGAAGGGCCCGCGCCTCGGACGCCGCGAAGATGGGTGAATCCCGTAGCTTGCGGGGGAGGGGGCCACGAAACCGTCTGGAGGGGGCGCTGCCGGCGCACGGCCCCAACGCCTCCTCCGTCGGCTTCGCTACCCCAACCGCCTCCGGGCGGCGGCCAGCAGCGCCGCCTGTCCGGCGGGGGCGGTGACGTCGATCCGCTCGTCCGGGTCGCTGATGTCGGCGAACATCCCCTTGGGATCTTCGTGGAAATGCAGGAAGGCGCGGGACTTGCGGTAGAAGACCCCGCGCTTCTTCTCGACCAGGCCGGGCAGGGTGCGCACCTGCGCCAGCAGGCCCTCGATCCGGTCCAGGTCCTGGTCGCGCGCGTGTCTCATGGCGCGGCCTTGAACACCCGGTAGCCCTTGATCTGCGCCATCGCCAGCATCTCCCGGTCGCCGCCGGTGTCACCATAGGCGGCCCGCAGCTCCAGGTCCGCGCCGAACGCCGCTGTCAGCCGCTTCACCTTTTCCGGCCCGCGGCAGTTCGGCGTGGAAAAGCCGCCGGTCAGGAGATCCTGGGCGTCGAAGCTGAGCCCGGTGCCGATCAGGGCGTCGGCGCCCAGGCCGCGCGCGAAAGGGGCCACGGTCAACTCCGGCGAGGCGGTGACAATGACCAGCCTGACGTGCTCGCCGCGCCAGCGCTTCCAGGTCGCCACCGCGTCGGGGCGCAGGAGGCTGCGCGAAAACTGTTCGGCGAAGGCGCGGGCGTCGGCTTCCAGGACGTGGCGCGGGACGCCGCGCAGGAACTCGCGGGTGGCCGCGGCCTTGATGCGTCCGCGGTCGCGATGGAAGACGTAGGCCAGCGCCGCCGGGATCAACCGGACCATTCCGCCGGCGTATCGCCGCGGGCCTGCCCGCCACTTCAGGAATGCGATGTAGCTGTCGCGGACCGTCAGTGTGCCGTCAAAATCGAAGGCCACCACCGGCGGTGGCTTGGCTGGGGGTTCTGAGCACGGCCCGGCCTCGGGTTGCGGCGGGACTTGTCCCATTTCAGCCTGTTTCCCATTTAAGAGTATATGCAGCCCTTGATTCGAGCGTTGCGCCGCCAATTGTCGCGATCCCGCGGCAAGGCTTGTGATCCTGGGCTGGATCGGGGAATGTCAAGACTTAGACAACCCGCGGCGCGTAGTTTGCATCGATTGGGCGGCAACGTCCGCGGGGCGATCAGGGGCTAGAACGCCCAGCGGATCGCCCAGAGAGTGAGAACCGACAATGACCAAGGCCGCAAGCGGGGACTCCAAGAGCACTTTGTATTGCTCTTTCTGCGGCAAGAGCCAGCATGAGGTCCGCAAGCTTATCGCGGGCCCAACCGTATTCATCTGTGATGAGTGCGTTGAGCTGTGCATGGATATTATCCGCGAAGAACATAAGATCTCCTTCGTCAAATCGAAGGACGGCGTTCCGACGCCTAAAGAAATCCGTGAGGTCCTCGACGATTACGTGATCGGGCAGGATCACGCGAAGAAGGTTCTCTCCGTCGCGGTGCACAACCACTACAAGCGGTTGAACCACGCCTCGAAAAATAACGACGTCGAACTTGGCAAGGCGAACATCCTGCTGATCGGGCCGACGGGCACCGGCAAGACGCTGCTGGCCCAGACTCTGGCGAGAATCATCGACGTTCCGTTCACCGTGGCCGACGCCACGACCCTCACCGAAGCGGGCTACGTCGGCGAGGATGTCGAAAATATCATCCTGAAATTGCTGCAGTCGGCGGACTACAACGTCGAGCGCGCGCAGCGCGGCATCGTCTACATCGACGAGGTCGACAAGATCAGCCGCAAGTCCGACAACCCCTCGATCACACGCGACGTGTCGGGCGAGGGCGTGCAGCAGGCGCTCCTGAAGATCATGGAAGGCACCGTCGCCTCCGTGCCGCCGCAGGGCGGGCGCAAGCATCCGCAGCAGGAATTCCTGCAGGTCGACACCACCAACATCCTGTTCATCTGCGGCGGGGCCTTCGCGGGCCTGGAGAAGATCATTTCCGCGCGCGGGCAGGGGACCTCGATCGGCTTCGGCGCCAAGGTCACCGATCCGGACGACCGCCGCACCGGCGAAGTGTTCCGCGAAGTGGAGCCTGAGGATTTGCTGAAGTTCGGCCTGATTCCGGAGTTCATCGGCCGCCTGCCGGTGATCGCCACCCTGGAAGACCTGGACGAGCCGGCCCTGGTCAAGATCCTGACCGAGCCCAAGAACGCCCTGGTCAAGCAGTATCGCCGGGTGTTCGAGCTCGACAACGTGGAGCTGATCTTCAGCGACGACGCCCTCGGCGCGGTGGCCGAGCAGGCGTTGCTGCGGGGGACCGGGGCCCGCGGCCTGCGGGCCATCCTGGAGGAGGTCCTGCTGGAGGTCATGTACGACCTGCCCAGCCGGAGCGATATCGGCCAGTGCGTCATCGATCGCTCGGTGGTGCTGGAGCGGGTGGCTCCGACGCTGGTCCAGCGGACCGAGCAGGCCCGCACCCAACCCCGGCCGCGCCGGGCGG
>DASRRU010000209.1:0-1864 GCA_035656795.1 Phenylobacterium sp. | reverse complement strand
CTCATTCTCACCCAGCGCGCGGCTGACCAGCTCGAAGACGTTCTTGGAAAGCCCCGGCGCCGCCAGGATCCGCTCCAGCTCCGCCCTCATCAGCGCGCCCAGCTCGGGTTTGTAGCGCCGCCAGCCGCCCAGCGGCTCGACGAGGCGCGCGGCGGTCATCGGGTTGAATCCGTCGGTGGCCAGGATCTGGTCGGCGAGGAAGCGGTAGCCGGCGCCGCTGGGGTCGTGGAACCGCACCGGGTTGAAGCTCGCGAAGGTGGAGACCAGCGCGCGCAGGCGGTTGGGGTTCTTGGCCTCGAAGGCGGGGTGGGCGGTGAGCGCCAAGACCCGACCCAGCGCCCTCTCGTCGGGGTCACGCGCCTGCACGGCGAACCATTTGTCGATCACCAGCGGCTCGTCCGTCCAGCGTTCGTAGAAATGGGCGAGCGCGCGCTCGTAGAGCT
The DNA here is from genome assembly GCA_035656795.1 of Phenylobacterium sp. GTDB lineage: Bacteria > Pseudomonadota > Alphaproteobacteria > Caulobacterales > Caulobacteraceae > Phenylobacterium. Next base: position 1,421 of record DASRRU010000209.1, on the reverse strand, counting down.
CGCCGCCGATCAGGGCCAGGGCGGCCAGGCCGCCGATCGCGTCGGTCATGTTGGCGGCGGCCTCGTAGTGGCTCCACGCCAGTTCGCCGACCTCGGCGCGTGGGTTGGCGGCCATCAGGTCGAGGGCGGCGTTGCGCAGCGCGCGGCGCCCGGCGCCGGCGGCGTCGGGAGAGAACTCGCCTATCTCCTGCAGGCCGATGTGCAGCCGCTTCAGCGCATCGCCCAGGTGCAGGGCGAGTCGCGTGCGCAAGGCCTCGCGGGCCTCGTGGATCGCCGCCGGATCGGCCGGGGCCATGGCCAGCGCCAGGTCCGGCTCCGAGGGCAGGATCAGGAGCAGCGCCTTGAAGGCCGGGTCGGCCGCCTGGTCGGCGAGGGCGCGGCTCACGGCCTCGGCGTAGCGTTCCTCGCCCACCTCGTCGGCCTGGCCGGCCGCCCGGGCCAGAATGAGTGCGCGGGCCAGTTCCTGGCCGGCCTCCCAACGGTTGAACAGGTCCGGGTCGCCGGCCAGCAGGACGTAGCGGTCGCGAGCCTCGGCGTTGGACGTGAGCTTCACCGGCGCGGAGAAGCCGCGCAGGGCCGAGATCACCGGCTTTTCGTCGACGCCGGTCAGGGTGACCCTGGTCTTGGCTCCGTCGAGGACCACGACGGTCTCGTCCACGGCCTGGCCGTCGCGCATGAAGGCCTGGGTGCGGCCGTCGCCGTCCAGCAGACCGATGGTGACCGGGATGGGCAGGGCGCCTTTGATCGGCTGGCCGGGCGTCGGCGCGGTCTCCTGGACGATCTCCAACTCCAGCTCGCGACGCTGCGGGTTGTAGGTGCTCTTCAGGCTCACCGCCGGAGTGCCCGCCTGTTCGTACCAGGCGAAGAAGGCGGTGAGGTCCTGGCCGGAGGCGTCGGCGAAGCAGCGGATGAATTCCTCGACGGTGGTGGCGTGGCCGTCCCAGCGCTCGAAGTAGAGGTCCATGCCCTTCCGGAAGGCCTCGGGCCCGATCAGGGTCTTCAGCATCCTGATCACTTCCGCGCCTTTTTCGTAGATGGTCGCGGTGTAGAAGTTGTCGATCTTCAAATAGCTGGACGGCCGCACGGGGTGGGCGAGAGGGCCCTGGTCCTCGGCGAACTGGCGGGCCCGCAGCGCCTTGACGTCCTTGATCCGTTGGACGGCGTGGCCGCGCTGGTCGGCCGAGAAGCTCTGGTCGCGGAAGACCGTCAGGCCCTCCTTCAGGCACAGCTGGAACCAGTCGCGGCAGGTCACCCGGTCGCCGGTCCAGTTGTGGAAATATTCGTGGGCCACGACGCTCTCGATGCGCTCGAAGTCCATGTCGGTGGCGGTGGCCGGGTCGGCCAGCAGGAGCGAGGAGTTGAAGATGTTCAGCCCCTTGTTCTCCATGGCCCCGAAGTTGAAGTCGCGGACCGCGACGATC
>DASRRU010000208.1:0-7764 GCA_035656795.1 Phenylobacterium sp. | reverse complement strand
TGGGTGATGGGTTGGACGCCCCCCGACGGCATCTACGTGCCAGAGTGAGGTGTTGGCTTCACTCAGAGGAGGCGTCCATGGGAGACGTTACCACCATTGGCCTAGACATCGCCAAGACCAGTTTTCAGGCGCACGGGGCGGATGCATCCGGCGCAGTTGTGTTCCGCAAGAAGCTCAGCCGAGGTCGGTTGCTGGCGTTCTTTGCGGCCCAGTCGCCCTGCCTCGTGGTGATGGAGACCTGCAGCGGGGCGCATCATTGGGGCCGCGAGCTGACCCGGCTGGGTCACACGATCCGGCTGATCCCGCCGGCCTACGTCAAGCCGTTCGTGAAGCGGCAGAAGAACGACGAGGCCGACGCCGAGGCGATCTGCGAGGCGGCGCAGCGGCCGACGATGCGGTTCGTGCCGGTGAAGAGCGCCGAGCAGCAGGCTGTCGGGGTCGTCTTTCGGGCGCGTGATCTTTTGGTGCGTCAGCGGACCCAGATCATCAACGCCATCCGCGGGCACGTCGCGGAGTACGGCACGGTCGCGCCGAAGGGGGTCTCCTACGTCGAGCGCCTGGTCGCCGAGATCGAAGACCCCGAGAGCGAGCTGCCGCCGGCGGCACGCGCAAGCTTGAAGGTTCTGGTCGAGGTGTTGGCGAAACTCGCTGACCAGATCGCCGTGCTGGATCGGGAGATCGCCAACCGCGTCAAAGACGATCCGATCGCACGCCGGCTGATGACCATCCCTGGCGTGGGTCCGATCACCGCCGCAGCTCTGGTGGCGCTCGCGCCAGCACCGCAGACCTTCCGACGTGGGCGCGACTTCTCCGCCTGGCTTGGGCTCACGCCGCTGCAGAAGTCGACCGGCGGCAAACAGAAGCTTGGGCAGATTACCCGGGCCGGTGAGCGAACGCTTCGACGGTTGCTGGTGATCGGCGCCAGCGCGGTCATCAAGCAGGCTCTGCTGAAGGGCGCCGCGCCCGGCTCCTGGTTGGCCCAAATGCTCGCCCGCAAGCCGCGCATGCTGGTGGCGGTCGCACTCGCCAATAAGACCGCCCGCATCGTTTGGGCGCTGCTGGCCAATGACGGGATCTATCGAGCTCCAGCGCTGGCGGCTTAACGCTCAGCCACCGCTGCGAGACGTCGAGGCGTAGGAGGACGACGGAGGGTATGGCGCAACAGTCGGCGAGACGGGGCCGGGAAAACCAGGGCTTTCCCCCGTGCTTTAAAAGCACGCTTCGGGTGATTTGGACCCGGTCCGCGAACTCCCATACGGGCCAGCACCGCCCAGGCGGCGCACAACAGGCCGGACAGATGGCAGCATCCGACTACGCGACGTTACCTCTTCAGAATCCCCTTGCGCTGAAGGGGGCGTCCACAGATGGAAAGCTGCACAGCCCTGGTCGAGCATCCCGATGGCCGGCTGGAAATCCTGGACTGGCCCAGGGTGCGGGCCAGCCTGGCCGCCGCGCCGGCGCCGCTCGGCCTGCCGCAACCGCTCGCCGCCTGAGCGGTGTTTTCGTGGCAGTCGCACTGCCGCCGCGCAATTGACAGAACGTCGCACCTCGTGGCAGTTCGGCTGCCATGAAAACCCCGACGCCGTCTGCGAACCTGCGCGACCGCCAGCGGGAGGAAACGCGCGAGCAGATCCTGCGCGCCGTCGGCCACCAACTGGAGCAGGGCCCGCTGGAGGACCTATCCTTCGCCGAGATCGCCAAGGACGCAAAGGTCGGCGAGCGGACAGTTTATCGCTACTTCCCGACCAAGGAGGCGCTGTTGGGCGCTTTCTGGGCCTGGATGCAGAGCCAGGCGGTGGCGCCGGCGGAGCCCAAGCCCGGCCCCCGGCCGCCAAGATCGCTGCCGCGCATCCGCGAGGCGATCAAGGCGCCGCACGACGCGGGCCGGCCGATGCGCATCCTGCTGGCCACCGACGCCTGGGAGCCCCAGGTCAACGGCGTGGTCCGCACCCTGACCCGCGTGGTCGCCGAACTGAAGGCCATGGGTCATTCCGTCGAGGTGATCAGCCCCGATCAGTTCAAGACCTTCCCACTGCCGACCTACGCCGAGATCAAGGTGGCGATCGGCGTCTATGAGCCGGTGCAGGAGCGCTTCAAGGCCTTCGAGCCGGAAGCCATCCACATCGCAACCGAAGGTCCGATCGGGCTCGCCGCCCGGCGCATCTGCGTGGAATGGAAGCTGCCCTTCACCACCAGCTACCACACCCGTTTCCCGGAATATGTCTCGGCGCGCCTGCCGCTGCCCCTGGCCGCCGGCTACGCCTACATGAAGTGGTTCCACAAGCCGTCGGGGCGGCTGATGGTGGCCACGCCCACCATGCGCGACGAGCTGGCGGGCCACGGTTTCCGCAACATCTCCTCCTGGTCGCGCGGCGTCGACACCGACACCTTCCGGCCACGCAATGAGGGCGATCCCGACCCCTACGCCGGCATGGCGCGGCCAATCTTCCTGTCGGTGGGCCGCGTAGCGGTGGAGAAGAACATCGAGGCCTTCCTGGGCCTGGACCTCCCCGGCACCAAGGTAGTGGTCGGCCCCGGGCCGCAGAAGGAAGAGCTGGAAGCCAAGTACCCGCAGGCCGTCTTCACCGGATCGAAGTCCGGCGCGGAGCTGGCCGCCTACTTCGCCGGCGCGGACGTCTTCGTCTTCCCCTCGCTCACGGACACCTTCGGCCTGGTGATCCTGGAGGCCATGGCCTCCGGCACGCCGGTGGCCGCCTATCCCGCGCCCGGGCCGATCGACATCATCCCCAACTCCGGCGCGGGCAAGCTGGCGGCCAGCGCCACGGAGGGCCTGCGCGAGGCCTGCCTGGAGGCGCTCACCCTCGACCGCAAAGTCGTCCGGGCCTTCGCCGAGAAATTCTCCTGGCGAGCCTGCGCCGAAGACTTCGTGCGCAACCTCCAGCCCTATCCGGAGCCGGAGAAGACGCGCTTCTGGCGCCGCCTGCGCAGGCTCGCTAGGGTGCGCCGCCGTAGACCCGAGGGCGTTTAGAACCCCATGCGCCGTGTCGCCTGGACCGCGTTTGCGGCAACGTTCTGCTGCATCTCGCCAGCGGCGCTCGCGGCCGAGGAGCCGGCGTCCATCAGCCCCCTGATCGTGGTCTCCCCGACGCCGGCGCCGGGCGCCGGGATCGATCCCGACAAGCTGCCCGGCGCAAGTGAGAGCCTGGGCGCGGCCGACCTGCAGCGGCAGGACTCGCTGGCCGTCACCGACGCTCTGCAGCAGCGCACGCCGGGCCTCAGCCTTTCCGACAGCCAGGGCAACGGCTTCGCCCGCGACCTGAACTACCGCGGCTTCACCGCGTCGCCCTTGCAAGGCACGCCGGAGGGCCTAGCGGTCTACATGGGCGGGGTACGGCTGAACGAGGCCTTCGGCGACACCGTCAACTGGGACCTGATCCCCGAGGCCGCCATCAATCGCATCGACCTGGTCACAGGCGACCCGGCCTTTGGATTGAATGCGTTGGGTGGGGCGATCAGCCTCGGCATGAAAACCGGCCAGAACGCCCCCGGCGGCGCGGTCAGCGTCGAGGGCGGCTCCTTCGGTCGGATGTTCAGCTCGGCCGAATATGGCGCTTCAAGCGGTCCCTGGAGCGGCTATCTCGCCATCGACGGCGGCCACGAGGACGGGTGGCGGCGGCATTCACCCTCCAGCCTGGCCCGCGCCTATGCCGACCTGGGCTGGAGCGAGGGACGCAGTGAGCTTCACCTGGTCGCCAACCTGGGCGACACCAGCCTGGGCGTCGTAGGGCCCACCCCGGTCGACATGCTCTCCGCCGACCGCACTTCCGTCTTCACCTTCCCGCAGACCACCCGCGACCGCGCGGCGCTGCTGGCGCTGAACGGGTCGTTCAAGGCGTCCGATGCCTGGACGCTCGAAGGCAGCATCTATGGCCGCGCCCTCGCCCAGGACCACGTGGACGGCAACGACGGCAATTTCGAGGGCTGCAGCAACAGCGCGGGCAATCCGCTGTTCGGAACCCTTTGCGTCCAGAGCGAGGACTTCCCCGCCGCCATCCGCCCCGCCGCGGCGGCCTTCCAGGTGCTGGGCCAAGACGGCCGGCCCATCGGGTGTCCGCCGCTGGTCGCGGGCCAGACCGAGCTCTGCAATGGCATCCCCTACGGCACGTTGGATCGCACCCGAACCCGCACCGCCACCGGCGGCGTCTCGTTGCAGGCCGTGCGCAGCGCCCCGCTCCTCGGTCACGGCAACCTGTTCACCGCGGGCCTGAGCTTCGACGACAGCGCCATTGCCTTCAGCGCCAACTCGACGCTGGGCCTGATCTATCCGGACCTGTCGGCGCGCACGACGCCGGGCGAGGTGGTCGGCGCGGGCCAGATCATCCATGCCGCCGGCGCCATCGCCTACAGTCCCGTGGACCTGCGCGGGACGACACAGGACACCGGCGTCTACGCCACCGACACCTTCGATCTCACCGACCGCCTGTTCCTGACACTGAGCGGGCGGTGGAACAGCCAGCGCATCACCACCTCCGACCGGACAGGCGTCAGCCCGGACCTGAACGGCAAGCACGCCTTCGACCGCTTCAACCCGGCCGCGGGCCTGGCCTGGAAGATCGCGCCCTGGATCACCGCCTATGGCGGCTACGCGGAGGCCAACCGCGCACCCACGCCGCTGGAGCTGTCCTGCAGCAACCCGCTCAAGCCCTGCCTGCTGGAGAACGCGCTGGTCTCCGACCCGCCGCTGAATCAGGTGGTCTCCAAGACCTGGCAGGCGGGCGTACGAGGCGCCTCGTCGCTGCGGGACGGCCATCTGGACTGGCGCCTGGGGGCCTATCGCAGCGACAACGATGACGACATCGTCGCCGTGGCGAGCGCCCTCCAGGGTCGAGGCTCCTACGCGAACGTGCCCCGCACCCGGCGCGAGGGCTTCGAGGCGGCGGTCGACTTCAGGTCCGAACGCTGGACGGCCTACGCCTCGGCGAGCGAGGTCGAGGCGACCTACCAGTTCGCCGGCTCGCTCCCCTCGCCCAACAGCCCCTTAGCCAACGCCAACGGCAATGTGGCGGTGACGCCGGGCGACAGGATCGGCGGCATCCCGCCGTGGCGCTTCAAGGCCGGCGGCGACTACAACGTCACGCCCGCGATCTCGGTCGGCGCCGACCTGCTGGCCGTCAGCCAGCAGCGGCTGGTGGGCGACGAGGCAAACCAGGACGCCCAGCTCCCCAGCTACTGGGTGGCCGGCGCCCACGCCTCATGGATGATGGGACACGGGCTGGAACTCTATGGCCGCGTCGACAACCTGTTTGACCGCCGGTACGCGACCTTCGGAACCTATTTCGACACCACCGCCCTGGACAACGTCCACCCGTCGCCCCTGCCGGACAGCCCCAGTCCGGTCAGTGAGACGCCGGCGCCCCCACGGTCGTTTCTGCTCGGCGTGCGCTACCGTTGGTAAGTCCCCGGCCCTCCGAGGTCATGGCTGAACCGCCAGTCCGGATTCAGCGCTCTTCGGCCATTGCCGCCGCCGCGAGGCGGTTGGCGATCGTTGGCCGGCCTTGCGCCTTTCGCTCGCTGTAGCGATCCACAAGGTAATCGGCCCGGTCCCGAGTCAGCAGCGTAAACTTCACCAACTCTTCCATCACGTCGACGATGCGGTCGTAGTAAGCGGACGGCTTCATCCTGCCCTCCTCGTCGAATTCCTCGAAGGCCTTCGCCACCGACGACTGGTTGGGGATGGTGATCATCCGCATCCAGCGGCCCAGGAGCCGCAGGGTGTTCACGGCGTTGAACGACTGCGAGCCGCCGCTCACCTGCATGACCGCCAGCGTCTTGCCCTGTGTCGGGCGCACGCTGCCCAGCGCCAGGGGTATCCAGTCGATCTGCGCCTTCATGATCCCGGTGATGGCGCCGTGCCGTTCGGGGCTGCACCAGACCTGGCCTTCAGACCAGACCGACAGCGCCCGCAGCTCCTGCACCTTCGGGTGCTCGGGCGACACGGCGTCCGGCAGCGGCAGATCCCGAGGATCGAAGATCCGCGTTTCCGCCCCGAGGCGCTGGAGGATGCGCGCGGCCTCTTCCGTGGCGAAGCGGCTGAAAGAGCGCTCCCGCAGCGATCCGTACAACAGCAGGATACGGGGTGGATGCGTGACCCGTTCCGCGGGCTCCAGCTTCTCGGCGATGGGGACCTCGAGAAACTGCGCCTCCAGGGCGGGGAGCTCGGTCATGGCGAAAGGGGTCCTCGTACTGAACGCTGCGTCTTCAATCTGTCGTAGATTTCCTATAGTCTCGAAATATGGAAGCCAAGTCCGCCGTCGGGAGTCTCAGCGCGCTCGCTCACGAGGGGCGCCTCGCGGTCTTCCGGCTCCTGATGCAAGCCGGGCCGGATGGCCTCCCCGCCGGCGAAGTCGCCCGGCGTGTGGGCGTGCTTCCGAATTCGCTGTCCTCCAGCCTGAATATCCTGAGCCATGCGGGCCTGATCGACGCGCGGCGCGACGGTCGCTCGATCATCTACACCGCCAACTATGACGGGATGCGGGAGCTCCTCGCCTTCCTCGTGGAGGATTGCTGCGCGGGCTCGCCTGAGATCTGCGCGCCGCTTGCCGCCGTCGTCCGCGGATGCTGCGCGGCCTAGACCCTGTCCCGGCTGACTTGAATCAAGTCAGCCGGGATCAAACAGGGTCGTCGGCTATATCTGGAGCCCTTCTACAACGAGGCCATCGGTGTCCGAGCTAATGCCCAACCCGACCTACAACATCCTTTTCCTGTGCACCGGCAACTCGGCGCGCTCGATCCTCGCCGAGGCGTTGATGAACAGCCTCGGCCGCGGACGGTTCACGGCCTTTTCGGCCGGCTCAATGCCCAAGGGCGAGGTCAATCCCCACGCCCTGCCGCTGGTGGAACGGCTGCGGTTCGAAGTGTCGGACTTCCGCTCCAAGTCCTGGGAGGAGTTCGCCGCGGCCGGCGCGCCGCCGCTCGATTTCGTGATCACCGTCTGCGACAATGCCGCCGGCGAGGTCTGCCCGATCTGGCCCGGCCAGCCGATGACCGCGCACTGGGGCATCCCTGACCCCGCCGCCGCCACGGGTTCCGAGGCGGAGATCGCCGCCGCCTTCAATGACGCGGCCCGCCAGCTGCGCAACCGCATCCAGCTGTTCCTCAACCTGCCGCTGACATCCATAGACCGGATGTCCCTGCAGACCCGGTTGCGCGAGATCGGCCAGACGGCGGATGCGGCCGAGGCGGCTCAGTGACCCTGGAGCCAGGCGGCGCTGCAGCTGGGCCCGCGCCAATGTCGCGGTTCGAGCGCTACCTCACCCTCTGGGTCGCGCTGTGCATCTTGGCCGGCATCGCGCTGGGCCAGGCCTTCGCGCCCGCCTTCCAGGTGATCGGGGGCGCCGAGATCGCCCGGGTCAACCTGCCGGTGGCGGCGCTGATCTGGCTGATGATCATCCCAATGCTGATGAAGGTCGACTTCGGCGCCCTGCGCCAGGTCGGGCGCCACTGGCGCGGCATCGGCGTGACCCTGTTCGTGAATTGGGCCGTGAAGCCCTTTTCCATGGCCGCCTTGGCCGCCCTGTTCATCGGCCATCTGTTCCGCCCCTACCTGCCCGCCGACCAGATCAACAGCTACATCGCAGGCCTGATCATCCTGGCGGCGGCGCCCTGCACGGCCATGGTGTTCGTCTGGAGCAACCTGACCCGCGGCGAGCCCCATTTCACGCTCAGCCAGGTGGCGCTGAACGACACCATCATGGTGGTGGCGTTCGCGCCGATCGTCGGCCTGCTGTTGGGTCTGTCCTCGAT
>DASRRU010000207.1:0-5458 GCA_035656795.1 Phenylobacterium sp. | reverse complement strand
GGCCTTCGTCGCTAGCCGGCTCGTTCAACCGAGGCGAAACAAGGACTTCCCCAATGGCGATCTTGGGCCTGGACCACGTCAACATCCGCACCACGGATCTGGAGAAGACCCGGGCTTTCTTCACCGAGGTGCTGGGCCTGACGGTCGGCTGGAGGCCCGACTTCAGCTTCGGCGGCGCCTGGCTCTACGCCGGCGGCCGGGATGTGGTGCACCTAGTTGAAGTGTCCCGCGCCGGCGGGGCCAGTAAGGGCTCGTGCCTCGATCACTTCGCCTTCGCGATCGACGACTACGACGACGCCAAACGCCGGCTGGAGGCCGCGGGGATCGCCTATGTGGCGGGCGCCTCGCCGAATGGCGCCATCCGCCAGGTCTTCGTCACCGAACTCAATGGCGTCACCTTCGAGCTGAACTGCCGGCAGCCGGCCGCGGCCCCGTGAGCCACGCCCACGTCCATCCCCCATGCGACCGCGCCCTCGCGAATTCGGTCGCCGAGGTCGCGCATCCGCCCCGTGCAAGGGGCTGGGTGCTGGCCGGTACGGTGTTGGGCTCCGGCCTGGCGTTCATCGATAGCTCGGCCGTGAACCTCACCCTGCCGGTGATCCAGCAGCAGCTGGGCGGTGGGGTGGCCGCCGCGCAGTGGATCATGAACGCCTACGCCCTGCTGTTGAGCGCCCTGGTGCTGGCCGGCGGCGCGGCCGCGGACCGCTATGGCCGCAAGCGGGTCTTCGTGATCGGCGCGGCGCTGTTCACCGTGGCCTCGGCCGCATGCGGTTTCGCGCCCAGCCTGCCGGTGCTGATCGCCGCGCGCGCGGTCCAGGGCATGGGCGCGGCCCTGCTGACCCCGGCCAGTCTGGCCCTGCTGGGAGCGGCCTATGACGCCAAGGGACGGGGGCAGGCGGTGGGGATCTGGGCGGGCGCCAGCGGCCTGACCAGCGCCGTGGGCCCGGTGCTCGGCGGCTGGCTGACCCAGGCGATCTCCTGGCGGGCGGTGTTCTTCATCAACCTGCCGGTGGCGGCGATCGCGGTCTGGCTGGTGCTCGCCAACGCCAGGGAGAGCAAGGCCGCGCGGTCCGGCCCGGTGGACTACGCCGGGGCCGCCGCCGTCACCGCGGGCCTCGCGGCCGTGACCTGGGCCCTCACCGTGGCGCCGAAGCAGGGGGCGGACCTTGCCGTGCTGAGCGCCGGCGGCGTGGGCGTCCTGGCGCTTGCGGGCTTCCTGGTGATCGAAAGTTACGCCGCCAACCCCATGATGCCGCTGGGGCTTTTCCGATCGGCGACCTTCTCCGGCGTCAACGCCCTGACCCTCGTGCTCTACGCCGCACTGGGGGGCGCCTTCTTCCTGCTGCCGTTCGAGATGATCCGGGCGCATGGCTATGCGCCGTCCCTGGCCGGCGCGGCCCTGCTGCCGATGTCGGTGGGGCTGGCGGTGCTGTCGCCGCTGGCGGGGCGAATGAGCTCGCGGTTCGGGGCGCGGCCGATGCTGATCGTCGGGCCGCTGCTGGTGGCCGCGGGCTTCGCCCTGCTGGCCTTGCTGAGTTCCGGCGCGAGCTACTGGACCAGCGTCTTCCCAGGGCTCGCGGTCCTGGCCGTGGGCGCGGGACTGGCGGTGGCGCCGCTGACCAGCGCTGTCCTGGGGGCGGTCGCCGACGAGTACGAAGGCGCGGCCGCCGGCATCAACAACGCCGTGGCGCGGGTCGCGGGCCTGCTGGCGGTGGCCCTGGTGGGTTTCGTGATCGGGGGATCGGATCCCGGGTCCGTGGCGGCGGGCTATCGCGAGGCGATGATCGCCGCGGCGGTGGCCTCGGCGGCGGCGGCCCTGATCGCAGCGCTGACCGTGCGCGGACCCGCCAGGGCCAAGCCTGGCTGAGCGCCCGCTTGCCAGGATATGACGATCGTCATCTAATGAGTAGATGGCGGACAAGGCGATCATTGTCATCGGCGCCGGCGACGCCCTGGGCGGGGCGATCGCCCGCCGGTTCGCCCGCGAAGGCTATGCGGCCGTGATCGTGCGCCGCCACGCCGACCAGCTCGAGCCGCTGGCCAGCGCCATCCGCGACGCCGGCGGCGAGGCCTACCCCTTCGGCGTCGACGCCCGGCAGGAGGACCAGATGGTCGCCCTGTTCGAAAAGGTCGAGGCCGAGCTCGCCCCGGTCGAGGTCTGCGTCTTCAACATCGGAGCGAACGTGCGCTTCTCGATTGTCGAGACCACGGCTCGCGTCTTCCTTAAGGTCTGGGAGATGGCCTGCTTCTCCGGCTTCCTGGCCGGCCGGGAGGCCGCAAAGGTGATGACGCCGAGGGGCCGCGGGACGATCATCTTTACCGGCGCGACGGCCAGCGTGCGCGGCCGCGACGGCTTCGCCGCCTTCGCCGCCGCCAAGCACGGCCTGCGCGCCGTGGCCCAGAGCATGGCCCGCGAGCTGGGACCCAAGGGCGTCCACGTGGCCCACACCATCATCGACGGGGCGATCGATACCGCCTGGATCGCCGAGAACTTCCCCGACCGCCACGCCCTGAAGGCCCAGGACGGGATCCTCAATCCAGAGCACATCGCCGACGCCTATTGGGCCCTGCACGCCCAGCCGCGCGATGCGTGGACCCACGAACTGGACCTTCGCCCCTGGATGGAGGCCTGGTGAGTCATGACCAAGACCGTCGAGTTCCTGTTCGATTTCGGAAGCCCCGCCAGCTACCTGGCCTACAAGCGCGTGCCCCAGATGGCCGAACGCGCCGGCGCGCGGGTCGACTATGTGCCGATGCTGCTCGGCGGAATATTCAAGGCCACCGGCAACGCCTCGCCGGCCACCGTTCCGGCCAAGGGCCGCTGGATGAACGCCGACCTGGCCCGCTGGGCGAAGCGCTTCGGGACGCCGTTCCAGCGCAATCCCTATTTTCCGATCAACACCCTGCACCTGATGCGCGGCGCCACCGGCCTGATCGAGGACATCCGCTTCTTCGCCTATCTGGAGGCCGTGTTCGACGCCATGTGGCGCGATGCGAGGAACCTGGGGGAGCCGACCGAGTTGGCGCCGGTCCTGCGCCGCGCCGGACTGGAGGCTGACGAATTCCGCGCGCTCAGCGAACGCGACGACGTCAAGGCGCGCCTCAAAGCCACGACCGAGCGCGCCGTCGAGCGCGGCGTCTTCGGGGCCCCGACCTTTTTCGTGGGCGAGGAGATGTTCTTCGGTCAGGACCGGATGGACTTCGTGGAGGAGGCCCTGGCGGCCTGATACGGCATCCTTGCCGATCTTTACCTTCGCTCCCACATACTATGGCAAGAGTCGGGGCATAGATTTGCGCGCGACGCCCCACCGTCACTACTCAAGCTGAAATCTGATCGCCGGTGGGACCGTATGTCGCGCAAAGGTATTGCTCCGCTTGAACCATGGGCCAAACGGTCCACATAAATCACCGAAAGCCGTCGCCTACGGGGACGGACGGATCGTCCGACTCAAACGCATCGTCTGAGTGACCGCGATCCGACAGGCCGGGCTGTGAGACAAACGCGGCCGGTCAGGAGTTTGAAGTATCATGTCCGAGATCAAGATTCTTCCGATCCTGCCTTTGCGGGACATCGTCATCTTCCCGCACCAACCGGCGCCGCTCTTCGTGGGCCGGGAAAAATCGGTGCGCGCCCTGGAGGAGGCGATGAAGCAGGAGGGCAAGCAGATCCTGCTGGCCACCCAGAAAGACAAGGACGACGACGATCCAGCCCCCGACGGCATCTATGACGTCGGTATCGTCGCGACCGTCCTGCAACTGCTCAAGCTACCCGACGGCACCGTCAAGGTGCTGGTGGAAGGCCGGGCGCGCGCCGGCATCACCCGCTTCACCAGCGAGAGCGAGTTCTACGAAGCCGAGATCGCCTATGTGGCGGAGGACGGCGCGGTGTCGGCCGAGGCCGAGGCGCTGAGCCGTGCGGTCGTCGAGCAGTTCGAAAACTATGTGAAGCTGAACAAGAAGGTGCCGCCGGAAGCCCTGGCCTCGATCCCGCAGATCGAAAACCCGGGAGAGCTGGCCGACCGGATCGCCAGCCACCTGTCGGTAAAGATCGCCGAGAAGCAGCAGCTTCTGGAAATCTTCAACGTCGTGAAGCGCCTGGAGAAGGTCTACGCCCTGATGGAGGGCGAAATCTCGGTCATGCAGACCGAGAAGAAAATCCGTAACCGCGTGAAGCGGCAGATGGAGAAGACCCAGCGCGAGTACTATCTGAACGAGCAGATGAAGGCGATCCAGCGCGAGCTGGGCGAACAGGACGATCAGCGCGATGAGCTGCTCGAACTCGAAAAGCGCATCAAGAAGGTCAAGCTTTCCAAGGAAGCCCGCGCCAAGGCCGACAGCGAACTGAAGAAGCTCCGCAACATGAGCCCGATGTCGGCGGAATCCACCGTCGTGCGGAACTACCTCGACTGGTTGCTGTCGATCCCGTGGGGCAAGGCGAAGATCAAGCCGATCGACCTGCAAAAGGCCGAGGACATCCTCGAGGGCGACCATTACGGACTGGAGAAGGTCAAGGAGCGGATCCTGGAGTACCTCGCGGTGCAGAGCCGCGTGGGGTCTCTGAAGGGCCCGATCCTGTGCCTCGTGGGCCCGCCCGGCGTCGGCAAGACCTCGCTCGGCCGTTCGATCGCCAAGGCGACGGGGCGAGAATTCGTCCGCGTCTCCCTGGGCGGCGTGCGTGACGAGGCCGAGATCCGCGGCCACCGCCGGACCTACATCGGCTCCATGCCTGGCAAGATCATCCAGTCGATGAAGAAGGCCAAGTCGACCAACGCCTTCTTCCTGTTGGACGAGATCGACAAGATGGGCTCCGACTGGCGCGGCGATCCGTCCTCGGCCCTGCTCGAGGTGCTGGACCCGTCGCAGAACTCGACCTTCGCCGACCACTATCTGGAGGTCGACTACGACCTGTCGCCGGTGATGTTCGTCACCACGGCCAATAGCCTGAACATGCCCCAGCCGCTGCTGGACCGCATGGAGATCATCCGCATCCCCGGCTACACCGAGGATGAGAAGCTGGAGATCGCCAAGCGGCACATTCTGGCCAAGCTGACCAAGGACCACGGACTGAAGCCGGAAGAATTCATCGTTCCGGACTCATCGATCCGCGACCTGATCCGCTACTACACCCGCGAAAGCGGCGTGCGGTCGTTGGAGCGGGAACTGGGCAACCTGGCCCGCAAGACGGTGCGCGATCTGGCCCGTGAGAACGTGCTGACGATCACCATCGATGCGGAACGGCTGGGCAAGTACGCCGGCGTGCGGAAGTACAAGTACGGCGAGATGGATACCGAAGACCAGGTCGGGATCATCACCGGCTTGGCCTACACCGACTTCGGCGGCGACATCCTGACCATCGAGGCGGTCAAGATGCCGGGCAAGGGCCGCATGACGGTCACCGGCAACCTGAAGGACGTGATGAAGGAGTCGATCTCGGCGGCGAACAGCTATGTCCGCAGCC
>DASRRU010000206.1:0-2842 GCA_035656795.1 Phenylobacterium sp. | reverse complement strand
ATCACCCGGCAGGCGTCGCCCAGGACCCCGACCGCGATCTCGTCGATCAGCAGGCTGCGGGTGCTCACCGCGCCCACCATGCGCACGGCATGGGCAATGCCGGCCGGAATCCAAACGGCGCGTTCGGGCGGCGCGATCCAGGCGCCTTGCGGGGTGCTGACCGCCACCACGCCGTTCGCCGCGTAGAGCAGCTGGCCGCGCCGATGGCTATGCCAGTCGAGTTCGAAGGAGGGCGGGTAGTCGTTGCCGATGGCCACCACTGGGCGCGGCACGTCAGCAAAGTCGTTGGGGTCGATGCGGGCCCAGGTCATGTCCCACTCGCGAAACTGAAAGGCCCGATCTGGAATGCGGGACAGTCCCGACTGTTTTATCGCGTGCGCGTCGAAAAGGAAGCCTGAAATGACCGCCGCCGCCATCCGCACGCGATCCCCCGTCGCCCCCGGCCAGGGCACGGTGTTCGGCGTGATCGTGGCGATCAGCTTCTGCCACCTGCTCAACGACATGATGCAGTCGCTGCTGCCGGCGATCTATCCGAGCCTGAAGGTGTCGCTGGGCCTGAGTTTCGGCCAGATCGGCCTGGTGACCCTGGCCTACCAGATCACCGCCTCGATCCTGCAGCCCCTGGTGGGGCTCTATGCCGACAAGCGGCCAACGCCGCTGGCCTTGCCGGGAGGCACCCTGTTCTCGCTGGCCGGACTGGTCGTGTTGTCGATGGCCCACAGCTACGGCCTGCTGCTGGCCGGGGCGAGCCTGCTCGGGATGGGCTCGTCGGTATTCCATCCGGAGTCTTCGCGGGTGGCGCGCATGGCGGCGGGCGGGCGGCATGGCCTGGCGCAGTCGCTGTTCCAGGTGGGCGGCAACGCCGGCTCGGCCCTCGGCCCCCTGGCCGCGGCCCTGGTGGTGGTGCGCTTGGGCCAGTCGAGCCTGGCGGCCTTCGCCCTGCTGGCGCTGCTGTCTTGTGCGATCCTCTGGAACGTCGGCGCCTGGTACCGCCAGCACGGCGTGGCGCGGCTGACCGCCGGGGCCGCCAAGGCCGCCGCCGAGCCGCGCCTGCCGCAAGGCGAGGCCCGCCGCGGGATCGCGATCCTGCTGGCGCTGATCTTCTCGAAGTACGTCTACCTGGCCAGCCTCACGAGCTACTTCACCTTCTACCTGATCCACCGTTTCGGGGTTTCGGTGCCGGCGGCCCAGCTGCACCTGTTCGTCTTCCTGGCAGCGGTGGCGGTGGGGACCGTGGCGGGCGGGCCGGTGGGCGATCGCTTCGGCCGCAAGTACGTGATCTGGTTCTCGATCCTGGGGGTCCTGCCGCTGACGCTGATCCTGCCGCACGCGAGCCTCTTTTGGACCGGGCCGCTGACGGTCGCCATCGGCCTGCTGCTGGCCTCGGCCTTCCCGG
Source organism: Phenylobacterium sp. (assembly GCA_035656795.1). Classification (GTDB taxonomy): domain Bacteria; phylum Pseudomonadota; class Alphaproteobacteria; order Caulobacterales; family Caulobacteraceae; genus Phenylobacterium. The sequence continues at coordinate 1,446 of DASRRU010000206.1, read as the reverse complement.
CGATCGTGGTCTTCGCCCAGGAGCTGGCGCCCGGCCGGGTGGGCATGATCTCCGGCCTGTTCTTCGGCTTCTCCTTCGGCATGGGCGGGCTGGGCGCGGCGGTGCTCGGCTGGGTCGCCGACCGGGCGGGAATCGAGACCGTCTACCAGCTGTGCGCCTTCCTGCCGGCCATAGGCCTGCTGGCGGCCTTCCTGCCGGACCTGCGTCGCGCACGGCCGACGGTCGCCTAGGCTCCTGTTTCCCCGCCTAGCCTGAGGCGATGCGCGACAGCGCGTTGCGTCTGAACGCTGATAACAATAGCTTTGGGCGCAAGGCTCTGGGGCCTGGTTTCGGAGGAAATGGACGATGCACGGGCTGATGCAGGACTGGCCGCTGACGGTCGACAAGATCCTCGACCATGCCAAGTCCTGGCACGGCGACCGCGAGATCGTCAGCCGTTCCGTCGAGGGGCCGATCGTGCGCACGACCTATGGCGAGGTGCATGGCCGCGCCAAGCGCCTGTCCAGCGCGCTGAAGAGCCTGGGGATCAAGCCGGGCGACCGCTGCGCGACGCTCGCCTGGAACACCGCCCGGCACATCGAGGCCTGGTACGGCATCATGGGGATCGGCGCGGTCTGCCACACGCTGAACCCCCGGCTGTTCGCCGAGCAGCTCTGCTACATCATCAACCACGCCGAAGACCGGGTGATTTTCACCGACCTGACGTTCCTGCCGGTGCTGCTGGAGCACCGCGGCAAGATGCCGACGGTGAAGCACGTCGTGGTGCTGACCGACGAGGCGCACATGGACCCGGCGGCCTACCCAGGCGCGCTTTGCTACGAGACGCTGATTGCGGCGGCGTCGCCCGAGTGCGTCTGGGGCGACTTCGACGAAAACACCGCCGCGGCGCTTTGCTACACCTCGGGCACGACCGGCAATCCGAAGGGCGTGCTCTATTCGCACCGCTCGAACTTCATCCACACGCTCGTGACCATGGGCAAGGATGTGATGGGGATCTCGGCGACCGATACCGTGCTGCCGGTGGTGCCGATGTTCCACGCCAACGCCTGGGGCCTGGCCTTCTCCTGCTCGGCGGTGGGCGCGAAACTGGTGATGCCGGGCCACAAGCTGGACGGCCAGTCGGTCTATGAACTGCTGGAAAGCGAGGCGGTGACCTTCTCGGCGGCGGTGCCGACCGTGTGGCAGATGCTGCTCGGGCACATGCGCGAGAACAAGCTGGGGCTTTCGACCCTGAAACGGGTGGTGATCGGCGGCTCGGCGGTGCCGGAGGCCCTGGTCCGCGCCTTCCGCGACGACTACGGCGTCTCGGTGACCCACGCCTGGGGCATGACCGAGACCTCGCCGCTGGGCACGCTCGCGAGCCCATCCGGCAAAACCATGCATCTGGACAGCGAAGCGCAGCTGCGTTTCACGCTCAAGCAGGGCCGTCCGCCGGTGGGTATCGAG
>DASRRU010000205.1:0-2286 GCA_035656795.1 Phenylobacterium sp. | reverse complement strand
GGTGTCGAACACCGGCTGGCCGCGGGTCAGACCCTCGGTGGTGTCCATGGCGATGGCGCGCACGGTGTTCTCGCCCAGGTGCTGGGCGACCTCGAACACCAGGCGGAAGGGCTGGCCGGTCCGCTGGTCGGTGTTGGTGGTCTCCAGCGCGCTCTGGATCGCCGGCAGGTGGCCTTCGAACTCCACGTCGACGACGGCGCCGATGATCTGCACCAGCTTGCCGGTGGCGACAGCCTTGGCGGCGGTGGCCGGGGTCTTCGCGGCGGACTTCGCGGGCGCCTTGGGGGCCGCCGGCTTCTTCGCGGCGGCGGGCTTTTTGGCGGTGGTGGTAGCCATGGCTGTCTCTTTCGACTTTCGACTAGAGCGCTTCGGCGCCGGAGATGATCTCGATCAGCTCCTTGGTGATCTGCGCCTGGCGTGAGCGGTTGTATTTCAGGGTGAGCGCCGAGATCATGTCGCCGGCGTTACGGGTCGCGTTGTCCATCGCAGTCATCTGGGACGCGTAGAATCCCGCCTGGTTCTCCAGCATGGCGGAGAACAGCTGGGTGGTGATGTTGCGCGGCAGCAGCTCCTCGAGGATGGTCTCCTCGTCGGGCTCGTACTCGTAGACCGCGCCCTTCAGGTCGATAGGCGTCGCGTTGGTCTTCACTTCCGCCGGGATCAGCTGGACGCCGGTCGGGGTCTGGATGACCACCGACTGGAACTTCGAGAAGAACAGGGTGACGACGTCCACCTCGCCGGCCGCGAACATCTCCCGGATCTTCGCCGAAACCTCCTCGGCCACCGCCAGGGAGGGATTGCCGCCCGCCTCGAAGGCGCCGACCGAACGGTCGTAGCGCTTCAGCTGGTCGCGGGCCTTGCGGCCGACGGTCAGGATGCGGACGTCCTTGCCCTCGTTGATCAGCTTGCCGATCCGCTCGCGCGCGGCGCGGACGATGGAAGAGTTGAAGCCCCCAGCCAGGCCGCGGTCCGAGGTGGCCACTACGATCAGGTGGCGCCGGTCGGAGCCAGTGCCCACCAACAGGCGCGGCGCGCCTTCGCCGGAGATCCCGGCGGCCAGGTTGGCGATGACCGCGGCCATCCGCTCGGCGTAGGGCCGGGCGTTCTGGGCGGCGTCCTGGCTGCGGCGCAGCTTCGCCGCCGCCACCATCTGCAGCGCCTTGGTGATCTTCTGCGTGGCTTTCACGCTTCCGATCCGATTGCGCATCTCCTTGAGGCTGGCCATCGCCTAATTCCTGCTCCCGTCAGCCAGCGTCAGGCGAAGGTCTGGGCGAAGGCGGCCAGCACGGACTTCAGATCGCCTTCGACGTTCTTCAGGTCCTTCTCGACGCGGATCTTGTCCAGCAGGTCCTGGTGCTTGGAGTGCAGGTGGGCCAGCAACTCGCTCTCGAAGCGGCGGACCTGGTTGGTTGCGATCCCGTCCAGGTAGCCGCGGGTGCCGGCGTAGACCACCGCCACCTGTTCCTCGACCTTCAGCGGCGAGTACTGGGGCTGCTTCAGGAGCTCGGTGAGGCGTTCGCCGCGCGCCAGCTGGCGCTGGGTGGTGACGTCCAGGTCGGAGCCGAACTTCGCGAAGGCGGCCATTTCCCGGTACTGGGCGAGCTCGCCCTTGATGGGCCCGGACGCGGTCTTCATGGCCTTGATCTGGGCCGAGGAGCCCACGCGGCTCACCGAGATGCCGACGTTCACCGCCGGGCGGATGCCCTGGAAGAAGAGGTCGGTCTCGAGGAAGATCTGGCCGTCGGTGATCGAGATCACGTTGGTCGGGATATAGGCGGACACGTCGTTGGCCTGGGTCTCGATGATCGGCAGCGCGGTCAGCGAGCCGGAGCCATTGTCCTCGTTCAGCTTCGCCGCGCGCTCCAGCAAACGGGAGTGCAGGTAGAACACGTCGCCCGGATAGGCTTCGCGGCCCGGCGGGCGGCGCAGCAGCAGCGACATCTGGCGATAGGCGACGGCCTGCTTGGAAAGGTCGTCATAGATGATGACGGCGTGCATGCCGTTGTCGCGGAACCATTCGCCCATGGCGCAGCCCGAGAATGGCGCCAGGAACTGCAGCGGGGCCGGCTCCGACGCCGTCGCCGAGACGACGATCGTGTACTCCAGCGCGCCGCGCTCCTCGAGCGTCTTGACGATCTGGGCGACGGTCGAGCGCTTCTGGCCGATGGCCACATAGATGCAATAGAGCTTGGCGCTCTCGTCGGTCCCGGCGTTGATCGACTTCTGGTTCAGGATGGTGTCGATCGCCACGGCGGTCTTGCCGGTCTGGCGGTCGCCGATGATCAG
>DASRRU010000204.1:0-13350 GCA_035656795.1 Phenylobacterium sp. | reverse complement strand
CGTCGAGATGCTGCGGCCGGAAGGCGCGCCCTTCCCCTGGTTCGTGGACTTCGGCTGGGTCGGCCAGAACGTTCCGGGCCTGCCCGGCGCCACCACCACCTGGACCCTTGCGGAAGGCTCGACGCTGGCCCCCGGCGCGCCGGTCACTCTGACCTACGCCAACGGCCAGGGCCTGACCTTCACGCGGCGGATCGCGGTGGACCAGAACTACATGTTCACGATCACCGACACGGTGGCCAACGCCGGGACGATTCCCGTGACGCTAGCGCCCTACGGCACCGTGCAGCGCCAGGGCGTGCCACCCGAGGCCGGCACGTCGGGCGTCGTGCACCAGGGGACCATCGGATATCTCGACGGCCACGTGCGGGCCTTTACCTACAAGGACCTGTCGAAGAACGGCGGCTCCGTGCAGGAATTCAACTCGGCCGGCGCCTGGACCGGCATCACCGACAAATATTGGCTGGCCGCCCTGATCCCCAGCGCTGGCGAGCAGGTCCACGCCGTCTACCGCGACGCCAAGGCGGGCAATGTCGACGTCTTCGAGGCCAACTACACGGGCGCCGCCCGCACCATTCAGCCGGGCGCCCAGGTCACCGTCACCCAGCACCTGTTCGCCGGGGCCAAGACCGTGCCCCTGCTGCAGGCCTATGAAAAGAACCTCGGCATCGCCCACTTCGACGACGCCGTGGACTGGGGCCGTTTCTTCTCGTTCCTGACGCGGCCGATCTTCCTGTTCCTGACCTTCATCTTCCATCAGGTCGGAACCTTCGGAGTCGCCATCCTGCTGCTCACCGTCTGCGTGCGCGTGGCCTTCTTCCCGATCGCCAACAAGCAGTACGAGTCGATGACCAAGATGAAGAAGGTCCAGCCGCTGATGGAGGACATCCGCAAGCGCTTCAAGGATGACCCAGCCAAGCAGCAGCAGGAGATCATGGCGCTGTACCAGCGGGAAAAGGTCAATCCGCTGGCCGGCTGCCTGCCGATCCTCCTGCAGATCCCGGTGTTCTATTCGCTCTACAAGGTACTCAACATCTCCATCGAGATGCGCCACGCCCCGTTCCTGGCCTTCAGCGACCTGTCGGCGCGCGACCCGACCACCATCTGGAACCTGTTCGGCCTGATCCCGTGGAACCCGGCGCATCTGCCGCTGCTGGGGCCGATCCTGGACGGCCAGCTGCACCTGGGCATTCTGCCGCTGGCCTATGGTTTCACCATGTTCCTGACGACGTCGATGACCCCGCAGACCGGCGTCGATCCGGCTCAGCAGCGGATCTTCCAGTTCATGCCGCTGATCTTCATGTTCATCATGGCGCCCTTCGCCGTGGGCCTGCTGATCTACTGGACCTGGTCCAATGTGCTGACGACGCTGCAGCAGTACGTGATGATGCGCCGCTTCAAGGTGGACAATCCCATCGACCGCACCATAGCCCGCCTGACCGGCAAGGCTGGCGGGTGACGGACGCTTTCACCGCAGATGAGCTAGAGGCCGCCCGGGTCCTCTTCGCCCACGAGGTGACCTTCATGATGGGCGCCGTGGCCATCGAAGGCCTGCCGCCCGCGGACCTTCCGGAAGTGGCCTTCGCCGGCCGCTCCAACGTGGGCAAGTCCACGCTGATCAACGCCGTGGCCGGCCGCCTCCACCTGGCGCGGGCGTCGAACTCGCCGGGCCGCACGCGGGAAGTGAACTTCTTCGTCGCCGACGAGACGCTGCGACTGGTCGACCTGCCGGGCTACGGCTTCGCGCGCGCCTCCCGCGGCGACGTGAAGAAGTTCCAGAACCTCGGCCGAGACTACCTGCGCGGCCGCCCGAACCTGAAGCGAGCCTACCTGCTGATCGACGCACGCCACGGGCTGAAGGACGTCGACAAGGAGGCGCTGGACGCCTTCGACCTGGCCGCCGTCTCCTATCAGATCGTGCTGACCAAGGCCGACAAGCTGAAGACCGCCGAGGTCGAGGCGGTGGTCGCCAAGACCCTGACCGCCATCGCCAAGCGCCCGGCCGCCTTCCCCCGCGTACTGGCCACCTCCTCGGAGAAGGGGACCGGCATCCCGGAACTCCGCGCCGAGATCGTCGCGGCCTGTGCGATCTGACCCGCTCATCTCGGCTTCCGCCGGGACGAGCGGGTTGATAAAGCACCAGCCATGCTCAGCACCGACACCCGCGACGTCTTTGACGAAGATCTGAACCTCTTCCGCGACCAGGTCCGGAAGTTCTACGACAAGGCCCTGATCCCCAACCTCGACCGCTGGGAAGAGGAAGGCGTCGTGGACCGCGGCTTCTGGCTGGCGGCCGGCGAGGCGGGGCTGCTCTGCCCGCAGGTGCCGGAGGAATACGGCGGCCTGGGCGCCGACTATCGCTACAACACCGTGGTCGGCGAGGAGCTCTCCTACGCGGGCTCGTCGGCGGGGATCACGCTGCAGTCCGACATCGTCGTCGACTACATCATCAACTACGGCTCCGAGGAGCAGAAGAAGCGATGGCTGCCCGGCATGGTCTCCGGCGAAGTGATCACCGCCATCGCCATGACCGAGCCGGGCGCCGGCTCCGACCTGCAGGGCGTGCGCACCACCGCCGTGCGTGACGGCAACCACTACGTCGTCAACGGTTCCAAGACCTACATCACCAACGGCCAGAGCGCCGACCTGATCGTGGTGGTCGCCAAGACCGACCCGACCCAGGGCTCCAAGGGCATCTCGCTGATCCTGGTGGAAGGCGACCGCTCCGGCTTCAAGCGCGGCCGTAACCTGGACAAGATCGGCCAGAACTCCGCCGACACCTCGGAGCTGTTCTTCGAGGACGTCCGCGTGCCGATCACCAACTGCCTGGGCGAAGAGGGCAAGGGCTTCGCCTACCTGATGAACCAGCTGCCGCAGGAGCGCCTGCAGATCGCCATCGCCGGCCAGGCGGGCGCCCAGCGGGCCTTCGACGAGGCAGTGAAGTTCACCAAGGACCGCAAGGCGTTCAAGCAGACGGTGTTCGACTTCCAAAACACCCGCTTCACCCTCGCCGACCTGAAAGCCAAGCTGCAGGCCGGCTGGGCGCACCTGGACTGGTGCATCGCCAGACACCTGCAAAAGAAGCTCACCGCTGCTGAAGCCAGCGCCGCCAAGCTCTTCCACACCGAGCTGCAATGGGAAGTCTGCGACGCGGCCCTGCAACTGCACGGCGGCGCCGGCTACATGAACGACTACCCCATCGCGAGGCTCTGGCGCGACGCCCGCGTCCAACGGATCTACGGAGGCACGTCCGAGATCATGAAAGAGGTCGTGGCGCGGTCGATTTAGATCCGCTCGTCCCGGCGACAGCCGGGACCCAAGCCGTCTCTCCACCGGCCGGATTTCGGGAGCTTCGTCAAATTCAGCATGGGCCCCGGCTTTCGCCGGGGTGCGCGGATCAGGGGGTGGCCAGCTTCACCACATTCCCGCCCTTCATCACGAAAACCGGGCGCTCCAGTACGGTCACGTCGCTGAGCGGATCGCCCTTCACGCCCACCAGGTCGCCGTAGTGGCCGGGCGTCGCCTGGCCCACGTCCTTCACCCGGTCGAGCGCCTGGGCGGCGGTCAGCGTCGCGCTCTGGATGGCCTGCAGCGGCGTCGCCCCATAGCGCACCATCACTGCGAACTGCCTGGCGTTGGTCCCGTGCGGATAGACGCCCGCGTCGGTGGAGAAGATCATCTTCACGCCGGCCTTCAGCGCCTTGCGATAGTTCTCCCGCTGGATATCGCCGATGTCGCGGTCCTTCTGCAGGTTCTCCTCCAGCACGCCGTTCTTCTTGCCCTCGGCCTGGGTGTAGTCGGTGTTGTAGATGTCCATGCCGAAGTAGGCGCCCTTCTGGACGGCGAGTTTGATGCCCTCGTCGTCGACCAGGCTGGCGTGCTCGATGGTGTCGACGCCGCCCAGGATGGCGGCCTTGATGCCGCTAGCGCCATGGGCGTGGGCCGCGACCCGCATCCCGGTGGCGTGCGCCTCGTCGACGATGGCCTTGATCTCTTCCAGGGTCAGTTGCTGGGCGCCGGGCGCGTCGCCGTGGCTGAACACCCCGCCGGTGGCGCAGATCTTGATCACCTGGGCGCCGTACTTGTGCATCTCTCGCACGCGCCTGCGGCCCTCGTCGGGACTGTCGATCACCGCGTCGCCCTTCTGGTGCATCGAGGGCGGGAAGGAGTTCGAGTCACAGTGTCCGCCGGTGGAGCCGATGGCGTAGCCGGCCGGCACGATCCGCGGGCCCACGATAAAGCCGGCCTCGATCGCCTGCTTCAGCCCCACGTCGTCGAAGTTGCGCGAGCCCACGTTGCGCACCGTGGTGAAGCCCGCCTGAACCGTCGCCTTGGCGTGGGCCGCGCCGATGATCGGCCAGAAGCTGTCGGTGAACTCCAGCCGGTTGTAGCCCCCGTAGAGCGGCGAGGACGTCAGGTGGACGTGCATGTCGATCAGGCCCGGCAGCAGCGTCACGCCCGGCAGGTCGACGCGCTCGGCGCCGGCTGGGTAGTCGGCGCGACCCTGCGTCTGCACCGCCTCGATCCGCCCGTCGGTGATCAGCACCGCGGGCTTTTCCACATATTTGCCGGTGGCCACGTCGAGCAGCCTGTCGGCCGTCACGATGACGGTGTGCGCCTGGGCGCTGGCCGCCAAGGTCCAGACGGCCATCGCCGCCGCCACAACGCTTGCAATCCGCATTGCACATCCCCCGGTCCAATCCCTGTCCATGGCTTAGCATGGCGGCCGGCGAGAGCCAGCGGCGAGGAAGGATTTCTTGTCCTCGTCGATTCAATCATAGCGTGCAGGTTGAACAACTGCGACTGTGAGACGTCGTCCGCCTGGGGAGAGATTATCGGCCGCCCATGTTGAAGTCCGTGTTCTATGTCAGCGTTAAGTCCACTCCCTGGCCGCACGATGGCGCCGACGTCGTGGCGATCACCGAGACCGCACTCTCGCGCAACGCCACCCTCGGCATCACCGGCGCCCTGATCTCCACCGACGAGCACTTCGCCCAGATCCTCGAGGGGCCTCCGCCGGCGGTCGACGCCGTGATGGCCAGTATCTTTCGCGACCCTCGCCATTGGCGTGTGACGGTGCTGGAGGAAGGCGACCGCTCCGAGCGGCTGTTTCCGACGTGGTCGCTGGCCTTCGCCGGGCGCTCTGTGCTCGCAGCCCTCAGCATCACGCCGCGTTTGCTGACCCCGCCCGCGCAGCCGCAGGACGTGGAGCAGTTGCTGGACCTGATCCAGGCCTTCGCCAAGCCGCTCGAGGCGTGCTGACTCGCGGGGCCGCCAAGGGTGACAGGCGCCCCTGCGTCCGCTATCGGAGCGCTCCGAACTTCGAAGAGCCGAGACGCCCGTGAACTCCGAGTCTTCCAAGATGGGCGACAGCCAGGACCAGGCCGGCCCCGAGCAAGGTTGGGCGACCGCCAGGACGCTCGCCGAGGCCCTGCCCTACATCCAGCGCTATGACCGCGAGACCGTGGTGATCAAGTACGGCGGCCACGCCATGGGCGAAGAACAGGTCGCAAAGCAGTTCGCCGCCGACGCGGTGCTGCTGAAGATGCTGGGCCTGCATCCCGTGATCGTCCACGGCGGCGGGCCGCAGATCTCGGCCATGCTGGAGCGCGCGGGCGTCAAGTCCACCTTCATCGACGGCCTGCGCGTCACCGACGCAGCGACCATGGAAGTGGCCGAGATGGTCCTCTCCGGCGCGATCAACAAGGAGATCGCCAACTGGATCACGCTGGCCGGCCGCGAAGCCGACGTGCGCGGCGTGGGGCTGTCTGGCAAGGACGCGCGGCTGATCACCGTCGAGAAGGTCACCCGCACCAAGAAGGACCCGGACTCCAACATCGAAAAGGCCGTCGACCTGGGCTTCGTGGGCGACCCCAAGCGGGTCGATCCCAAGCTGATCGAGGCGTTGATCTACGCCGACGAGGACTATATCCCGGTGATTGCCCCGATCGGCGTCGCCGAGGACGGCCAGACCTACAACATCAACGCCGACACCGTGGCCGGCGCGCTGGCCGGCGCGCTGAACGCCAAGCGCATGTTGCTGCTCACCGACGTGGTCGGCGTGCTGGACAAGAACGGCGAGCTGATCCGCCAGATGACTGTCGCCGACGCCCGCGACGCCATCGCGAGCGGCGTCGCCACCGGCGGCATGATCCCCAAGCTGGAGACCGCCATCGCTGCAGTGGAGTCCGGCGTCGGCGCCGTGGTCATCCTGGACGGGCGCAAGCCACACGCCATGCTGGTCGAACTTTTCACCGAGCACGGGGCGGGCACGCTGGTCTGCGAATGATCGCCGACCTCACACATGTCGACACCTGGCTCTTCGACCTGGACAACACCCTCTATCCGGCTGAATCCGGGTTCATGGGCGAGATCGAGCGGCGGATGACCGCCTACGTTCAGAAGATCACCGGCCTGGAGCGCGACGACGCCTATCGCCTGCAGAAGCAGTACCTGGCCGACTACGGCCTGACCCTGGGCGGGCTCGTCGAGCACCACGGGGTCGATCCCGCCGACTTCCACACCATCTTCCACGACATGTCGCTGGAGGCCCTGGCGCACGATCCGGACCTGGTCGCCGCCATCGAGCGTCTGCCGGGCCGCCGGCTGATCTTCACCAACGCCGACGCCTTCCACGCCGAGCGCGTGCTGAGGCGCCTGGGCCTGACGCACCTGTTCAGCGACATCTTCGACATCGGCTCGGCCGACTATGTGCCCAAACCCGCCCGCGCCACCTTCGAGAAGATAAGCGCCGACCACGCCATCGACCCGGCGACCGCGGCCTTCTTCGAGGACAGCGAGCGCAACCTGGCGCCCGCCGCCGAGCTCGGAATGACCACCATCCTGGTCGGGCCCCACGCCGAGGCCTCCACCGCCCCCTTCGTCCGCTACAAGACCGCGAAGCTCGCGCCCTTCCTGGCGCAGGCCCGCCTCAAGGAAGCCGCCTGAAATGCCCGACAATTCCGACCTCAAGAGCGTCATCGAGGCCGCTTGGGAGGACCGCGAGTCCATCACCCACCAGACCCAGGGCCCAATCCGCGAGGCCGTGCTCGAAACAATCGAACGCCTCGACGCCGGGACCCTGCGCGTCGCGAGCCGCCAGGATGACGGAGCCTGGGTGACCCACCAATGGGCCAAGCAGGCGATCCTGCTGTTCTTCCGCCTGACGCCCAACGCCCTGAATGCGTCCGACACCCCCGGTCCCTACTGGGACAAGGTCCCGATGAAGACCACCGGCTGGGACGCCGCCCGGTTCGAGGCTGCAGGCTTCCGCGCCGTCCCAGGCAGCCTGATCCGCAAGGGCTCGTTCCTCGGCAAGGGCGTCGTCGCCCTGCCCTCCTTCGTCAACATCGGCGCCTACGTCGATGATGGGACCATGGTGGACGGCTGGGCCACGGTGGGGTCCTGCGCCCAGATTGGCAAGCACTGTCACATCTCCGGCGGCGCGGGCATCGGCGGCGTGTTGGAGCCCCTGCAGGCCAACCCGACGATCATCGAGGACAACTGCTTCATCGGCGCCCGCTCCGAGGTGGCCGAGGGCGTGATCGTGCGCGAGGGCTCGGTGCTCTCCATGGGCGTGTACCTGACCTCCACCACCCCGATCGTCGACCGCAAGACCGGCCAGACGATCACTGGCGAAGTGCCGCCCTACTCGGTGATCATGTCCGGCTCGCGCCCCAATGCGGTCGACCCAACGCTGCCGTCCACCTACTGCGCGGTGATCATGAAGACCGTCGACGAACGCACCCGCTCGAAGACCAGCATCAACGAACTGCTGCGGGACTAGATGCTTCCCCTGAGGGGCAGCTGTCAGCGAAGCTGACTGAGGGGGTTTCCCCTTCAGCGGTCAGGATGTCGTCTATCGCGGGCTCCGCGGGCGCCCTCCGTCGCGTCGCTGCGCGCCGAGCCACCTCTCCCCTGCGGGGAGGATCTTGGCTACCGGCTCCGCGCGGTCTTCGTGTCCACGTAAGGCGCGCCGTCCTTGTGGCGGTACTCCACCTCTCCCGGCGACAGCATCAGGTCGATGTCGGGATAGTCGCAGCCGTCCTCGGCTTCCCGGCGCGATCCCACCTCCAGCAGCACCACCTCGTGCGCCGAGCGGTTCTGCAGGTGGTGGCCATTGGGCGCGCCGGCCGGGAAGCCCGCGCAGTCGCCGGCCCGCAAGATCTGCTCGCCCTCGTCGGTGACCAGCACGACCTCGCCGGAAACCACCCAGACGAACTCGTCCTCCGCCGTGTGCCAGTGCCGCTGGCTCGACCATACCCCGGGCGCCAGCCGCTGCAGGTTGACCCCGAACTGGGTCAGGCCGGCGGCGTCGCCCAGCTTCCAGCGTTTGCGATTCCGGCATGGCCCGTCGTGAGGCGGCGGATAGCCGGTCCCGAACCGGGTGGGCGCGGCGTCGATGTCGATCTTGGGCACTGGATCATTCCGGTCTAGGAGGGGCGCCTAACCCTATCAAACACCACGCCGGGGGCGAGCTTGATCGACGCGATCAACCTGACCAAAGACCTGATCCGGGCGCCCTCGGTGACGCCCGCCGACGCCGGCGCCATGGACATCGTCGAAAAGACCCTCGCGGCCCTGGGCTTCGCCTGCCGGCGGATGAAGTTCGGCGAGATCGAGAACCTCTACGCCCGCTACGGAACCGCCGGCCCCAACCTCTGTTTCGCCGGCCACACCGATGTGGTGCCTGTGGGCGACGCGACCGCCTGGAGCCAGGGCGCGTTCGACGCCGCCGTGGTCGATGGCGTGCTGGTCGGGCGCGGGGCCGTGGACATGAAGTCCGCTATCGCCGCCTTCGCCGCGGCGTCGGCCAAGGCCATCGCCGCCGGCAAGGTCACGGGTTCGCTGTCCTTCCTGATCACCGGCGACGAGGAGGGCGTGGCCACCCACGGCACCAAGATGGTCGTCGACGCGCTGGATATCGAGGACGAACACATCGACCATTGCGTGGTCGGCGAGCCCACCTCCTCCGAGACCTTCGGCGACATGATCAAGGTCGGCCGCCGCGGCTCGATCAACGTCGAGATCACCGTCACCGGCGTACAGGGCCACGTGGCCTATCCGCACCGGGCGGCCAACCCGGTTCCGGTGCTGCTGCGCCTGTTGCTGCGGCTGCAGGACCGCAAGCTGGACGAGGGCTATCCGGAGTTCCAGCCGTCCAACCTGGAGATCACACGCATCGACGTGCCCAACACCGCCACCAACGTGATCCCCGGCGTCGCCAGGGCCCGGCTGAACATCCGCTTCAATCCCAACCACACCGGTGAGGAGCTCGCCCGCTGGATCGCCGGCCAGGCCGAGGCCGAGGCGCGCGGATTCCAGGGCGCCATAGATGTCGTGCCGCAGATCAGCGGCGAAGCGTTCCTGACCGAGCCCGGCCCCTTCACCGACGTGGTGGCCGCCGCGGTCCGCGATGTGGCCGGCCGCGACCCCGAGCTTTCGACCACCGGTGGCACCAGCGACGCCCGCTTTATCCGCGCACTGTGTCCCGTGGTTGAACTGGGCCTCGTCGGCAAGACTATGCACCAGGTCGACGAAGCCGCCCCCGTCGCCGAGATCCTGCAACTCCAGGCCGTCTACGAACGCCTGATCGAGCGGTACTTCGTAGCGTTCAAGGAAGACTAGCGCCCTTCTCCCCAGGGAGAAGGCTACTCGGCCTCATAACTCACTCCGGTCAGATACAGCCCATCCGCCGGCGCGACCTGGCCGCAGGCCTTGCGGTCCTTGGCCTCCAGCGCCGCACGCAAATCGTCCGCCGTCCAGCGCCCGAGCCCTACCTCGGCGATCGAGCCGGTCATCGACCTCACCTGGCGGTGCAGGAAGGAGCGCGCCTCGAACACCAGCACCACCTCGTCGCCCTCGCGGCGCACTGTCGCCACGTCCAGGGTCTTCACCGGCGATTTCGCCTGGCAGGCCACGTCGCGGAATGTGGTGAAGTCATGCAGGCCGATCAGGACCTGGGCGACGGCGTGCATGGCCGCCGCGTCGAGGGGGTTCTTCACGTGCCAGACGTGGCCGCGCTCCAGCCCGGGCGGGCTCGTCCGGTTGAGGATCCGATAGCGGTAACGCCGCTGCGTCGCCGTGAACCGCGCGTGCCATCCCTCGGGCGCGACCTGCGCATCCAACACCACGATCGGCTCGCCGCGCAGGTGGGCGTTCAGCGCGTTGCGCACGGTCTCGGCGGGCCAGTCCTTCGCCAGGTCGATGTGGACCACCTGTCCGGTGGCGTGGACGCCGGTGTCGGTGCGCCCGGCCGCGTTCACCCGCACGGTCTCGCCGCAGAAGGCCGTCACCGCCCGCTCCAGCGAGCCCTGCACCGTCGGCTGGTCGGCCTGGGCCTGGAAACCGTTGTAGGGGCCGCCGTCATATTCGAGGGTAAGCCGGTAGCGGGGCATCAGCTGAGCATCGTCCCGACCGCCACCGGCGCGCCGTTCAGGAACACCGCAGCCTCCTGCGGCCCGCGCCCCTCGCGCTGCACCCGCAGCAGCCGCACCGCGCCTTCCCCGGTCCCCACCAGCAGGCGATCGTCCAGCACCTGTCCCGGCGGGCCGTCCACGTCCTCGAAGGCCGAGAGCAGGGTCTTCACCCGCATGGGACCCTTGTCGGTGGGCAGCAGGAACCAGGCGCCGGGAAAGGGCGAAAGCCCGCGGATTTTCCAGTCGATCTGCCGGCCGGGCTTGGCCCAGTCGATCCGCGCGACCTTGGGCCCGACCTTCTTGGCGTAGGTGACGCCCTCGTCCGATTGCGGCGTCTCGATAGCTTCGCCGGCCTCGATGTCCACCAGGGTCCGCGCGAGCAGCTCCGCGCCCACGGCCGCCATCCGGTCATGCAGCGTGCCTGCCGTATCCAGCGCCCCGATGCGCAGGGTCTCGCTGGCCAGGACCGGGCCCTCGTCGAGGCCCTCGGTCATCCGCATCACCTCGACGCCGGTCAGCGCATCGCCGGCCATGATCGCCCGCTGGATCGGCGCCGCGCCCCGCCAGCGGGGCAGGAGCGAGCCGTGCAGGTTGAAGGAGCCAAGCCGGGGCGCGTCAAGCACCGCGGCAGGCAGGATCTGGCCGAAGGCCACCACGCAGGCCGCGTCGAGATTCAGCGCCGCGAAGGCCGCGATCTCGGCCGGATCGCGCATCGAGACGGGCGTACGCACCATCAGCCCCTGCTCCAGGGCGAAGGCGTGCACCGGCGAAGGCTGCAGCGCGTGTCCCCGCCCCCGCGGCGCCGGCGGCTGGGAATAGACGCAGGCGATCTCGTGCCCGGCGGCCACCAGGCGGCGCAAGGCGGCCAGCGCGAAGTCGGGGGTTCCCAGGAAGGCGATCCGCATCTCCGACCCTGTACCTGCCACGGCGCTCAGGCGCAAAGCCGGGGAACCTCAAGCAAGCGTGGCCGTTGGATGGGGGACCCCGAAGGAGCCCTCCATGCGCACCATGACCGCCGCTGTTCTGCTGACCGCCTGCCTCGCCATCGCCGCCTGCTCGAAGTCGACCCAGGAGAAGACGGGGCAGGACCTCAAGGCCGTCGGCTCCGACGCCGCCTCGGCCGCCAAGGATGTCGCCAACGCCCCCGCCGCCAAGGACCTGGGCTCCGACATCAAGCGGGGGACCGAGGAGGCCGCCGCCAAGACCAAGGAAGCCGCCGCTCAGGCCGGCGAAAAGCTGAAATCCGGCACAGAGAAGGCCGCCTCGGACATCAAGTCCGGCACGGACAAGGCCGCCGCCAAGACCGACGCCGCCGTCGATCACGCCAAGGACAAGGTCGAGCACTAGCTCAAAATGTCATCCCGGTTTCGCCAAAGGCGAAGACCGGGACCCATGCGCGCGAGCGGGGCCGAATAGTCCCGACCGTTGCGGCCAATATCCAAAACCTGAGCCCATCGGTCCCGGTCTTTCGCGTGCCGCGAAAACCGGGATGACACCGCGAGGCGGCCTACGCCGCCTTGGCCTGCTTCTTGACCTTCTTCACCGCCTGCTCGCGCTTCAGGCGCGACAGGTGGTCGATGAACAGCACGCCGTCCAGGTGGTCCATCTCGTGCTGGATGCAGACGGCATAGAGCCCCTCGGCGTCCTCCTCGACCGTTTCGCCCCGGTAGTTGAGGTAGCGCAGCTTCACATACGCCGGCCGCTCGACCTCGTCGTAGATCTCCGGCACCGACAGGCAGCCTTCCTCGTAAGGCGCGGTCTCTTCAGACGCCCAGAGGATCTCGGGGTTCACGAAATATTGCGGCGCAGCCTCCTCGCCCTCGCGCGCCAGGTCCATGACGATCACCCGCTTGGGCACGCCCACCTGGATCGCCGCCAGACCGATGCCGGGCGCGGCGTACATGGTCTCGAGCATGTCATCCATCAGGGCACGCAGTTCATCGTCGACCACGTCGACGCGCGCCGACACCTTTTTCAGGATCGGATCTGGAACAATGAGGATCTCACGCAGGGCCATGAGGGCGAATTAGGGAACCGATACCCGAGCGTCAAGGTAGGCCAATCGCCCCACCTTGTGTTCTAGCTTTCGTCGCCCGCCACCAGGCGCACCTGCGGAGGGGTCTCGGGCGATAGCTTGGACAGGGGGCGTACCGCGGTGTCCAGCGGCTCCAGCAGGTCGACCTTCTTGCCCTCGTGGTCGACCTTCAGGTCCTCGAAGCGCCGCGCCTGGGTCAGGACCTGGGTCTCCAGCGAGCCAACGAACTGGTTGTATTTGGCGACCGCCTGCTCCAGCGCCTTGCCCAGCGAGCCCGCGTGGCCGCCCATTACGGCGATGCGTTTGTAGAGCTCACGGCCCAGCTCGGCGATGGTCCGCGCATTGGCCGCCTGCTCTTCGACCCGCCAGCCGTAGACCACCGCCTTGCAGAGCGCGAACAGCGTGGTCGGGGTGACGATCACCACCTTGCGGTCCATCGCCTCGGTCATCAGGTCAGGCGCGCGGTCGAGCGCCGCCGCGAGCGCCGAGTCCAGCGGCACGAACATGGCCACGAAGTCGGGCGAGGATTCGAACTGGTCCCAGTAGGCCTTGGCCGACAGGCCCTGGACGTGGCTGCGCACGCTCTGCACGTGGCGCATCCCGATGATGTCGCGCGTGGCGTCGTCCGGGGCGTCCTGCAGCTCCAGGAAGGCGTTCAGCGAGCATTTGGCGTCGATGACGAATACCCCGCCGCCCGGCAGCTTCACGACCACGTCCGGCCGCCGGCGGCCCTCCTCGGTGTCGGTGGAGGTCTGCTCTTCGAAATCGTAGCGGTTGGTGAGGCCAGCATGCTCCAGCACGTTGCGCAGCGTCTGCTCGCCCCAACGTCCCTGCACGCCCGCGCCGCGCCGCAGCGCGGCCGACAGCTTGCGCGCCTCATCCTGGGTCGCCACCGACGCG
>DASRRU010000203.1:0-9589 GCA_035656795.1 Phenylobacterium sp. | reverse complement strand
GGCCGGCCAGCCAGCATGCGCCACGCCTTGGGCTCGCCAGGCCCTGCGCGGAGGCCCTCGCCCGCCGCCACCACAACACTCAGGAACGTCATGGATGCGTGTTTAGGGACACGCTCGCGCTTGTCCAGTTCGTCTCGTTCTCGGGTGGGCTTTACCGCAGCGCACAAACTGCCTAAAAAGGCAGCTGTGGGAATGATTAATTAATGAGCAGTTCGCTCACGCTTGGTGAGATCGATGTCGCAGGCCGCGTTTGGATCGCGCCGATGACTGGCATCTCAGACCTTCCGTTCCGCCGCGCCGCAAGCCGGCTTGGCGCGGCATACGTGGCCACCGAGATGGTCGCCTGCGCAGAGTTCGCCAAGGGCCGCCCCGATGTCGTGCGCCGCGCGGCGGTGGGTGAAGGCCTGCCGCTGATGGTCGTCCAACTGGTCGGCCGCGATCCCGAACACATCGCCGAGGGGGCGCGGCTGGCCCAAGCCGCCGGCGCGCAGATCATCGACCTGAACTTTGGCTGCCCCGCCCGCGAGGTCACCGGCGCCCAGTGCGGATCGGCCCTTATGCGGGAGCCGGAGCTGGCGGAGCGGCTCATCGCTGCCGCCGTCGCCGCCGTCGACGTCCCGGTGACGGTGAAGATGCGCCTGGGCTGGGACGACGCCACGCGTAACGCGCCGGAGCTGGCCGCCCGCGCCGAGGCCCTGGGGATCGCCGCGGTGACCGTCCACGGCCGCACGCGCTGCCAGTTCTACAAGGGCGGCGCCGACTGGTCCGCCGTCCGTCCGGTGAAGGATGCGGTGTCGATCCCGGTGATCGTCAACGGCGACATCGTCGATGGGGCCACCGCCCGCGCCGCCCTGGCCGCATCGGGAGCCGATGGGGTGATGGTCGGCCGTGGCGTCTATGGCCGGCCCTGGATCGCCGCCCAGATTGAGGCCGAACTGGACGGGCGCACCTTTGCCGAACCCGACTCCGAGACCAGGCTTGGCATCGCCTTGGACCACTTCCACGATGCGCTTTTGTTCTATGGCGAGCGACTGGGCCTGAGGGTCTTCCGAAAGCACCTGGCCGCCTATATCGAGCAAGCGCCCTGGCCGGCCGACGCCGAGGCGCGTCGCGCGGCGCGAAGCCGCCTCTGCCGGCTGGAGGACGCCGGAGAAGTCGAGCGCGCCCTGACCGAGCTTTGGGCGCAACCCGGGCGGAGGCTCGCCGCATGAACTGGCGGACCCTGCCGCAGTCCCTGGGCGTCGACGTGCTGGCCCTGAAGGCCGCGGCCTTCGAACTCAGCCCCGATCCGGCCATGGTGGTGGACGCCACCGGCGCCCTGGTCGCCGTCAACGAGGCCGCCGAGGCGCTGTTCGGCCAGGGGCTCGGCCTGCTGGCCCGCGGCCGGTTCAGCGCCGCACTTCCGCCAGGTTCGGCCCTCGTCTCGTTGCTCGACCGCGCCCTGGTCGAAGACGCCAAGGTGCGTGAACGCGGGGTGCAGATCACCCTCTTCGGCCTGCCGCCTTTCGAAGTCGACTGCGCCGCGGCCCCGCTGGGCGACGGCTCGGTGCTGCTGACGCTCAGCGTCAAGGCGGGCCTGGGCGCCGAACGAGCGGGAGCCGAGGCGGCCGGCGGCCTGCGCTCCATTGTCGGCCTAGGCCGGATGCTCGCGCATGAAATCAAGAACCCGCTGGCTGGCATCCGCGGCGCGGCCCAGCTTCTGAAGTCGGGCGCCAAGACGGAGGATGCCCCGCTCGCTCAGTTGATCGTCGATGAGACCGATCGCGTGCGCCGGCTGGTCGATCGCATGGAGGCCTTCTCCGACGACGCTTTCCCGTCGCTGACACCGATCAACATCCATCAGGTCCTGGACCGCGTCCGGGCGCTGGCTGCCAATGGCGTCGCCGATGGCCTCAGCCTGCGCGAACAGTACGACCCCTCGCTGCCTCCCGTGCAGGGCGACGAGGACCAGCTGATCCAGATCTTCCTGAACCTGGTGAAGAACGCCGCGGAGGCGGCCCATTCCCGTGGGGACGGTCGCGGCGCGATCAGCATTTCCACCGCCTATCGCCACGGGGTGCGCGTCCGCGCCGCGAAGGGACAGGCGCTGCGTGGCGCCCCGCTCGAAGTCCGGATCATGGACAATGGCCCCGGCGTCCCCGACCACCTGCGCGAGCATCTGTTCCAACCCTTCGTGACCTCGAAGGCCCATGGGGTTGGCCTGGGGCTGGCCCTGGTCTCCAAGCTGGTCGCCGCCCACGGCGGTCTTCTCGACTTTGAATCCGAGCCCGGCCGGACGGTATTCCGGGTGCTGCTGCCTATCGTTTCCGAAGAGGACCACCCGGCATGAACGCCGCGAGCAAGAAGATCCTGATCGCCGATGATGACGCCTCGATCCGGTTGGTGCTTTCCCAGGCGTTCACCCGCCTGGGCTATCAGGTCCGGGCCACCGGGAATGCGGCGACGCTGCTGAAATGGGTCTCGGAAGGGGAGGGCGACCTGGTGATCACCGACGTCGTCATGCCCGACGAAAACGTGTTCGACGTCTTGCCGCGGATCCGCAAGGAACGCCCGAAATTGCCGGTCATCGTGATGAGCGCGCAGAACAATCTGATCACCGCGGTGAACGCCGCCGAGGTGGGCGCCTTCGACTACATCCCCAAGCCCTTCGACCTCGACGACATGACCTCGGCCGCCCGGCGCGCCCTGTCGCGCCCCGCCGACCCCGAGGCCGCCCGCGCCCAGGCTCGCGCCGTCCGCGACGATCGCCTGCCGCTGATCGGTCGCTCCGGCCCGATGCAGGAGGTCTACCGCACCATCGCACGACTGGTGGGGGCCGACCTGACCGTGCTGATCACAGGCGAGAGCGGCACCGGCAAGGAGTTGGTGGCCCGCGCGCTGCACGACATGGGCCGGCGTCGCGACGGCAAGTTCGTGACCATCAACCTGGCCGCGGTGCCGCGCGAGCGGGTCGAGACCGAGCTGTTCGGAAAGGAAGACGGTGACGCCGGCAAGCTGATCGACGCCGACGGCGGGACCTTGTTCCTGGACGAGATCGGGGACATGCCGCTGGATGCCCAGACCCGTCTGCTGCGCGTGATCGACGGATCCGAGCCCGCCGTGAACCCCAAGACCAGCCGCCGGCCCAACGTGCGGATCATCGCGGCCACCAACCGCGACCTGCGCAACCTGATCCAGCAGGGGTTGTTTCGCGAGGACCTGTTCTTCCGCCTGAACGTGGCGCCGCTGCGCCTGCCGCCGTTGCGCGACAGGGCCGACGACATCCCCGACCTGGCCCGGGCCTTCCTGCTGCGCGCCAACCGCGAGGGCCTTCCGTCCAAGACCATCGACGCCGCGGCCCTGGACCGCTTGAAACAGCACTCCTGGCCCGGCAACGTGCGCGAGCTGGAGAACCTGATCCGCAGGATCTGCGCCCTCTACGGCGAGGACCTGATCACCGCGCGGATCATCGAGCGCGAACTCGCCGACCAGCAGCCGGTCGTCCAGGGCGACGAAGGACCCGCCACCTTGGCCCAGCTCGTGGAGCGCAAGCTTTCCAGCTACTTCGCCGACCAGCCCGATGGCCTGCCGCCGCCTGGGCTGTACGACCGGGTGCTGGAGGAGGTGGAGCGGCCGCTGATCCAGCTGACGCTGACGGCGACTCGCGGCAACCAGGTCCGGGCGGCCGAGATCCTCGGGCTCAACCGCAACACCCTGCGCAAGAAGATCTCCGACCTGGGCGTCGAGATGCAGCGGGGGCGGCGCTGATCTTCCCGAGATCGGCCGCCCCGCGTCTGCATGACGCATCCTTGCCACAAGACTGTTGAGTTTGGGGCACAGTCGCTTAGGCTCCCCGCCAATGGCTTTGGATATTCGACAGTGGCTAGTCGGAGCGGGCGCGACCCGCATCTGGCGGGCGATGCAGTCTCGGGTGGTGCTGGGCGTCGGCTATGGCGTGGCCGCGGCCCTGACGGCGCTGGCCATCCTGCTCGCCGCCTCGCCGCCATCCACCGGATCCTTAGGTCCGGCCAGCCAGCTGATTCTCACGGTCCTCGGGTTCAACCTGGTCCTGATCCTGGCCCTGACGCTGGTGGTCATTCGCCGATTCTGGGCATTGCTCGACGCCCGCGACCGCGATCCGGGCGCACGCCTGCAGTTGCGCTTTGTGACCATGTTCGCGCTCGCGGCCCTGGCGCCGGCCCTGGTCGTCTTCCTGTTCTACGGCGTGCTGGTCACGCGCGGCGTCGACAACTGGTTCAGCCATCGGGTCAGGACCGTGGTCGAGAACTCCGCCACCGTCGCCCGCTCCTATGTCGAGGATCAGCGGGTCTACATCCACGATCACCTGATCCCGATGGGCGAGGATCTGAACGGCCACGCCGCGGCCCTGCAGGCCAGCCCGATCACCTTCAACCACTACCTGGGCGCCCTGATCAATTTCCACGGCTTCTCGGCCGGCTACCTGATTGACCGCGACGGGAGGGTGCTGGCGCGGGCCGAGGCCCCGGACGCCCCGCCGCTGGTGACCCCGCCGGCGTCCAGCTTCAAGACCGCCGACCAGGGCATCATCTCGATCTGCAACGTCGCCTGTGGCGACCTGATGAGCGCGGTCTATCGACTGCGCGCCTACCCCGACGCCTACCTCTACGTGATCCGGCCCGTGGAAAAAGGGATCGTGGGCCACCTGGTTGAGGCCGAAGCCAGTCTCATCGACTTCCGGGCGGCCGCTCAGAATCGCGAGAAGATTCAGACGATCTTCGTCCTCAGCTACGCCGAGACTGCGCTGCTGGTGCTGGTCGGCGCGGTCTGGCTGGGGCTGAGCGCGGCAAGCGCCATCTCCGGACCGGTGGCCCGGCTGGTGCAGGCGGCGGGCAGGGTGGCCGGTGGCGACCTGAGCGCCCGGGTCGACGCCGACAACGACCCGGAGGAGATCGCGGTCCTGTCTCGCGCCTTCAACAGGATGACCCATGACCTGCAGGCGCAGCAGGAAGCCATCCACACTGCCCACGAGGATGCCGAGCGACGCCGTCAGTTCATCGAGACCGTGCTGGCCGAGGTTAGCGCTGGGGTCATCAGCCTCGACGCCAAGGGCCGAATCTCGGCCGCCAACCGCCAGGCCGAGCAGCTGTTGGGCCTCGACGCTCCCGGCCGTGGGCGCAAGCTCCTGGAGGTCGCGCCCGAGATCGCGGCTATCGTCGCCCTGGCCGGCCGCGGCGAGGCCGAGGAGGAGGTCGACGTCGTGCGCGGTCGCGAGACCAGGCGCCTGCGCGTCCGCGTCAGCAGCATCGAGGGCGGCCTGGTGCTGACCTTCGACGACATCACCCGGCTGGTGAACGCCCAGCGCAACGCCGCCTGGCGCGACGTCGCCCGGCGCATCGCCCACGAAATCAAGAACCCGCTGACGCCCATCCAGCTGTCCGCCGAGCGGCTGCGCAAGAAGTACCGCAAGGATATCGCGCTGTCAGAGCTGGAGACCTTCGACCGCTGCAGTGACACCATCGTGCGGCAGGTCGACGCGATCCGGCAGATGGTCGATGAATTCTCCACCTTCGCGCGCATGCCGGCGCCGAAGTTCGCCGAGCAGGACGCTTCCGAACTGATCCGGGCCGCGGTCTTCGCCCAGCGCGTGGCCAGCCCCGATATCGATGTCGAACTGGTCGAGCCGGTGCCGGAGGTGCGTCTTCTGGCCGACGAGCGGATGCTGACCCAGGCCCTGACCAACATATTGAAGAACGCCGCCGAGGCCGTGGGCGCGCGACGCACCGCGAAATCTCCCAAGGCCAAGGAACAGGGCCGAATCCGCGCGCGCCTCGTTTCCGACGAGACCGGCGTCGCCTTCGAGGTCGAGGACAATGGCGTGGGCCTGCCCGCCAAGGACCGCTACCGGCTGACTGAGCCCTATGTGACGACGCGCGAGAAAGGCACGGGCCTCGGCCTGGCCATCGTCAAGCGCATCCTGGAGGACCACGGCGGCGAACTGGAGCTGACCGACGCCCGCGAGGGCGCCGGCGCGCTGGCCATTCTGCGTCTTCCCCCCTCGGCCCGGGCCCACCCGACGCCGAGATCCCAACCCGTGACGGCATGAAGGACTAGATGATGGCGTCTGACGTTCTGGTGGTCGACGACGAGGCGGACATCCGCGACCTGGTGGCGGGCATTCTCGCCGACGAGGGCTATGCGGTCCGCACAGCCAACGATTCGGAATCGGCGCTGGCCGCGGTCCGGGCCAGGAAGCCCGCGCTCCTGATCCTCGACATCTGGATGGCCGGCGGCGGCATGGACGGCTTGGAACTGCTGGACCTGGTCAAGGACCTCGATGGCGACCTGCCGGTGATCATGATCTCCGGTCACGGCAACATCGAAACCGCCGTCAGCGCCATCAAGCGCGGCGCCTATGAGTTCCTGGAAAAGCCCTTCAAGTCCGACCGGCTGCTGTTGGTGGTGGAGCGCGCCCTGGAGGCCGCGGGCCTGCGTCGTGAAAATCGGCGGCTGCGCACCCAGGCGATCGCGCCGGATGGCCTGACCGGCAGGTCCATGCCCGCTCAGCAGCTGCGCCAGATGATCGCCAAGCTGGCCACCGCCAACAGCCGGGTCCTGATCAGCGGCCCCCCGGGCTCCGGCAAGGAGACCGTGGCGCGCCTGATCCACGGCGCCTCAGGTCGCGCGCGCAACGAGTTCGTGCCGATCAGCGCCGCCGGCATGACGCCGGAGCGGATGGATGTGGAGCTGTTCGGCCAGGAGGGCGACGACGGCCGCCCAGCCAAGATCGGCGTCTTCGAGCGCGCCCACTCCGGCACCCTCTATCTCGACGAGGTGGCAGACATGCCGCGCGAGACGCAGGGACGCATCCTGCGGGTTCTGGTCGACCAGAGTTTCCGGCGCGTGGGCGGCGACCAGGACGTGCACGTCGATGTCCGCGTGGTCTCCTCGACCTCCCGTGACCTGCGCGAGGAGATCGCGGCCGGCCGCTTCCGCGAGGATCTGTTCCACCGCCTGAACGTGGTGCCGGTGAACGTGCCCGGCCTGGCTGAGCGGCGCGAGGACATCCCGGAGCTGGTCGAATATTTCATTGAGCGGATCAGTGACGCCACCGGAATGCCTCGGCGCAAACTTGCCGACGACGCCCTGGCCACCCTGCAGGTCCGTCAATGGCCGGGAAACCTGCGCCAGTTGCGCAACAATGTAGAGCGGATGCTGATCCTGGCGTCCGGGGCGCCGTCCGACCCGATCACCGCCAACATGCTGCCGGCCGAAGCCATGGTCACCGACCAGGCGATCAGCCTCGGCGCTGAACGAATGATCGCACTGCCTCTGCGCGAGGCGCGCGAAGTGTTCGAACGCGAGTACCTGAACGCGCAGATGCTGCGCTTCTCAGGCAACATCTCGCGCACCGCCGCCTTCATCGGCATGGAGCGCTCGGCCCTGCACCGAAAGCTTAAGTCGCTGGGCCTCTCCAGCGTTCGCGCGCTGGAAGAGGAGATGGGTTGATGGGGCGGATCGCGTACGTCAACGGCCGCTACGTCCCGCATGGGGAGGCCGTGGTCCACATCGAGGATCGCGGCTATCAACTGGCCGACGCGGTCTACGAGGTCTGGGCGCTGTTCGGCGGCAAGCTTGCCGACCCCGAGGGGCATTTCGCGCGCCTGGAGCGCAGCCTTGGCGAGCTGGCCATCTCCATGCCCATGAGCCGCACCGCCCTGACCATGGTGCTCAAGGAGGCGGTGCGTCGCAACCGGGTCTCTGAGGGACTGGTCTATCTGCAGATCAGCCGCGGCGTTGCGCCACGGGATCACGCATTCCCCAATCCGGCGGTGCGCCCGGCGGTCGTGATCACCGTCAGCCGAGTGGATCGCGCCGCCTCCGAAGCCCGCGCCGCCAAGGGCGTCGGCGTCGTCACCACGCCAGAGACCCGCTGGGGCCGCTGCGACATCAAGACGGTGGGACTGCTCCCGAATGCGCTTGCGAAGCAGAAGGCGAGGGCGGCCGGTGCGGTAGAGGCCTGGTTCGTCGACGATCTGGGCTTCGTCACCGAGGGTGCGTCGTCCAACGCGTGGATCGTCGATGACCAGGGGCGGCTGCGCACCCGCGACACCAATGCCAACATCCTGCGCGGCGTCACCCGCCTCACACTCCTGGACGTGATCCGAAATGCCGGCCTGGAGGTGGACGAGCGCCCCTTCACGCCGGCAGACGCTCTCGCGGCCAAGGAAGCCTTTATCACCGGGGCCGGCTCCTTGGTGCTGCCGGTTGTCGCAGTGGATGGCAAGCCGGTGGGCGACGGCAAGGTCGGACCAGTGGCGCAGAGGCTTCGGCGTCTCTATATCGAGCAGGCGAAGGCCGCGGCCGTCTGAGCCGCGCCGCCGCGATTGCGCCTGTTGCAATTCCGGGGCTAGCTAACTTCCGTGTGTGGGCGACGCCTTGGTCGCCCGATCAATAAAAAGGGCGAAAAGCCGTGAGTGAAAAGAAACAGAACCTTCAGGACACGTTCCTGAACAGCGTCCGCAAGTCGAAAACCCCCCTCACCATCTTCCTGGTCAACGGCGTGAAGCTGCAGGGCGTCGTGAGCTGGTTCGACAATTTCTGCGTGCTGCTTCGCCGCGACGGCCAGTCGCAACTGGTCTACAAGCACGCCATCTCCACCATCATGCCGGCCCAGCCCGTACAGCTGTATGAGCCCGGCGAAGACGAGAGCGATTGAAGTCCTCCAGATCTGTTGACCGCGAGGCGCCGGTGCAGGGCGCCATCGTCATCCACCCCGACCGCGACGGCAAAGGCGCCTCACGGAGCGCGCAGGCGCGCCTGGAGGAAGCCGTCGGCCTGGCCCTGGCCCTCGACCTTGAGGTGCGCGAGACGCTGATCGCCAACCTGCGCCAGGTGACGCCCGCGACCCTGTTCGGCAAGGGCAAGGTGGCCGAGATCGGCGGCGTCATCGAACTCGCCGAGGCCGATGTGGCGATCGTCGATGACGCGCTGACGCCGGTGCAGCAGCGCAACCTGGAGAAGGCCTGGAACTGCAATGTCATCGACCGCACCGGTCTGATCCTGGAGATCTTCGCCCGCCGCGCGCGGACCCGCGAGGGCCGCCTGCAGGTCGAACTGGCGCGGCTGTCGTACGAGCGCTCGCGCCTGGTGCGCACATGGACTCACCTGGAGCGCCAGCGTGGCGGCTTCGGTGTCATGGGCGGCCCGGGCGAAACCCAGATCGAGACCGACCGCCGGCTGATCGCCGACAAGATCCGCAAGCTGAAGCTCGAGCTGGACGAGGTGCGCCGCACGCGGACCCTGCAGCGCTCCGCGCGCAAGCGGCATCCATATCCGACGGTCGCGCTGGTCGGCTACACCAACGCCGGCAAGTCGACGCTGTTCAACCGCCTGACACGGGCGGAGGTGGTGGCTGAGGACATGCTGTTCGCCACCCTCGATCCGACCTTGCGGATGCTGAAGCTGCCCGACGGGCGGCCCGCGATCATGTCCGACACCGTGGGCTTCATCTCTGACCTGCCGCACGAGCTGGTCGAGGCCTTCCGCGCCACCTTGGAAGAAGTGAAGGAGGCCGACGTCGTCCTGCACGTGCGCGACATCGCCAGCGCCGAAAGCGCCGCCCAGGCGG
>DASRRU010000202.1:0-32298 GCA_035656795.1 Phenylobacterium sp. | reverse complement strand
CGGGACTGTGGTTCGCGGTTAAGTAGCGCATTGCATCCGGGGGGAGTGCTGAATGCCGATCGTCCTTGCCTATGTCGAGCCGCCCGCGGTCGTCGCGCCGCCGCCACGTCCCAGTGTCATCACCCTGCCGGATTGGCTCCTCAAGCCGACAGCTGCCGACCTGGCCCAGTTCTATCCAAAGGCGGCGGCCAGTGCGCACATCGAAGGTCGCGCTGTCCTGCATTGTCAGGTGACAGATACGGGCAATCTCTCGGGCTGCACGGCCTCAGGCGAGGAGCCGGTCGATCAGGGTTTCGGCGACGCGGCCCTGCATCTTTCCGTCTACTTCAAGATGCGGCCGATGACTAAGGACGGAGCCCCGGTTTCGGGCGCCCACATCAACATCCCGATCCGCTTCGCTCTACCGAAACAGGGGATGCCATCCGCGGAGGTGGCCATGCGCTGCTATGGATATTCGGCGGCGGAAGCCGAGCGAAATCCAACGTCCCAGATGGCTCAGGTGGGAGTCTTCGCCTATCGGCTGATGATCGAGATGAGATTGGCTTCGGAACATCCGCGGCCCTCCGAAGCCGAG
Source organism: Phenylobacterium sp. (assembly GCA_035656795.1). Classification (GTDB taxonomy): domain Bacteria; phylum Pseudomonadota; class Alphaproteobacteria; order Caulobacterales; family Caulobacteraceae; genus Phenylobacterium. The sequence goes on along the minus strand of DASRRU010000202.1, from coordinate 31,724 downwards.
GAAGTTCTGCTTTCGCAACGCCATATCGCCGCCGACAAGATCGATGATCCAAAATTCAAGGCCGAGCGAGACGAGTGCGTCGCTCTCCTGGGGAGCGATCCGATGGGCGTTATGCAGCGATTGCTTTCCATTATGAGCTGACGCTTACGTAAACGTCATCTTCCCAGGCCACCGGCTTCTGGCCTATGTTCGCCGCCGAGCGGATACGCCGTAAATCGCCGGCGCCGGCGACGGTCCAGGGAGCCAGATATGAACCTTGATTTCTCACCCGAAGAGAACGCCTTCCGCGCGGAAGTCCGGGCCTTCATCAAGGAGAACTATCCGGCCGACCTGCGCGCCGCGCAGGACGCGGGGCGTCCCCTGACCAAGGACGAGTACCTCTCCTGGCACAAGGTGCTGGCCAAGAAGGGCTGGGTCGCACCGTCGTGGCCGAAGGAGTTCGGCGGCGCCGACTGGACGCCGACGCAGAAGTACATCTGGTCCGAGGAATCCGCCCGCGCCGAGACCCTGCCGCCGCTGCCGTTCGGCGTCTCCATGCTGGCGCCGGTGATCTATACCTTCGGCACCGAGGAGCAGAAGGCGAAGTTCCTGCCGGGCATCTACAACGGTGAGGTCTGGTGGTGTCAGGGCTACTCCGAGCCGGGCGCCGGTTCCGACCTGGCCAGCCTGAAGACCAAGGCCGAGCGCATCAGCGGCGACGACGGCAAGGAATACTACGTCGTCAACGGCCAAAAGACCTGGACGACGCTTGGCCAGTACGCCGACTGGGGCTTCTTCCTGGTCCGCACCGACCCCGACGCCAAGCCGCAGGCCGGCATCTCCTTCCTGCTGATCGACATGAAGAGCCCGGGGATTTCGGTGCGCCCGATCATCACGCTTGAGGGCGGCCACGAGGTGAACGACGTCTTCCTCGACAACGTGAAGGTGCCGGTCGAGAACCGCATCTTCCACGAGAACCAGGGCTGGACCTGCGCCAAGGCGCTGCTCGCCCATGAGCGGTCGGGGATCGCCGGGGTGGCGCGTTCGAAGCGCAACCTGGAAAAGCTGCGCGAGATCGCCACGACCGAGCGCTCGGACGCCGGCGGGCCGCTGCTGGGCGACGCCTTCTTCCGCCGGAAAGTCGCCGAGCTGGAGATCGACCTGACGGCGCTTGAGTTCACCGAACTGCGCACCCTGGCCGGCGAAAGCAGCGGCAAGGGCCCGGGGCCGGAAAGCTCGATCCTCAAGATCAAGGGCACGGAGATCCAGCAGCGCCTGCAGGAGCTGGCGCTGGAGGCGGTGGGCCACTACGGCGCCCCGTTCCTGCGCGACCTCGGCCACAACGCCGGCGTCGGGCCGGAGTACGCCGAGGGCCTGGCCGGTGACATGTTCAACGGCCGCAAGACCTCGATCTACGGCGGCTCCAACGAGATCCAGCGCAACATCATCGCCAAGATGGTGCTGGGCCTTTAGCCGCCCTTTCGCATCTTCAACGACCCTAATTCTGCCGGAGTAGCCCGTCTTGGACTTCAACTTCACCGATGAGCAGTCGATGCTGCGCGACACGGTCGCGAGCTATCTGGCGGACCATTATTCCTTCGACCAGAGGCGCGCGGCGCTCGCGAAAGAACCCGGCTGGCGCCCGGCGATCTGGAAGGCGTTCGCCGAGGAACTGGGGATCCTGGGGGCGCCGTTCTCCGAGGAACTGGGCGGCCTGGGCGGCGGGCCGGTCGAGAACCTGATCGTCATGCAGGAGATGGGCAAGGCGCTGGTGGTCGAGCCCTATCTGGGCACGGTGGTGATCGGCGGCGGGTTCCTGAAGCACTCGGGCTATGCCGGCGCCGAGGCGCTGATCGGCCAGATCATCGCCGGCGAAGCGATCTTCGCCTTCGCCTATGCCGAACCGCAGGGCCGCTACAACCTCGCCGACCTGAAGACCACGGCGAAGAGGGACGGCGCGTCCTGGGTGTTGAACGGCCACAAGGCGGTGGTCATCGGCGGCGCCTACGCGACCCACCTGATCGTCACCGCCCGCACCGGCGGCGGCCAGCGCGACGCGCAGGGCATCAGCGTCTTCATCGTGCCGAAAGACGCCGCCGGGGTCACCACCCGCGACTACCCGACCGTCGACGGCTTCCGCGCCTCCGAGGTGATCCTGGAGAACGTGAAGGTGGGCGCCGACGCCCTGGTGGGCCCCGAAGGCCACGCCCTGCCGCTGATCGAGAAGGTGGTGGACGAGGCGATCGTGGCCACCTGCGCCGAGGCCTGCGGGGTGCTCGCCAAGCTGCACGAAGGCACGCTCGAATACACCCGCCAGCGCAAGCAGTTCGGCCAGCCGATCTCGGCCTTCCAGGTGCTGCAGCACCGCATGGTCGACATGTTCATCCAGGTCGAGCAGTCGGTCTCGATGACTTACATGGCTACGGTCAAGCTATCGGAGGATGACCAGCGGTCCAAGGCCGCCGCCGCCGCCAAGGTGCAGATCGGCAAGGCCTGCAAGTTCGTCGGCCAGAACGCGATCCAGCTGCACGGCGGTATGGGCATGACCGACGAGATGGCCATCGGCCACTACTTCAAGCGCGCCACCATGATCGAAAGCGCCTTCGGCTCCACCGACCACCATTTGGCCCGCTACGAGTTCCTGAGTCTCGGCCAGGCCGCTTAACCACATCCGATCATTCCCGCGAAAGCGGCGACCGAGGTGTTTTTTGTGTTTCTGAGCCTGCGGCGACGCAGGCGGTGTATGGCTGTCCGCTGAAACAGAAAAAGCCTGGATCCCCGCGTTCGCGGGGAGGCGCGGAGAATCTTATTTTGGCCTTTGTCAGCACCAAGAACCGGATGGACAAGATCGGGGTGAAGGGCGGCATGCGCGTCGCTGTCATGGGCGTGAAGGATCCGACCCTCAGCGCCGAACTGGGCGAGCAGGGCGCGATCCCGGTCACCGAACTCTCCAATCTCGACGTTCTGTTCTATGCCGCCGACAGCGCCGAGGCGTTGGCCCGCATCGACGCGCTCGCGCCCATGCTGGCGGAGACGGGCGCGCTCTGGATCGTCTCCCAAAAAGGCAAGGCCGCCACCCTGCGGCACGCCGACGTCATCGGCGTCGCCAAGGCCCACGGCCTGATCGACAACAAGGTGGTCGCCTTCTCCGACACCCAGACCTCGCTGCGCTTCACCCGCGCCAAGGTGGCGGCGCCGGCCGAAGGGTGACCACGGGCCCAACGCGCACTAAGTCTCAGGTCATGCAGTTCATCGAGGCGCCCAGCCCCAACTTCGACGCCCGCACCGCCCCGCCGGACATCCTGGTGCTGCACTATACCGGCATGAAGACCGGGCCCGAGGCGCTCGACCGGCTGCGCGATCCGGAGGCCAAGGTCTCTTCGCACTACATGGTCGAAGAGGACGGTCGCATCTTCCGGCTGGTTCCGGAGGAGCGGCGCGCCTGGCACGCCGGCGTTTCCTACTGGAAGGGCGAGCGCAACATCAACGGCGTCTCGCTCGGCGTGGAGATCGTCAATCCGGGGCATGAGTTCGGCTACCGCCCCTTCCCGGACCCGCAGATCGCCGCGGTGATCGAACTGGTGGGTGACATCCGGACGCGTTGGCAGATCCCCGACGCCCGTATCGTCGGCCATTCGGACGTTGCGCCCGATCGCAAGGACGACCCCGGGGAGCTGTTCCCCTGGAAGCGGCTGGCCGAAGCCGGCCATGGCCTGTGGGCCGAGGCGCCGCCGGCGCCGGGCCTGCCGCTCGCCGAGGGCGTCGAAGGGGTTGAGGTGTTCGCCCTGCAGGCGGGCTTCACGCGCCTGGGCTACGACCTGCCGCCGACCGGCAGGTTCGACGCGGCGACCAAGGCCGTGGTCACCGCCTTCCAGCGGCACTGGCGGCAGGACAAGGTCGATGGCGTCGCCGACGGCGCCACCCGCGCCCAGCTCATCGCGCTCTTGAGGCTCGCCGGCTGATGCATCCGGCGGTCATGTTCCGGGAAGGGGAGGTCGAGGCGCTGCTGGCCCACCTCGCCGCGCATGCCTTCGTGACCCTGGCCGCCGCGCCGCAGGGGCGGCTGTTCGTGGCCCACGCGCCGGTGGTGGTCCGCCGGCTGGAGGGCGGTCTGGCGCTGGATTTCCACTTGGCGCGCAGCAATGCCCTGGCGCCGGCTCTGGCCCAGGGCTTCCGCGCCATCGCCGTCAGCCTGGCGGCCGACGCCTATGTCAGCCCCGACTGGTACGAAAGCGGCGACCAGGTCCCGACCTGGAACTACGTCAGCGTGGAGGCGGAGGGGCCGGTCGTGACCCTTGACGACGCCGGCCTCGTCACCCTGCTGGACGACCTTTCGGCGCAGGAGGAGGCGCGGCTTGCGCCCAAGTCGCCATGGACACGCGCCAAGATGTCGGCGGGCCGGTTCGAGGTCATGGCCCGGGCGATCGTCGGCGCGCGGCTGACGGTCGAACGGCTGGAGGGGGTCACCAAGCTCGGCCAGAACAAGGGCGAAGCTGACCGAGCCGGCGTGATCGCCGCCCTGGGCGACCATCCGATCGCGGCCCTGATGCGCGCCACAATCCCGCCCGGAGCCTGAACGGCGGGCGAAGCGCGACCTCAGAGGCCGTTCAACGGACGGGGCTCAGTCTCATGACACTTGGCGCCGGTCCTCCGACGCGCAAGCGATCCAGAGACCAAAGGAACCCCGTCATGAATTTCAAGCGCACCGTCCTCGTCCTGACCCTGGGCGTCGTCGGATTGGGCGCCATGGGCGCCATGGCCGCCACGGCCGACGCCCTGCCCCTGCAGCCGGCCAAGCGCGAGGTCCTCGCCCGCGTCCACGCCCAGAAGCAGGAAATCCGCGCCGAGCAGCGCGCCGGCAAGATCAGCCCGATGAAAGCCCACCGCCTGCTGGCCGCCGACCGCCGCATCGCCCGCCAGGTGCGGACCACCGGCCACCTGACCCGCGTCCAGGCCCAGCGCCTGAACCACCAGGAGAACCGCATCCACCGTCACATCGAAAGCTAGTTGCTTCTTTCGCGGTGTCATCCCGGAAGGCCGCGCGAGCGGCTTGTCCGGGACCCACGGACACGACGCTCTCCGGCCAATCCCCAGCCGTCGGCGTGTATGGGTCCCGGTCGGCGTTCATCCTCGGGCCGACCCTTGGTCGGACCCGGGGGTTGCCGCGAAACCGGGATGACACCGGAGTGGGAAACTTGACCTGCATCGCTCGAGCCCTCAGGTTCCGCGCGGACCAGACGGCCGGGCGATCGCGGCTTCCGCAAGGGGGTCGAGGAAAGTCCGGGCTCCACCACGACATGGCGGCGGGTAACGCCCGCCGGGGGCGACCCCAGGGATAGCGCCACAGAAAGCAAACCTCCGCTCTTCTTGAGCGGGAAGGGTGAAAGGGTGGGGTAAGAGCCCACCGCGTGCCTGGCAACAGGGACGGCATGGCAAGCCCCGCCAGGAGCAAGACCGAATAGGGACCGTGCGCCCTTCGCAAGAAGGGCAGGGCTGTCGTAGGCCTGGGCGGTCCGGGTAGGTCGCGAGAACCGTCCCGCGAGGGGCGGTCCAGAGGAATGATCGTCGCGTTCCGGGTTTCGGCCCGGGGCGGCACAGAACCCGGCTTACAGGCCGTCTGGTCCATCATCTTCAAGCTTGATCGACGGCTCAAGAGGAGCCGCCGATTGGGGCGGAATGCCTCCGTCCACAGGCCCATGGCTCAGTTTGTTAACAGCTGTGGCGAAAGTTCGCTGTATGTTCTGTGAACAACAAGATCCAGTTAACCATGTTTGCTCGCCGAGTCTTGGTTTCCCTAGGAAAAGGTCATTTGGAGTCATTTACTCCCAATTCATCCCATGTTACCCCATTCGTACTTCGCTAACCAATCCGCGCAGTGGGGGCGGCGGTTTGGCGAGCGGGGCAGTGGCGGCTGGTGGAGCTGCCAATCTTGGGGCGCGCGGCGGTGTTTCTCTCGACCTTCGAGAAACAGTTGGACGGAAAGCGGCGCATCGTCGTGCCGCAGGATTTCCGCGCCCAGACCGCGGGGCCGTTCGACGGCGTCTTCTGCTTCCCCTCCATCGAGGCCGACTGCATCGAAAGCGGCGGAAAATCCCTGTTCGACCGTTACCTGGGGGTGATCGAGGAGCTGGAGTTCGGCGACCCGATCAGGAGCGCGCTGGAGGTCTCGGTCCTGGGCGGCATGGCCCAGCTTTCCTATGACACGGCCGGCCGGATCACCCTGCCGGAGGTGCTCTGCGACCAGTTCGGCCTGACCGACTGGGTGGTGGTGGTGGGGCTCGGCGACCGGTTCCAGATCTGGAGCCGCGAGGCCTTCCAGGCTCACCGCGCCGCCCAGCGCGAGGTGGCCCGCGAAGGCCTGGCGACCATGCGCGCCCAGCAGCGCGCCGCAAAGCTGAGCGCCGCGCAATGAGTGCGCCGCATATCCCCGTCCTGCTGAACGAAGTCGTGGACGCGATGCAGCCCGCGGCGGGCAAGACCCTCGTGGATGGCACCTTCGGCGCCGGGGGCTACAGCCGCGCCCTGCTGGCCCGCGGCGCCGCGGTCATCGGCTTCGACCGCGACCCCAGCGCCCGGCGCTTTGCCGAGGGCCTGCCCGCCGACCGCTTCCGCCTTGTGCAGGGTCGGTTCTCCGAGCTGGACGCCGAGACGGGCGAGGGCGCGGTCGACGGCGTGGTGCTCGACATCGGCGTCTCGTCCATGCAGCTCGACGAAGCCGAGCGCGGCTTCTCCTTCATGCGCGACGGGCCGCTGGACATGCGCATGGCCGCCGACGGCCCCACCGCCGCCGACCTGGTCAACGAGGCCGAGCCGGAAGAGATCGCCCGCATCCTCTATGTCTATGGCGAGGAGCGTGAGAGCCGCCGCATCGCCCGCGCCATCGCCCGCCGCCGCGAGGAGCAGCCCTTCAGTCGCACCCTGGAGCTGGCGGAATTCATCGAGAAGACCCTGGGCGGCCGGCGCGGCGCGAAGGTCCATCCGGCCACGCGCTCCTTCCAGGCGATCCGCATCGCTGTGAACGAGGAGCTGGCGGAGCTGGAGGCGGGGCTCGTGGCCGCCGAGCGGGCGCTGAAGGCGGACGGGCGGCTCTGCGTCGTCACGTTCCATTCGCTCGAGGACAGAATCGTGAAGACCTTCCTGTCGGTGCGGGCGGGCAAATCCCCGGCGGGATCGCGCCATGCGCCCCCGGTCCAGGCCGGCCCGGCGCCGAGCTTTCAGCTGCTGTTCAACGGCGCGCAAGGGCCGTCGGAGGCGGAGCTGGCGGCGAACCCCCGGGCCCGATCCGCGAAACTGCGGGCGGCGGTGCGCACGGACGCGCCGGTGTGGAGGGCGGCGGCATGAATTGGCTCAATCGCCGGGTGCGCGGGTTCCGGCTGGTCGACCTGGTGGCTTTGGGTCTGCTCGTCGTGCTGATCCTGGGCGTCTACCTGGCCAAGACCATCGCCGGGGGCGAGCGCGCCAAGATCGCCGTCGTCGAGCGCCAGATCGTCGCCGAAAAGGCCCGCATCCGCCTGCTGCAGGCCGAGGTCAGCCATCTGGAGCAGCCGGCGCGCATCGAGCGTCTGTCGGAAACCTACCTCGGCCTGGCGCCGGTCAGCGAGAAGCGCGTGGCGGACCTCAGTGAACTGCCCGACCTGGCGCGCAAGCCGCTCGCCCTGCCGGTCAAGGCCGTGGAGGTCACCCCTGACCCGTTGGCGCTCGCCCCGCGGCAGCCTGCGGCCCCGCTGGCCCAGCCCACCCAGGTCGCCGAGGTCACGCCGCGATGAGCCTGGGCCAGATCTCCTTCGGACCCTCCTGGCTGTCCCGCCGGGTCGCGGGCCTGGTCTGGCGGCTTGAGCACGCCTTCGAGCGTGCCCGCGCCTCCGGCCGGGCGGAAGATGACGCCCGCATTCGCATCTTCTTTGTCCTGGCGCTGTTCAGCGCCGGCTTCCTGACCCTGGCTATCGGCGCCACCCACGCGGCCCTTTTCTCCCACGCCGGCGACCCGGACACCTACGCGCCGCCGCAGGGCGCGGCGCGCGCCGACCTGGTGGACCGCAACGGCCAGATGCTGGCGGCGGACCTGCTGCACTACGGCCTCTACATCGATCCGCGCGAGATCTGGGACACCACCGAGACCCGCCGCGCGCTGAGCGCCAACCTGCCGGACCTGACGCCTGAGCGCCTGGAACGCGCCCTGCGCGTCGGGCGCCGCACCTTCGTGCTCGGCGGCCTGACGCCGGAGGTCCGCGCCAAGGTGCATGACATGGGTCTGCCCGGCGTCAGCTTCGAGCCCGAAGAGAAGCGGGTCTATCCGCTGGGCTATACCGCCGCACACCTGGTGGGCTTCGCCGACTCTGGCGGCGAGGGTCTGGCAGGCGCCGAGGCGGCGCTGAACGACGACATCCGCACCGCCGCGGCCAGCCAGGGCGCGGTGCCGCTCTCCATCGACCTGCGCGTCCAGGCCGCACTGGAGGACGAGCTCTACAAGGCCACCGCCCAGTTCCACCCCAAGGGCGCGGCGGGTGTCGTGGTCAACGTCCACACCGGCGAAATCCTGGGCCTGGCCAGCTATCCGACCTTCGACCCCAACAAGCCGGGCGCCGCCAGCCTGGACGCGCGCCTCAATCGCGCCGCGGGCGCGATCTACGAGATGGGCTCGACCTTCAAGGGCTTCACCGTCGCCACCGGGCTCGACACCGGCGTCGCTACGCCGTCCTCGACCTTCGACGCCACCCACCCTTTCCAGCTCGGGTACCGTACCATCACGGATTACCACGCAACCCACGCCATGCTCACATTGGTGGAAGTGTTTCAGCACTCCTCCAACATCGGCACCGCGCGGCTCGGCGAGGAAATCGGCCCCGAGCGCCTGCACGCCTACTTCGATCGCTTCGGCCTGACACAGCCGGCCAAGACCGAGCTGATCGAAAGCGCCCGCCCGCTGACGCCCAGGGTCTGGAACGAGGACGCCATCGCCTCGACCTCCTTCGGCCACGGGATCAACGTCACGCCGCTGGCCGTGGCGCGGGCCTATTCGGGCCTGATGAACGGTGGCGAGTTGTTGCCGCTGACCATCAAGAAGCTGCCGCCGGGGACCGTCGTGCATGGGCCGCGGATGATCAAGGAGAGCACGGCGCTCACCCTGCTGCAGATCATGCGTTCCAACGTTTCCTGCCCCTGCGGCTCCGGCAAATCTGCCAACGTCCTCGGCCTGAACGTCGGCGGCAAGACCGGCACCGGCGACAAGTGGGATCCGGCCATCAAGCACTATTCGAAGACCAGGCAGGTCTCGTCCTTCGCTGCGGTCTTCCCCACCGACGGACCGCTGACCGCGCCGCGCTACTTCGTGCTGGTGCTGCTGGACGAGCCGCAGAAGGACAAGACCGGCGCCGATCCCACGGGCGGCATCGTGGCGGCGCCGGCCGCCGGCCACATTATCGAGCGGATCGCGCCGTTCCTGGGCATCCAGAAACGGGCCGAGACCAACCCCTTCACCCCGTCCGACCCCAACGCGACTGCGGCAGAGGAGCATTGACGCACATGCGCCTGTCCGACCTCGTTAAGCGCGAGATGAGCTTCGATCCAGAGATCCAAGGCGTCACCGCCGACAGCCGCAAGGTGAAGCCCGGCTGGCTGTTCGCGGCCCTCCCGGGCGCCAAGGTCGACGGCCGCAGCTTCGCTCCGCGCGCCGTGGAGCAGGGCGCCGCGGCGGTGCTGGCCGGCCGCGAGATCGAGGGCTTGGCCACCCCGACCGTGATCGCCTCGGACCCAAGGCGCGTCTATGCGCTGGCCGCCGCCGCCTTCTGGGGCCAGCAGCCGGCCACCTGCGTCGCGGTCACCGGCACCAACGGCAAGACCTCGGTGGCGGGTTTCTGCCGGCAGATGTTTGCTCACGCGGGCTTCAGGACCGCCAGCATGGGCACGCTCGGTGTCCGCGTCAGCGCGCCCGGCATGGCCGACGAACAGGTGACCCCGCCCGGCCTGACCACGCCGGACGCCTCCGACGTCGCCGAGCTTTTGGCCCGCGTCGCCCAGATGGGCGTCACGCACCTGGCGCTGGAAGCCTCGTCGCACGGCATCGACCAGCGCCGCCTGGACGGCGTGAAGCTGACTGCCGCCGGCTTCCTCAACCTGACCCAGGACCACCTGGATTACCACGGCACCATGGGGGTCTATCGCGCCGCCAAGCTGCGCCTGTTCGAGACTTTGCTGACCCGCGGCAAGACCGCGGTGCTGAACGCCGACAGTGACGCCTACTCGGCCTTCGCCGCGACCGCGGTCAGCGCCGGGCAGAGCCTGATGAGCGTTGGCGAAGCCGGGCAGGGGCTGAAACTGATCGGCCGCGCCCTGCTGCCGGGCGGCCAGGCGCTGAAGATCGCCCACGACGGCAAGACCTATGATGTGCGCCTGCCGCTGGCCGGCGCCTTCCAGGCCTCGAACGCCCTGGTGGCGGCGGGCCTGTGCATCGCCGCAGGCCTGTCGATCGAGCAGGCCCTGGCGGGCCTGGAGACGATCGAGGGCGCGCCAGGGCGTCTGCAACGGGTCGGCCAGGGGCCGCGCGGCGGCGAAGCCTATGTGGACTACGCCCACACCCCGGATGGCCTGGAGACGGTGCTGAGCGCGCTTCGCCCGCACGTGCGCGGCAAGCTGATCGTGGTGTTCGGCGCCGGCGGCGACCGCGACCGCGGCAAGCGCCCGCTGATGGGCCGGATCGCCGCGGACCTGGCCGACGTGGCCATCGTCACCGACGACAATCCCCGCAGCGAAAACCCCGCCGCCATCCGCGCCGAAATTCTTACCGGCGCCAGGGGAGCCAAGGAAATTGGCGACCGACGTGAGGCTATCCGGGCGGCTGTCGGGTTGCTGTCGGAGGGCGACATTCTCGTGGTCGCCGGCAAGGGGCACGAGCAGGGCCAGATCGTGGGCGACCGGATCCATCCGTTCGATGACGTGGCCGAAACCGCGGATGCACTCCATGGCTAAGCCGCTCTGGACCTCGGCGGAGATCGAGGCGGCCACGGGCGGCAAGCTCAGCGGCGAGGCTTTCGTCGCCACCGGCGTCTCCATCGACACCCGCACCCTGGAGTCCGGCGACCTTTTCGTGGCTCTGGGCGGCGTCCGGGATGGCCACGAGTTCGTAGATCAAGCGAGGGGCAAGGGCGCGGCCGGCGCGTTGGCGTCCCAGCCGGTGTTGGGTTCGGCAATCATGGTCGACGACACGCTGAAAGCACTTGAGCGCCTGGGCGAGGCCGCTCGCGAGCGCGCACCCGCGGCCAGGCGCGGCGCCGTCACCGGTTCGGTCGGCAAGACCAGCGTCACTCAGGCGATCATGGCGGGCCTGACCCTGGCCGGCCGGGCCCATTCGTCGGTGAAGTCCTACAACAACCACATCGGCGTGCCGCTGACGCTGGCGCGCATGCCCCGCGACACCGAGCGCGCGGTCTTCGAGATTGGCATGAACCATGCTGACGAGATCGCACCGCTGACCCGGATGGTCCGTCCGCACGCCGTGATCGTGACCACGGTCGGCCCGGTGCATACCGAGAATTTCCCGGACGGCGAAACCGGTGTGGCCAGGGCCAAGGCCGAAGTTTTCGGGGGTCTGCAGCCGGGCGGCGTGGCGGTGCTGAACGCTGACAACCGCTGGTTCGAACGCTTGAAGGCCGAAGCCCGGGCGGCGGGTGCGGACGTGCGCACCTTCGGCCGCGCCGAAGGCTGCGATGCGCGGCTGATCGACTTCCAGGGCGCCGGCGGCCACGCCGTGGTGCAGGCCCGGTTCCACGGCAAGGGCCTCGACTTCCCGATCCTGCAGACCGGCATGCACTGGGGCCTCAATTCCATGGCCGTGCTGCTGATGCTGGAGGCGCTCGACGTGGGCCTCGGCGACAGCCTGGCCGCGCTCGGTTCGTTCGCGCCGCTGGAGGGCCGTGGGGCGGAAAAGACCGTGCGGTTGGCGCGCGGCGCCTTCACCCTCATCGACGAGAGCTACAACGCCAACCCGGTCTCCATGGCCTCCGCCATCGCCACCCTCGGGGCGCGCAAGACCTCTGGCCGAAAGGTCGTGGCGCTCACCGACATGCTGGAACTGGGCCCGCAGGCGGCCAGCTATCACGCCTCCCTGGCCGAGCCCCTGGCGGACGCCGAGGTCGACCTGGTGTTCGCCGCCGGACCGTTAATGAAATCCCTCTGGGACGCTCTTCCGCCGACTCGGCGCGGCGGCTACGCGGAGCAGGCGGCCGATCTGGCTGCACAAGTCGCCCGGGCCACAGAGCCTGGCGATGTGGTGATGGTGAAGGGCTCGAACGGGTCTAAGGCCGGGCTGATCGCCCTGGCCTTGGCGCGCCTCGACGTCCGGCCAGGGGAGGCCGGCTGATGTTCTATTGGCTCTATGAGCACTTCTCGAACGGCGGCCACGGTCACGTCTCGATCCTGAACCTCGTCAGGTACCTCACCTTCCGTACGGCCATGTCGATCTTCACCGCCCAGATCATCGTGGTCGCCATGGGCTCCCGCTTCATCCGCTGGATGCAGGCCAAGCAGGGCAAGGGCCAGCCGATCCGCGCCGAGGGTATCCAGCGCCACATCACCGAGAAGGCCGGCACGCCGACCATGGGCGGGGTGATGATCCTGGCCGGGCTGATCGTGGGTACGCTGCTCTGGGCGGACCTCAGCAACGTCTACGTCTGGGCGGTGCTGCTGGTCACCACCGGCTACGGCTTCCTGGGGTTCCTGGACGACTATTCAAAGGTCACCAAACAGACCACCGACGGCATCTCCGGCAAGACGCGGCTCCTGCTTGAGGCGCTGATCGCCATGGCGGCGATCGGCCTGATCATCGTCTTCGCCCCCAAGCCGCCGGAGGACCCGTCGCTGCTGACCTCGGTGACCTTCCCGATCCTCAAGGGCGCGGTGCTGAACCTCAGCTGGTTCTACCTGCTGTTCGGGGCGTTCGTGATCGTCGGCGCGGCCAACGCCGTGAACTTCACCGACGGCCTCGATGGCCTGGCGACGGTGCCGGCGATGATCGCCGCGGCGGCCTATGGCCTGATCGCCTACCTGGTCGGCAACTTCGTGTTCGCCAACTACCTGCAGCTTCACTTCGTCCCCGGCGTTGGCGAGATCGCCATCTACTGCGGGGCGATGATCGGCGCCGGCCTGGGCTTCCTCTGGTACAACGCGCCGCCGGCCCGGATCTTCATGGGCGACACCGGCGCCCTGGCCCTGGGCGGCGGCATCGGCGCGGTGGCCGTGGCCACCCGCCAGGAGATCGTGCTCGGCATCATCGGCGGCCTGTTCGTGGCCGAAACTCTGTCGGTCGTCATCCAGGTGGCCTGGTTCAAGCGCACCGGTCGGCGGATCTTCCTGATGGCCCCGATCCACCACCACTTCGAGAAGCTCGGCTGGTCGGAATCGACCGTCGTGATCCGCTTCTGGATCGTCTCGATCATGCTGGCCCTTCTCGGGCTGGCCACCCTGAAACTGCGGTAGGGAGGGACAGCGCAGCCATGATCCCGGTCCGCGGTTTTGAGGGGAAGACGGTCGCCGTGTTCGGTCTGGCCCGCACGGGCCTGGCGGCGGCGCGCGCCCTCATCGCCGGCGGGGCGCAAGTGGCGCTGTGGGACGAGAACGCCGAGCGTCGCGCCGTGGTCGAGGCCGAGGGCTTGCCCCTGGTCGACCTGACCACCGCCGACTGGAGTCGGTTCGCAGCCCTGATGCTTTCGCCCGGCGTGCCGCTGACCCACCCCGCGCCGCACTGGACGGTGGAAAAGGCCCGCGCGGCCGGCGTCGAAATCGTCGGCGACATGGAGCTGTTCGCCCGCACGGTGAACGCCGCGCCGGAACACAAGCGCCCAAGGATCGTCGCCATCACCGGCACCAACGGCAAGTCGACCACCACGGCCCTGATCGGTCACGTCTGCGCCGAAGCCGGTCGCGACGTGCGGATCGGCGGCAACATCGGGGTCGGCGTCCTGGACCTGGAGGACATGCACGGCGGGGCGGTCTACGTGCTGGAGATGAGCTCGTACCAGCTCGACCTGACCTCCAGCCTGCACGCCGACGTCACGGTGATCCTGAACCTCTCGCCGGATCACCTGGAGCGGCACGGCTCGATGGAGGGCTATGTCGCCGCCAAGCGCCGGATCCTCCTCAACCAGGGCAAGGGCGACACCGCGGTGATCGGCGTCGACGACCCCTGGGGCCAGCAGATCTGCACCGAGATCACCGCCGCCAACCGCCGCACCATCGTGCCGATTTCGGCCAACAAGGCCATGGGCCGGGGCGTCTATGTCCTAAACGGACTGCTTTATGACGCCACCGGCGAGCGGGCCCAGGAAGTGGCCGACCTCAACCGCGCCCGCTCGCTTCCCGGCCGCCACAACTGGCAAAACGCCGCGGCCGCCTACGCCGCCGCCAAGGGCCTCGGCATCGCGCCCGACGAGGCCGCCCAGCACCTGCTGACCTTCCCCGGCCTGGCGCACCGCATGGAGACCGTCGCGACCCTGGGCCGCGTTCGTTTCGTCAATGACTCCAAGGCCACCAACGCCGACGCTGCGCGCCAGGCGCTGTCCAGCTATCCCAAGTCCTATTGGATCGCCGGTGGGCGCTCGAAGACCGACGGCATCGAGGCGCTCGAAGACCTCTTTCCCCGTGTGGCCAAGGCCTATCTGATCGGCGAGGCGGCGGCCGACTTCGCCCATGTGCTGACGGGAAAGGCCCAGGCGGTGGAATGCGGGACCCTCGAAGTGGCGGTGGCCCAGGCCTTTGCCGACGCCTCGGCCGGCGGCAACGACGCGGTGGTGCTGCTGTCGCCGGCCTGCGCCTCCTTCGACCAGTACGCCGACTTCGAGGAACGCGGCGAGGCCTTCCGCTCCGCCGTCCAGCGCCTCTCCCATGCGGCGAAAGGCGCCGCGTGAGGCTTTTCCGACTCAAGCTAGCGTCGCGTCCAGCATGACCGCCGCAACGCCTCAGGCCACCCACGCCTTCGCCCGGTCCGACCGCAGCGTCATCGGCCTCTGGTGGTGGACGGTCGACCGCTGGATGCTGGGGGTCGTGGCGCTGCTGATCGCCATCGGCGTGGCCATGTCCTTCGCCTCAAGCCCCGCTGCGGCGGCGCGCATGAACCTCGGCGACCCGTTCCACTTTGCCGTGCGCCAGTGCGTCTTCGCGGCGGCGGCGGCGGCGATCCTGATCGTCGTCTCGATGTTCGATGTGCGGAACGTCCGGCGAAGCGCCTTCTTCATCTGGGCGATCGCCATCGCCATCATGGTCGCCCTGCCGATCTTTGGTCACAACGCCAAGGGCGCCACCCGCTGGCTGGAGTTCGGCGGCTTCACCTTGCAGCCGTCGGAGTTCATGAAGCCGGCCCTGATCATCCTGGTCGCCTGGATGTTCTCCGAGGGGCAGAAGGGCAATGGCGTGCCCGGCGTCTCCATCGCTTTTGGCCTCTACTTCATCTCCATCGCCCTCCTGCTGATCCAGCCGGACATCGGCCAGACGGTGCTGATCACCGTCGCCTTCGGCGCGGCCTTCTGGATGGCTGGCGTGCCGATCTCGTGGGTCATGGGGCTGGGCACGACAGCCATAGCGGGACTGTCCTCAACCTATTTCCTGTTCCCCCACGTGGCCAGTCGGGTCGACCGTTTCCTGTCGCCGGACAAGGCCGACACCCATCAGGTGGACCGCGCCGCTGAGGCCATCGCAGCCGGCAGACTGGTCGGCCGCGGGCCGGGCGAGGGGGTGCTGAAGCGCGCCATCCCCGACGCACATACCGACTTCATCTATTCGGTCGCCGCCGAGGAATACGGCCTGATCTTTTCCCTGCTGCTGATCGCGCTGTTCAGCATCATCGTGATCCGCGGGCTCTATAAGGCGATGAAGCTCTCGGACCCCTTCGAGCAGGTTGCCGCCGCCGGCCTCTTCGTCCTGGTCGGCCAGCAGGCGTTCATCAACGTCGCCGTGAACCTCGACCTGATCCCCACCAAGGGCATGACCCTGCCGTTCATCAGCTATGGCGGCTCGTCGATGCTGGCCATGGGCCTGACCCTGGGCATGGCGCTGGCGCTCACCCGCCGGCGGCCCGGGGCCTATACGGTCGGCGAAGGCCTCGCCAAGGCCGGCGCGTTCGCTTAAGCGCAGGCAGGCATGCGTAAAATCGCGGTTCTCGCCGCCGGGGGCACCGGCGGACATCTGTTTCCCGCCCAGGCCCTGGCAGAGGCCCTGATCGTGCGCGGCTGGTCGATCGTGCTGGCCTCTGACGAACGGGTGGCGGGCCTGTCACAGGATTTCCCGGCCGCCCACCGCATCGGTCTTTCGGCGGCCACCTACCGGCGCGGCAATCCGCTGAGCATGGCCGCTGCTGGCCTGACGGTGTTGCGAGGCGCGCTCCAGGCGCGCGCCCTGTATCACGAGATCGCCCCGCGGGTCGTGGTGGGGTTCGGGGGCTATCCCTCCGCGCCGGCCCTGGTGGGCGCCATTCTCGACAGGCGCCGCACGGTGATCCACGAGCAGAACGCGGTCATGGGCCGGGCCAACCGCATGCTGGCCGGCCGCGTCACCCGCGTCGCCTGCGCCTTCCCGACCTTGCTGAAGGCCCCGGCGGGCGTGGCGGCGAGCGCGACCGTGGTGGGGAACCCCGTGCGTCCCGCGATCCGCGCTCTCGCCGACCTGCCTTATGCGCCGCCGGTCGCCGACGGGCCGATCCGGATCCTGGTCACCGGCGGCAGCCAGGGCGCGCGGCTGCTGTCGGAGTTGGTCCCCGCGGCGATCGCGGCCTTGCCGGACGGTCTGCGCCAGCGTCTGGTGGTCCAGCAGCAGACGCGGCCGGAATCCATGGAGGCCGCACGCCGCACGTATCGCAACGCCGTGGTCGACGCCGAGATTGCCCCCTTTTTCCGCGACATGGCCGGTCGGTTGGCTGCGGCCCACCTGGTGATCGGCCGCTCAGGAGCTGGCAGCGTCTGTGAGTTCGCAGTGGCCGGTCGGCCCTCGATCCTGGTGCCGCTGGCCATCGCACTGGATGATGACCAGGGCCAGAACGCCAAGCTGCTGGCCGATGTCGGCGGGGCCGAGGTGGCCCGCGAGAGCCAGCTCACCGTCGACAGCCTCGCGGGCGCCCTGGAAAAGCTGTTGACCAATCCCGCCCGGCTGGCCCGCATGGCCGCCGCCGCGCG
Source organism: Phenylobacterium sp. (assembly GCA_035656795.1). GTDB lineage: Bacteria > Pseudomonadota > Alphaproteobacteria > Caulobacterales > Caulobacteraceae > Phenylobacterium. The sequence goes on along the minus strand of DASRRU010000202.1, from coordinate 14,592 downwards.
CAGCGTCGCGATCCCCGACGCCGCAGAGCGGCTGGCCGATGTGGTCGAAGAGACCGCCGGGGCTTAGGCGAGGGCCAGCGTGCGACGCCGGCGCAACACCGCGCCCATCATCCCCAACCCGGCAATCATCAGCGCCCAGGCGGACGGTTCTGGGACCGCGGCCCCGAGATCGTAGCCGATCGCCTGCAGGGCGATCACCTCTGGTGAGTTGACGTTGAGAGCGAGCTGCGGCTGGCCGGGGCACCCTTCCCAGTCCTGCACGGACTGGGCGCCGCTGCAATCCGTCACCCAGTCGGCATAGTCGCCGTTCGGACCCTGGTTGAAGCCCCTGATGTTGGTCGCCCCGCCGTCGATCGAGAAATACGACGTCGCGTTCGGGTTGGTCGTGAAGCTGGCGGTGTGCAATCCTGAATAGCGATAGAGGTCCTCCGCGCCCATGTACAAAGGCCCGAACGGCTGGGTGACGAGGCTGCCGGGGCCACCGACGCCAAGAATCTCGTCGACCTCATGCTGGATCACCGTATCGGCGGGATAGAGGCTCGGGTCCTCTGTGTCGGTGAAGTTCATGATCGAGGTGTTGAGCGAGATGACGCCGTCAAAGGTGTCGCCGTCGCCAAAGACGCCGTCCGAGCCATACAGGGCGGGCGTATTGATGTAGCCGAGAGCCCTGAAGTTCGCGCTGGCGCCGGCAATGTCGGGCCGTTGGTTGCCATACGCCAAGTTGGCGAGCGCCGTCTGCAGGACGGCGTTCTGGGGGTTTGCCGCCGCGTTGGCCGCCAGCGCGGTCGCGTAGCCAGCAAAGGTGTCGCCGTAGAGGCCCGTCTGGCTTCCGCCCAGACCGCCGCCCACCTTGAAGAGTATGTTGACCGTCGCGGGGTTGGTGAAGACGCTGTAGAACTGCAGGGCCGAATTGATGCTGGCCTCCACCGCGGCGGCGTTGCCCAGGCTGGTGATCGAGCTGTCGAAGGAGCCCAGGACGGTCAGGGCGTGGCTCTGCGAAGCGACGGCGAGGGCGATCGCGCCCGCCAGTCCGCCCAGCATGCGGCTCCTCAATGATCCAGAGATCCCAGCCATGACGTTCCCCCACCCTGTTCGCGGACGGTGAGCCACAAGCGCCTGCGCGGACGCGGTCACCGATCCGATGGCCTTTCGCTCTCGACCTAGGGTAGTTCCACTCGGCTGTGGCCGATTGTCAATTGCGTAACCCTGAGGGGCGAGTTGTTCGCGCGCACCGCGATGCCGCAGCCCCCCGTGCGGCCTGTGTCATGCGCGCCCGATGCCGGATTGGCGTGCAAAGGGCGCCGCAGGCGGGAGTTTCGCGGCCTCCGCGATTGCGCTAGCACCTGACCATGACCCGACGTCCCGTGCCCTTCGACATCGGCCCCGTGCACTTCATTGGCATCGGCGGCATCGGCATGAGCGGCATCGCCGAGATCATGTTGCGCATCGGCTATGCGGTGCAGGGCTCCGACGCCAAGGCCTCGGCCAACACCGAGCGACTGGAAAAACTGGGCGCCAGGATCTTCATCGGCCACGACGGGGCGCATGTGGAAGGCGCCTCGGCGGTGGTCTATTCCACCGCCATCAAGGCCGACAATCCTGAGATGGCCGCCGGTCGGGAGCGGCGCCTTCCCCTGGTTCGCCGGGCCGAGATGCTGGCCGAACTGATGCGCCTGCAGTTTTCGGTGGCGGTGGGCGGCACGCACGGCAAGACCACCACCACCTCCATGGTCGCCGCCCTGCTGGACGCCGGCGGCCTGGACCCCACGGTGGTCAACGGCGGCATCATCAACGCCTATGGCGCCAACGCCAAGGTCGGCGCCGGCGACTGGATCGTGGTCGAGGCCGACGAGAGCGACGGCACCTTCCTGAAGCTCAAGTCCACCGTGGCCATCGTCACCAATATCGACCCGGAGCACCTCGACCACTACGGCGAGTTCGAGGCCGTCAAGAAGGCCTTTCGCGACTTCGTCGAGAACATCCCGTTCTACGGCTTTGCCGCGATCTGTACGGACCACCCGGAGGTCCAGGCGATGTCGGCCCGGGTCGAGAACCGGCGCCTGGTCACCTACGGCGTCAATCCCCAGGCCGAGGTCCGCGCCGAGAACCTCAGCATGGGCCCCGACGGGTGCCGCTTCGACGTGGTGATCCATCCGCGTCGTTCCGAGCGCGACGGGGACGAGATCATCCGCTACGACGACCTGCGCCTGCCCATGGCGGGGCATCACAACGCCATGAACGCCCTGGCCGCCATCGCAGTGGCCAGAGAGCTGGGGGTCAGCGCGGCGGACATCCGCAAGGGCCTGGCGGGTTTTGGCGGGGTCCGGCGGCGCTTCACGACCACCGGGGTGACCGACGGTGTGCGGATCATCGACGACTACGGCCACCATCCTGTGGAGATTTCCTCGGTGCTGAAGGCCGCCCGTGCGGTCACCGAGGGGCGGGTGATCGCCGTGGTCCAGCCGCACCGCTACTCGCGCCTGGCCGACCTGTTCGACGAATTCTGCAGCTGCTTCAACGACGCCGACGTGGTGATCGTGGCCGACGTCTATGCGGCGGGCGAGGCGCCCCTGCCGGGGATTGACCGCGATGCGCTGGTGGATGGACTGCGCCGCTACGGACATCGCCGTGTGCTGGCCCTTGGCGGACCGGCTGACCTCCCAGCACTCGTGCGCGAAGAGGCCAGGCCCGGGGACCTGGTGGTGCTGCTGGGCGCCGGCGACATCACCGCCTGGGCCTACGCCCTGCCGGATCAACTCGCGGGCCTGGCGGCGGAATGAGCTGGCGCGACCGGCTGCCGCAGACGCGCGGAAAGCTGCTCCTCGACGAGCCGCTCGGACCCTTCACCTGGTTGCGGGTGGGCGGCCCGGCTGACGTACTGTTCCTGCCCCAGGACGAGGACGACCTGGCAGGGTTCCTGGGCGAACTGGATCCAGCCACGCCGGTGACACTGCTCGGCGTCGGCTCCAACACCCTGGTGCGGGACGGCGGGGTGGACGGCGTGGTGATCCGCCTGGGCAAGGCCTTCGCCGCGGTCGAGCCCAAGGCCGGTAAGGGAGGGGGCGAGCCCCGCATCTTCGCCGGCGCCGCGGCGCTGGACGCCACCCTGGCGCGCGAGGCGGCCAAGGCCGGGATCGCGGGCCTGGAATTCTACCGCGGCGTGCCGGGATCGGTCGGCGGCGCCCTGGTGATGAATGCCGGCTGCTACGGTTCGGAGACCAAGGACGTGCTGGTCGAGGCCTATGCGCTGACCCGCTCGGGCCAGCGGCTCACGCTCTCCAACGCCGACCTGGACTACAGCTACCGCAAGTCGGCCCGAGCCGCCGCCGAGCCGTTGATTTTCCTGGGTGGCCTCTTCGCGGGCCGCCCCGGCGATCCCGCCGCCATCGAAGCCCGCATGGACGAGATCACCGCTCGCCGTGAACAGACCCAGCCGATCCGCGAGAAGACCGGCGGCTCGACTTTCAAGAACCCGCCTGGGCATTCCTCCTGGAAGCTGGTCGACGAGGCGGGATGGCGCGGCAAGCTGTTTGGCGGGGCGATGTTCTCGCCGCTGCACGCCAACTTCCTGATCAACACCGGCGAGGCCACGGCTGCCGACCTCGAGGGCCTGGGCGAGGCCGTTCGGGCCGATGTGAAGGCCAAGATGGGCATCGTGCTCGACTGGGAGATCAAACGGATCGGACGGGCGCCGGAGGCTTGAGCCGACCGAAGCCTTGACCCTGGCCGCGCCGCGGGCCACGGCGTTGCCGAGGCCATTTCCCCCAGCCGTTGAGACGATCCCATGACCGCCCCCCTCTCCGGACATCACGTCGCCGTCCTGCTGGGCGGGCTCTCCTCGGAGCGCGAGGTCAGCCTGGTGTCCGGGCGGGAATGCGCAGACGCCCTTGAGCGGCTGGGCGCCAGGGTCTCGCGCGTCGACGCCGGGCGCGACCTGGCGCAGGTGGTGGCGGCCTTGCAACCCGATGTCTGCTTCAACGCCCTGCACGGCGAGTGGGGCGAGGACGGCTGCGTGCAGGGAGTGCTGGAGACGCTGGGCCTGCCCTACAGCCACTCGGGCGTGCTGGCCTCGGCCCTGGCGATGGACAAGGCCAAGGCCAAGGCGGTGTTGGCTGCGGCCGGCGTGATCGTACCCGGCGGCGGGCTCTTCAACCGCTTCGAGGCGGCCGCGGACCACGTCATGGCGCCGCCCTACGTGGTCAAGCCCAACGCCGAGGGATCCTCGGTCGGCGTATTCCTGGTGTTCGAGGGCGCCAACCGTCCGCCGCAGGAGATCGTCGCCCCGTCCTGGACCTTCGGCGAGGCGGTGATGATCGAACCCTATATCGCCGGGCGCGAGCTCGCCGTGGGGGTGATGGACGGCAAGGCCATGACCGTCACCGACATCATTCCGCGCACAGGTTTTTACGACTACGAGGCGAAGTATGCGGAGGGCGGATCGACGCACATTGTGCCGGCCGAAATTCCGCCCCATGCCTTTGAAAAAGCTCTTAGAATGAGCGAGGCGGCGCATGCGGCCCTGGGTTGCCGGGGGGTTACCCGGTCGGACTTGCGTTATGACGATGTTAACGACGTTCTGGTCCTCCTGGAGATCAACACCCAGCCCGGCATGACGCCCACTTCGCTCATCCCAGAGCAGGCGGCGCTGCAGGGCGTGGATTTCGACGCTCTGGTGCTTTGGATTACGGAGGACGCGTATGCCCGCGGCGGTGCGGGGGGGCTCGCAAGCTAAGGCGAAACCCTCACCCAAGACGGCGCCGAAGCCCGCGCGGGCTGGCCGTCGGACGGCCGGGCCGGTCCGTGAGCCCCACGGGCTATCCCCCAAGCTGGCGCTCGGCGGCGCCGCGGTCGTCCTGGCCCTGGCGCTCGGCGTCACCCTGGCCACCGGCCATCGCGGACAGCGCCTGGTCTCGGCCATCGGCAGCAGCGTCGATGGCCGCTTTGGCGCGGCGGGCTTCCGGCTGAAGACCATCGAGGTGCAGGGCGCATCGCCCATGGCCACCGCCGACATCGTCAAGGCCGCCGGGGTCTACAGGGACCAACCGCTGGTCGGCCTCGATCTCACGTCGATGCGCAGGAATGTCGAGCAGGTCGGCTGGGTGAAGGAAGCGCGCATCGTGCGCCTGCTGCCCGACACCCTGGTGATCGCCGTCGTCGAGCACCGCCAACTCGCCGTCTGGCAGCATGCGGGACGCCAGTTCGTCATCGATGACCATGGCCAGGTGATCAAGGAAGCCGACCCCGCCCGCTTCGCCAGGCTGCCGCTGGTGGTGGGCGAGGGAGCCGCCGAGCATGCGCCGGAGATCCTGCCGGTGATCGCCCAGCGTCCGCGCCTGATCGGCCAGATGGACGCCCTGGTTCGCGTCGACGACCGCCGCTGGGACATCCGCATGAAGGACGGCTCGCTGATCCAGCTGCCGGCCGACGGCGTCGACGGCGCGCTCATGCAACTGGAGCGCCTCGACCAGCGTTCGCGCGTCCTCGAGCTGGGGTTCGACCGCATCGACCTGCGAAATCCCGACGTGGTCGCCGTGCGGCCGCGCGCGGCGTCCGCGCTGCAATCCCAATCCTACAGCTCGCCCACCGGGGCGGGGCTCTGACCGCAGATGGAAGATCGCTTGATGTTGAACCTGGCGCGCCAAGCCGAAGCCCCCGCCGAAGAGCGCAAGTTCGCCCAGACGAAGTCGGTGGGGCGCAAGGATGGCCGCGAGGGGCTGAAGGCGGCGCTGGTGCGTCCGCCGGTGGTCGCCGCCGTGGACCTGGGCGCGGCCAAGGTCGCCTGCTTCATCATGAAACCCGAAGGGGTTCGCAAGGGCGACCGCACGCTCACCACCGCCGGTGTCGGCTACGTCCAGTCGCGCGGCATCCGCGGGGGTTCCATCGTCAACCTCGATGAGGCCTCCGAGGCCATCGCCCAGGCGGTCGAGCGGGCCGAGAACGTGGCCGGGGTCAACGTCCAGGGCGTCACCGTCGCCACCGCCGGCGGCCAGCTCACCTCCAACCGCGTGGCCGGCCGTGTCTCGATCGGCGCGCGGCCGATCAGCGACAACGACCTGGTGCGTGCGATCAGCCACGCCCTGGCCCAGATCAAGCTGCCGGGACGGCGGGCCGCCCACATCCTGCCGATCGCCTGGAGCGTGGACGGGCAGGGCGGCGTGCGCGACCCGCGCGCCATGTTCGGCCGTACGCTGGGCGTCGAACTGCTGGTCGTCTCGGTCTCCGAAGCGGTGTTCCAGACGCTGGGCGCCTGCGTCGAGCGCGCCCACCTGCAGTTCGACGGCGTGGTCGCCGCGCCTTTCGTCTCGGCCCTGGCCGCGCTGGAAGAAGACGAGATGGACCTGGGCTCGGTGTGCATCGACATGGGCGGCGGATCGACGTCGGCGGCGGTGTTCAATTCCGGCAGCCTCGTCCACGTGGAGACCGTGCCGGTCGGCGGCCAGCACGTCACCCAGGACATCGCCCGCGGGCTTTCCACTTCCATCGCCGGCGCCGAGCGGATCAAGACCCTGCACGGCTCGGCCATCGCCTCGGCCAACGAGGACCGCGAGATGATCGAGGCGCCGCCGCGTGGCGACGACCCCGGCGCGGGCCCGGTCATCGCCCCGCGCAGCCTGCTGAAGGGCATCATCGCTCCGCGCGTCGAAGAAACGCTCGAGCTGCTGCGCGACCGGCTGAAGGCCTCCGGCGCGCCCATCGAGCCTGGCGCGGGACTGGTGCTGACCGGCGGGGCGAGCCAGCTGGCCGGCGTGCGGGAAGTGGCCGTCCGCGTATTTGACCGCCCGGTGCGTCTGGGCCGTCCGCGGCGTGTGCCACACCTCGCCGACGCGGCGTCGGGCCCGGCCTTCACCGCCGCCGCCGGCATTCTGCACCGGGCCGCCTTCGGCCCGCGCGAGGCGGTCAGCGCCAAGGCGCTGGCCTCGGCCAAGCTGCGCCGAGAGCCGCTGGACCCCCGCGCCAACCCGGTCGCCAAGGCGGCGTCGTGGCTACGCGAGAACCTTTGACCCCAGGCTAGCTCACCGCGAGGGGAGGGCTTAACGACCTATCCCCGGCTTTCACAGGTGAGTCAGGGGCGAGTCACAACGTCGCAGGCTCCGGCTGATTCGGCTTACGCCTTGTGACGCAAGGAGATTTTTCCGCAACTGTGGCGCTCGACCCGCTCGCGACTCAAGGTAAGCGATTAACACTCGATTAAGGGTGTCGGCGCGTACTTAACGCTTAGTTACGAGGCGTGCGGCCGGCGGGTCCGCTGCTGCGCTCCGGGCCGCAAATTAAGAAGGACGCAGGGGTCCCATGACTATCGCTCTTTCAGCACCGCGCGCGACAGAACTGAAGCCGCGTATCGTTGTCTTCGGCGTCGGCGGCGCCGGCGGCAATGCGGTCAACAACATGATCGAGGCGGGGCTCGAAGGCGTCGAGTTCGTTGTCGCCAACACCGACGCCCAGCAGCTGCAGTTCGCCAAGACCGAGCGCCGCGTGCAGTTGGGCGTGCTGGCGACCCAGGGCCTCGGCGCCGGCGCCCATCCCGAGATCGGCATGGAAGCGGCCGAGGAGAGCATCCCGGAGATCGGGGAGCATCTCGATGGCGCGCACATGGTGTTCATCACCGCCGGCATGGGCGGCGGCACCGGCACCGGGGCCGCCCCGATCATCGCCAAGTGCGCCCGCGAGCGCGGCATCCTGACGGTGGGCGTGGTCACCAAGCCCTTCCACTTCGAGGGCCGCCACCGCATGCGTCTGGCCGACGCCGGCATCGCCGAGCTGCAGCGCTATGTCGACACTCTGATCGTCATCCCCAACCAGAACCTGTTCCGGGTCGCCAATGAGCGGACCACCTTCGCCGAAGCCTTCGGCACGGCCGACCAGGTGCTGCATTCCGGCGTGCGCTCGATCACCGACCTGATGGTGCTGCCGGGCCTGATCAACCTCGACTTCGCCGACGTCCGCACGGTGATGACCGAGATGGGCAAGGCGATGATGGGCACCGGCGAGGCGACCGGCGACGACCGCGCGCTGATGGCCGCCCAGAACGCCATCCAGAATCCGCTGCTCGACGAAGTGTCTCTCAAGGGCGCCAAGGCCGTGCTGGTCAACGTCACCGGCGGTCTCGACATGACCCTGCTGGAAGTCGACGAAGCGGCCAACGCCATCTCCGAGCAGGTCGATCCGGAAGCCAACATTATCTTCGGCGCGGCCTTCGATCCTTCGCTGGACGGCATGATCCGCGTCAGCGTGGTCGCCACCGGCATGGACGGGGCCTCGATGGCCGCCATCGAGCCCAAGCTCGAGCGGCGGCCGATGACCGCGCCCGCCCTGCGTCTTTCCGAGGCCGGCTCTGCGCCGGCGGGAGCTCCGGCCTATGCGCCCGCGCCTGCCGCAGCGCCTGCATTCGCCACGGCCGCGCTCGACGAGGACCAGCCCGACCTCTATGCGGCTCCGGCGCCGGTCGCCTACCAGCCGGCGCCCGAGCCGGTGGTGACCCAGCCGATCGCCCGCATCGTCGATCCGGCGGTCTCCGAGCCGCAGGATGAGCCGCTGTTCGCCGAGCCCGCCTATGAGGAGCGCCGCCCCCGCGGCGGGTTCCTGAGCATCTTCGGCAGCCGTCCGCGCTACGACGCGCCCCGGCCCGCCGCAGCGCCCGCGCCGCGTCCGCAACCGAGCCGCGGCGGCGCGCTTGCGGCAGAGGCCGCGGCCCCCGTGGAGGAGACCCACCAGGGCGAGGATCTGGAGATCCCGTCCTTCCTGCGTCGGCTCGCCAACTAGCTGAAGACTCTAAGAATAGAAGCTGCGCCGCGGTGGCCCCAAAAGGCTTCCGCGGCGCTGTTCGTTTTCGCACTCCGTTAACCGAAACATTGCGAAACAGGGATTGTTTTGCTGCGGCGCACCAGGGGCACTAACCGCACCTGTGGCGCTCCTCGGTCAGCGGGGCTTACGCCCCAGTTCCAGGGAAGGTCCCAGCGTGGCGGCAGACGGTTTTCAGAGCGGCGCCTTCCAGCATACCCTCAAGACCCCGGCGCTGTTCGCCGGCGTCGGCGTGCACACCGGCGAATTCACGCACGTTGCAGTTCATCCGGCCGATTGCGACGCTGGAATCGTCTTCGTCCGCACCGACATCACCGACCGCGACAACCGGGTCATCGCCGCGCCTGAGACGGTGATCAAGACTCAGCTCGGCACGGTCATCGGCAACGACGCCGGAGTCTCCGTCGCCACCATCGAGCACCTGATGGCCGCCCTGGTGATGTCCGGCATCGACAATGCCGTCGTGGAGCTCGACGGGCCGGAGATGCCGATCATGGACGGCTCGTCCTGGCCGTTCCTCAGGATCCTCGACCGCGCGGGGCGCCGGCCGCAGGCCGCGGCGCGCCGGTTCATCGAGATCATCGACACCGTCGAAGTGGTCGACGGCGACAAGCGCGCGACGCTTCGGCCGGCGATGCGATTCGAAATGGCCTTCGCCATTGAATTCCCGACCGCCGTGATCGGCCGCCAGGAAATCGACCTGCCGATGGACGAGGCGGCCTTCCGCCGCGAGCTGGCCGACTGCCGCACCTTCGGTTTCCTGCACGAGGTCGAGGCCCTGCGCGCCATGGGCCTGGCCCGCGGCGGCACGATGGAAAACTGCGTCGTGATCGAGGGCGATCGGGTGCTGAACCCTGAGGGCCTGCGCCGCCCCGACGAGTTCGTCCGCCACAAGGCGTTGGACGCCATCGGCGACCTCTACGTCCTGGGCGCGCCGATTCTCGGCCGATTCGAGGGCGAGTTGGCCGGACATGGGATCAACAACCAGCTGGTCCGTGCGCTGGCCGCCCATCCCGAGGCCTTCCGGGTCCGCACCTTCGCCGACGAAATCGCCATCGCGGTCTGACGGCCAAGTCTTCCAATCCGGCTGTCATCCCGCAAAGCGCATGGCGCCTGTCCGGGGGGGGGGCCGTGGAAACAGGCGCATCCAGGTCTGGAATTCTGCGTGGCCGCCGCGGTTTTGCTGCGGGCGCCCGGTTCCATGGGGCCGGGTCTTCGCGTGCCGCGAAAGCGGGATGACGCCTGCGAGTTGAGTGCGTTTGCCTGCGACCCCGCTTCAGTTTGCGCGCTACAGTCCCTGGTGTAGAAGCTGTGTTCCGCGTGGGGGCGCGCGTCGGTCTTTTGAGGTGAAGGTGCCTGTTCTTCGCAATCTGGGCGTTCGTACTTGGGTCCGCCCCGCGCTCGTTCTGCTCCTCTGCGGCGTCGCGCTGTCGGCCTGCGGCTCGCGCCCGAAGCCGAAGCCGAAGCTCGCCTATGAGGAACGCCCGGTGGAGCTGCTCTATTCCACCGGCGCCGACCGCATGGACCACCACATGTGGAGCCAGGCCGTCGATTACTTCCAGGAGGTCGAACGCCAGCATCCCTATTCGGAGTGGTCGCGCCGCGCGATCCTCATGCAGGCGTTCGCCCACTATCAGGCCAACGCCTATGACGAGGCGATTTCCGACGCCGACCGCTTCATCTCGCTCTATCCGGGCAACCAGGCCGCCGCCTACGCCCACTATCTGAAGGCCATCTGCTACTTCGAGCAGATCGTCGACGTGGGTCGCGACCAGGCCTCCACCGGCCAGGCGCTGGAAAATCTGCGCGAAGTCACCTCGCGCTATCCGCATACCGAATACGCCCTCGACGCCCGGCTGAAGATCGACATGGTCAACGACCAGCTGGCCGGCAAGGAAATGACCATCGGCCGGTGGTATCTGCGCCAGAACGACACCTTGGCGGCGATCAACCGCTTCAAGACCGTCACCGAACGCTACCAGACCACCAGCCACGCGCCCGAGGCGCTCTATCGACTGGTGGAGGCCAATCTGACGCTGGGACTGCTGGACGAGGCCAAGAAGGACGGAGCGGTCCTCGGCTACAACTATCCGGGCGACCCCTGGTACCGCGACGCCTACGACCTGCTCACCTCCAAGGGTCTGCGCCCGCAGGAAATCCCGGCGGTGGTGTCCAAGCGCAGCGTCTTCCATGCGGCCCTCACCAAGGACAAGACTCGCACGGTCCTGCCGCCCACCGGGCCGGACACGACAGCCGCGGCCATGGCCACCAAGCCCAAGGCCGACAAAGCCGCACCGGCTGCAGCCGACACGGCGACGGCTGACCAGCCGGCGAAGAAGAAGCGCAGCTTCTTCCACATCCCCTTCCTCGGCGGCAAGGAACCCGCCCCCACTGCAGCGGAGCCTGACGTGGACCCCACGCCGACCCGCTCGCCGACGCCGTAGATCTTTCCCCTTAGGGGCCCCTCAGGGGAGGTGGCCCGTAGGGTCGGAGGGGGTTCCAGCCCACGGGATCGGCTGATGAAACCCCCTCAGTCGCTGCGCGACAGCTCCCCCTGAGGCGCGCACCTTGGCGATGAGAACAAAAAGTGATCAACTGAGTCCCGGCGGCGCTTTCCTTGGCCGCTGATTCTGTGGCGTTCTGCGGCGATGTTGATCGGACTCTGGATCCGCGACGTGGTGCTGATCGAGGCCCTGGACCTGTCCATCGGGCCGGGCCTGACCGTGCTTACCGGCGAGACCGGGGCCGGCAAGTCGATCATCCTCGATGCGCTCGGCTTGGCGACCGGAGCGCGGGCCGAGGCGGGCCTGGTGCGCCGCGGCGCGGCGCAGGCGGCGGCGTCTGCGGTGTTCGCGCCGGCGCCTAATCATCCGGTCTGGGACCTGCTGGAAGACAAGGGCCTGTCCTATGCCCGCGACGAGGACCTGGTCCTGCGCCGCACGCTTTCCGCCGACGGCCGCAGCCGCGCCTTCGTCAACGACCAGGCGACCGGCGTCGGCGTGCTGAAGGAGGTCGGTGAGGCGCTGCTGGAGGTTCATGGCCAGCATGAAACCGTGGGCCTGCTGGACGCACGCACCCACCGGCCGCTGCTCGACGCCTTCGGCGGGCTGAGCCCCTTGGCCGAAACCGTCGCCGGCGGCTGGCGCGGCTGGCGCGCGGCTCGCGAACAGGTGGACGCCTTGCGCGCCGAAGTGGCTCGCGCCGACGCCGAGACCGAGGAACTGACCCTGCGCCTGGCCGAGCTCGACCGGCTCGATCCGCGCGAGGGCGAGGAGACGCAACTGGCCGAGGAGCGCGCCATCCTCGGCGCTTCGGAAAAGGCCCTGGCGGACATCGGCGGCGCGCGGGACGTGTTCGAGGGGCTGTCGGCCCGCGTGGCGGGCGCTGTGCGGGCGCTGAGCCGGGCCCACGAGCGCGCCTTGCTGGCTGGCGCGGCGGAGACCGGGACGGCCGTGACGCGGCTGACCGATGCGTCTTCCGCCATGGACAGGGTGCTGATCGAGGCCGCCGAGGCAGAAGCCGCCATCGACGCTGCCGCCGAGGCCTTCGACTTCGAGCCCGACCGCCTGGAGAAGGCCGAAGAGCGGCTGTTCGACCTGCGGGGTCTCGCCCGCAAGCTGCAGGTCAGTGTGGAGGAATTGCCCCTACTGCGCGCCCGCTTCGCCGAACGGCTGCGGGCGGTGGAGACCTCGGGTGATGCGCTGCGGACCGCCGAGGCCGCGCTCGCCGCCGCCCGCGACGCCTACCTGGCCGAGGCCGCCAAGTTGACACACGCGCGCACCGCCGCCGGGGACCGTCTGGCCACGGCGGTGATGGCCGAACTGGCGCCCCTGAAGCTCGACAAGGCCCGCTTCCGCGTGGCCGTCGAGGCTTTGGCTGAGGACAGGGCGGGTCCCGGCGGGGCCGACCGGGTCGCCTTCGAGATCGCCACCAACCCCGGCGCCCCGTTCGGCGACCTGGGCGCCATCGCCTCGGGCGGCGAACTGGCCCGCTTCGCCCTGGCCTTGAAGGCGGCGCTCGCCGGCCGCTCCGGCGGGCTGCAGCCGCTGATGATCTTCGACGAGGTCGACCAGGGGGTGGGCGGCGCCGTCGCCGACGCCGTGGGCCTGCGTCTGAAGCGCCTGGCGCGAGACGCCCAGGTGCTGGTGGTCACCCACTCTCCGCAGGTGGCCGCCCGCGGCGACGCCCACTGGCGGATCTCCAAGGCCGGGGAGGGCGACCGCCTGCGCACCACGCTGGAAGATCTCTCCGTCGCCGAGCGCGAGGAGGAAATCGCCCGCATGCTGGCCGGCGCGGAGATCACCGACGCCGCGCGCGCCGCCGCGCGGGCGCTCATCGGGGCGTGAAAACCTTCCTCTCCCGCTGCGCGGGAAAGGAAGGCATATGTTCGCCTCATGACCCTCGACGTCGCCGACCTCACGCCCGACGAAGCCGCCGCGGAGCTGGCGCGGCTGGCCGAGGAGATCGCCGCCCATGACATCCGCTATCATCAGCAGGATGCGCCGACGATTTCCGACGCCGACTACGACGCCCTGAAGCGACGCAACCGGGAGATCGAGGCGCGGTTTCCGGATCTGGTGCGCGAGGACTCCCCGTCGCTGAAAGTGGGCGCCGCGCGCGCCGCGCAGTTCTCGGCCGTCACTCACGGCGTGCCGATGCTCAGCCTCGACAACGCCTTCGCCGACGACGAGGCCGTCGAGTTCGACGCCCGCATCCGCCGCTTCCTGCGTCTGTCGGCCGGGGACGAGGTCGCCTACACCGCCGAACCGAAGATCGACGGCCTCAGCTGCTCAATCCGCTACGAGCGTGGCCGGCTGGTGCAGGCGGCGACCCGCGGCGACGGGCGGGTGGGCGAGGACGTCACCGCCAATGTCCTGACCATCGCCGACGTGCCGAAGGCCCTGTCGGGCTCTGGCTGGCCGGAGGAGATCGAGGTTCGCGGCGAGGTCTATCTCAGCCACAAGGCCTTCGCGGCCCTCAATGCGGCGGCCACCGAGGCCAGCCAGAAGACCTACGCCAATCCGCGCAACGCCGCAGCCGGGTCGCTGCGTCAGATCGACGCCAGGATCACCGCCGCGCGGCCCTTGAGCTTCTTCGCCTATGCCTGGGGCATCCACAGCGCGCCTTTCGCCGCCAGCCAATGGGAGGCCTTGGGCAAGCTGAAATCCTGGGGTTTCCAGACCACGCCGCAGAGCGAGCGGGTGGAGAATGCGGCGGGCCTGCTGGCCGCCTATGCCCGGATGGAGGCGGTCCGTCCGCACCTGGCCTATGACATCGACGGTGTCGTCTACAAGGTCGACCGTCTGGACTGGCAGCAGCGGCTGGGCTTCGTCACCCGCACGCCGCGCTGGGCCATCGCGCGCAAGTTCCCGGCGCAGCGGGCGCGCACCGTCCTGGAGGCCATCGACATCCAGGTGGGGCGCACCGGGGCGATTACGCCGGTGGCGCGGCTGCAGCCCGTGACGGTCGGCGGCGTGGTCGTCGAGAACGCCACCCTGCACAACGCCGACGAGATCGCCCGCAAGGACGTCCGGGTCGGCGACACCGTGATCCTGCAGCGGGCCGGCGACGTGATCCCGCAGATCCTGGCCGTCGTGCCCGAGGAGCGGCCGGAGGGCGCCGCGCCCTATGAGTTCCCGGCCATCTGCCCGTGTCCGCTGAAGACGCCCGTGGCGCGCGAGACCACGGCCGGCGGCGCCGAGACGGTGGTGCGCCGCTGCACAGGCGAATTCGCCTGTCCGTTCCAGCGGATCGAACACTTGATCCACTTCGTCTCCCGCCGCGCCTTCGACA